>JAYSYW010000183.1:0-24257 GCA_043727255.1 Rhizobacter sp. | reverse complement strand
GCGGTGATTTGTTCACATGCCCGCTTCACGTACACCGAGGTGGCTTCGATCTTGTCGAACACGCGGGGTCCCGAGGCCTCGCGCCGCAAAGACTTGGTGCCGCATTTGCTGAACCTGCATGAGGTCTACCGCGCGCTTTTGAAAGAGCGTGCCAAGCGGGGTGCCGTGGACTTCGAGACCACCGAAACGCAGATTGTTTGCGATGACAACGGCCGCATCGAGAAGATCATCCCGCGCACGCGCACCGAAGCGCACAAGCTGATCGAAGAGGCCATGCTGGCGGCCAACGTCTGCTCGGCCGACTTCATTGCGCGCTCGAAGCATGCGGCGCTGTACCGAGTGCACGAAGGCCCGACGCCAGAGAAAAAGACGCTGCTTCAGAACTACCTGAAGGCCTTGGGCCTGGGTCTGAGCATCAGTGACGACCCGAAGCCGGGCGAATACCAAACCATCGCTGCGGCAACCAAAGACCGACCAGACGCGATGCAGATCCACACGATGCTGTTGCGATCAATGCAGCAAGCCATTTACACAGGGACCAACGCCGGGCACTTCGGCTTGGCTTATGACGCCTACACGCACTTCACCAGCCCGATCCGGCGCTACCCCGACCTGCTGGTGCACCGGGTCATCAAGGCCTTGTTGCAGGGCAAGCGCTACAACCTGTTGGCTGGTTCGATCGAGCCGCCCAGCCGCTCGAAAAAGGGCGCCGGCGCGGAAGACGAACGCTGGGAGGTGGCGGGCGCGCACTGCAGTGCGAACGAGCGCCGTGCCGATGAGGCGTCGCGTGACGTCGAGGCTTGGCTCAAGTGCCGCTATATGCGAGAGCACCTCGGCGAAGAGTTCGGCGGCACGGTCAGCTCGGTCACGAGCTTCGGCTTGTTCGTGCAGCTCGATGGTTTGTACGTTGAGGGCCTCGTGCACATCACCGAACTGGGTGGCGAGTACTTCCGCTTCGACGAGGTCCGACAAGAACTGCGCGGTGAACGCTCCGGCATCCGCTACACAGTGGGCGCCCGTGTGCGGGTGCAGGTCAGCCGGGTCGATCTCGACGGACGCAAGATCGACTTCCGCATGGTCCATGAGGGTGAGGACGCAGGCACGTCGCCACGCAACCGCCGTGACCGCCCCACAGACAAGCTCAGCGCCGCGGCTGCCGAACTGGCTGCAGTGAAGGGCGCGGACCGTGTCACCAAGTCAGCGTCCAAGCGCAGCCGCGCTGCGGGGGCAGTGGCTCACCCGGTGCGGGCAGCCAAGTCGGCGGCGCGTCAATCCGCTGGGGGCAAGTCCGCAGGTAAGACTGCGCGACGGCGCTGAGGTGTCGGCGCGGGTCTGGGCCTCGCTGGCGAACCCGCGCCTGCGCCGAAGCTCAGGCGGTGCTTGCGCCTTGATGAAGCATCTCGACCAGATCCGCCGCTCTGAGCGGGTTCGCGTTTGCATCGTCGGCCGCGCGGCCATGCGCCCACACGGCGGCGTTGCTTGCGTTGAAGGCTGCGTCATGGATGTTGCTGTTTGGGCTTGCCGGGCCGCTTGTTGACCAACGTCCACCCAGCCAGCCGGCCAGCACGTCGCCGGTGCCTGCGGTGGCCAGTGCAGCGTTGCCTGTGGGGTTGATCGTCGGAGTAAATGCGGGGGCGGCGATGACGCTCCCCGAGCCTTTTAGTACCACCACGCAATTGAATCTGTCGGCCAACTGGCGTGCAGCGCCGAGCCGGTCGGACTGAATGGCGGTGGTGTTGGTTTGGAGCAGGCGTGCTGCTTCCAGCGGGTGGGGCGTCATGACGGTGGCGAGGCCTCTGGCGCCGCGGGTGAACAGCAAGCGTTGCAGGTCGGTGTCGACGGCGATGGCGTTCAGCGCATCGGCGTCCAGCACCAAGCGAGGCACTGCGCTGAGCAGGGGTGGCAGCGCGCGCCGCACCGCGTCGCCACCGCCGCAGCCGCAAACCACGGTGGCCCGCTTCAGCAGCGCGGGGTCGCTTTTCCACACGTCCTGGCGCCACATCAATTCAGGTCGTGACAGGTCGTGCCCCAGCGGTTGTTGTCCCACCAGCGAGAGGTACACGCGCCCGGCGCCCGCCGCATGGGCGGCACGGGCAGCAAGCACAGCGGCGCCTGTCATGCCCGGTGCCCCACCGATGACGACCACGTCACCGAAACTGCCCTTGTGCTGGGCATGCCGTCGAGCCGGGGTGTGAGTCCGCGGCGGCCCGGAGAGCCAGGCATCAGGCGGTGTGTTGGATGCGTCCACGCCCAGGCCATCGAACCACACCCGGCCCGCGTGGTCGCGCCCAGCTGCGGTGAACAGGCCGGGCTTGGCGGTCAGCAGCGCCAGCGTGTGTGAAGCTTTGACGCATGACGTGCCGGCGGGTTGGCCTGTGTCGGCGTTGAGCCCCGAAGGAAGGTCTACAGCCAGCACGCAGCAGGGGAGCGTGTCGAAGTGGTTGATCAGCGTTGCGATGGCGCCTTGGGGTGCGCGTCCGATGCCCAAGCCCAGCAAGGCATCGATGGCGATGTCTTGAGTGCCCAGTGATGGTGGACTCACGTCGGTGCCATGCACGGGGATGCCGGCGGCGACCGCGCGGGCGAAGGCGGCCTGTGCATCTGGGGGAAGCTTCTGGGCGTCTCCGGCCAGCGTGACATGAACTTCAAACCCGGTTTCACGCAGGTACCTCGCGGCTTCCAGGCCGTCACCCCCGTTGTTGCCCGGGCCCGCTGCGACCCACACGCACCGGGCGTGAGGAGCCAACGCCAAAGCGAGCCGGGCGACGGAGCCACCAGCTCGTTGCATCAAGGCATTGAAAGGCAGTGTGGCCGCAGCCTGCGTTTCGATTTGTCGCGTGACAGCCGAGCCATGCAAGGGCCAGCGCTGGGTAGGAGGGAGAAGCGGTCGCATGGCGGGAGTGTGCGACACCGCTCTGGGGCTGCCTACTTCTGCCAGCGATCCAAACCCAGGCCTTCGGCCTCGATGGCGGTCGGTCGGCGGCCGATCAAGTCGGCCAGCAGGCGGGCGGAGCCGGTGGACAACGCCCAGCCTCCGGACCCGTGGCCGAGGTTCAGCCACACGCCGCCCAGGCCGCTGGCGCCGATCAGCGGTAGGCCGTCGGGCAGGGTGGGGCGAGCACCCGTCCAGCGCTGTGCCTGACTCAGGTGGGCGGTGCCGGGGAACCAATCGTCAAGCGCGCGGTATAGCGCTCGGGGCAGGTCACCATTTCGCGCGGCCGAACCACCCAGGCGCTGGCCACCCGACACCCGCACGCGGTTGCCCAGGCGGCTGACCGTCACGCCTAGCCGCTCGTCGATCAACCCGGCGCGGGGGCCGTGGTCGGGGTGTGCTTCACGATGCCGAAGCGGGGCGGTGAGTGACCAGCCGTGCACCGGAATCATTGGCAGCTTCAGCCCATGGCGGGCGAGCAGGGCGGCCGAACTGGCCCCGGTGCAAAGCACGACGGCATCGAAACTTTCGGTCACGGGATCGGATTCATCCTCGTGCAGCTTGGAGTTGGCGCTAGGGGCGGCCAGTGTCGATTCGGGTGCGTCCACCGACACATGCGTCACGCGTGGACGAGGTCCGGGTTCAAGGTGTTGAACGGTCGTGTGCATCAGAAACCGGGCACCGAGACGCTGAGCTTCGTTGCGCAGCAGCAAGGCGAACTGACGCGCATTGCCGACCTCGGCCTGTGGCAGGTGGATGCCGGCGTGCAAAGCGGTGTCGGTGTTCAGGCCGGGCTCAATGGCACGGCACTGGGTGGCATTCAGCAAGGTGGCGCGCACGCCGAGCGCTTGCCAGGCAGCTAAGCGCGGGGTTGCACGCGTCGCGTCTTGGGCATCGCGCAGCAGCACCAGGCAGCCATCAGCTCGTTCGTAGTCGAGTTTGAGCGTGTGGGTCAGCAGTTGAAGTCTGTCTCGGCTGTAGCGCGCGAGGTGGTTCATCCGCGCTGCGCCCGCCTGGAAGCGGCGCGGCGAGCATGCGCGCCAGCCATGCCACAGCCAGTGCAAGGTCGCGGCATTCATCTGCGGGCTGATGCTGACGGACGCATCACGCCTGAGCCATTTCACGAACGAATGCATCGGCACGCCAGGTGCGGCCCACGGCAGCAGGTGGCCAGGCGCCACGAGGCCCCCGTGCGCGAAGCTCGCTTCGGCGGCGACGCTTCCGCGCTGCTCAAACACGGTCACCTCGTGGCCGTCGGCCGTCAGCTCATACGCAACCGTCACGCCGACGTTGCCGGCGCCAATCACAGCCACACGCATCAGTGGGCTCCTGCCGGGCGGCGTGTCAGCTTGAGGGATGCGGGGGCGGCAAGCGTCCCGCAGGGGATGCGTGCGAGGCACACACTCAGGTCTTGAGTCATGGAGGAGGGGCTGGGGGCCGTGCTATACTCTACGGGTTTATCTGAATGCAGTTCGTGTTGAGCTGCACGGATGACAAATCGCGAATTCGGCCACTAAAGGTGTTGCCGGCGTTCCATTCACCAGCGCCTCGGAAGAGGTATCGAGTGAAAGCAAACGCTGCAATTCAGGCGGAATTCTAGAACCAACCTTTGGAGTTCATATGTCAGTCACCATGCGTGAAATGCTAGAAGCCGGTGTCCACTTCGGCCACCAAACCCGCTTCTGGAACCCGAAGATGGCTCCGTACATCTACGGCCATCGCAACAAAATCCACATCATCAACCTCGAGAAGACGCAGCCGCTCTTCAACGACGCGATGAAGTTCATCCGCCAGCTGGCAGCCCGCCGCGGCACCGTTCTGATGATCGGCACCAAGCGCCAAGCGCGCGAAGTGATTGCCATGGAAGCCAAGCGCGCCGGTATGCCCTACGTTGACCAGCGTTGGCTCGGCGGCATGCTGACCAACTTCAAGACGGTCAAGGGTTCGCTGAAGAAGCTGAAGGACATGCAAGCCCAAGTTGATTCCGGCACTGAAATCCGGATCAAGAAGGAAGCCCTGCTGTTCCAGCGCGAAATCATCAAGCTCGAAAAAGACATCGGCGGCATTCAAGACATGAGCGCCCTGCCTGATGCGCTGTTCGTCATCGATGTGGGCTACCACAAGATCGCTGTTGCCGAAGCCAAGAAGCTCGGCATTCCGGTGATTGGCGTGGTGGACTCCAACCACTCGCCCATCGGCATCGACTACGTGATCCCTGGCAACGACGACTCTTCCAAGGCTGTGGCGTTGTACGCCCGCGCCGTGGCCGACGCCGTGCTGGAAGGCAAGTCCAACGCCATGAATGAAGTGGTGCAGGCGGTGGCCCCCGAGGGTGACGAGTTCGTGGAAGTCAGCGAAGCCGTCTGAGCCTCGACCTTGCTCGCCTGACGGGCGAGATAAGAAAGGGGCTGGTTCAGCCCCTTTTTTTCAACGCAAAACGATTCAATGGCGGCCCGCCTGTGCGTGGGCGCCTCAAGCAAACGGAGATTCAACATGCCCGCAATCACTGCAAGCCTGGTCGCTGAACTGCGCGCCAAGACCGATGCCCCGATGATGGAATGCAAGAAGGCCCTCACCGAGGCCGACGGCGACATGGAAAAGGCTGAAGAGCTGCTGCGCGTCAAGCTGGGCAGCAAGGCTGGCAAGGCAGCATCCCGCGTGACCGCCGAAGGTGTGGTTGCCGCAGCCGTTGACGGCACGACCGGTGCGTTGGTCGAAGTCAATTGCGAAACCGACTTCGTGTCGAAGAACGACGACTTCCTGGCATTCACCAAGTCAGTGGCCGAACTGATCGCCAAGAACAACCCGGCCGATGTGGCCGCAGTGGCGTCACTGCCGCTGACGCAGGCCAGCTTCGGTCCGACGGTGGAAGACGTTCGCAAAGGCTTGATCGGCAAGATTGGCGAGAACGTCTCGATCCGTCGCTTCAAGCGTTACGCCAACGGCGGCAAGCTGGCCAGCTACCTGCACGGCACGCGCATCGGCGTCCTGGTTGAGTTTGATGGCGATGACACGGCAGCCAAGGATGTTGCGATGCACGTCGCGGCGATGAAGCCGGTGGCGTTGTCATCGGCTGACGTGCCGGCCGACCTGATCGAAAAAGAACGCGCCGTGGCCGCCGGCAAGGCTGCTGAAGATGCCAAGACGGCTGAAGCCGCTGGCAAGCCCGCGCAATCGGCTGAGATCGTCACCAAGCGCATCGAAGGTTCGGTTCAGAAGTACCTGAAAGAAGTCAGCCTGTTCAACCAGACCTTCGTCAAGAACGACAAGCAGACCGTTGAGCAGATGCTCAAGGCTGTGAACACCACGGTGAAGGGCTTCACCCTCTACGTGGTCGGCGAAGGCATCGAGAAGAAGGTGGACGACTTTGCCGCCGAGGTGGCCGCGCAGGTGGCCGCCGCCAAAGGCGCGTGACCCCCAGGGGTGACACAAGGCGGAGCCGGAAGGCTCCGCCCGCACGGATAGACTTCGACGACACAGCCGCAGCCACCTTGGGAGAACACTGAATGCCGGCGTACAAGCGCATCCTTCTGAAATTGTCGGGCGAGGCCCTGATGGGTGAGGACGCCTATGGCATCAACCGGGCGACCATCGTCCGCATGGTGCAAGAGATTCAGGAGGTGACGATGCTCGGCTGCGAGGTTGCGGTCGTCATTGGTGGCGGCAACATCTTCCGCGGCGTGGCTGGCGGTTCTGTCGGCATGGACCGCGCCACCGCTGACTACATGGGCATGCTGGCCACGGTGATGAACGCGTTGGCCCTGGCCGACACCATGCGGCAAGAAGGCATGACGGCCCGGGTGATGTCGGCGATCGCCATTGAGCAGGTCGTCGAACCGTATGTGCGCCCGAAGGCTTTGCAATACCTCGAAGAAGGCAAGATCGTGGTGTTCGCGGCCGGCACCGGCAACCCCTTCTTCACCACCGACACCGCCGCCGCGTTGCGAGGTGCCGAGATCGGCGCCGAGATCGTGCTGAAGGCGACCAAGGTGGACGGCGTCTACAGCGCCGACCCGAAGAAAGACCCGAACGCCACCCGCTACACCGAGATCAGCTTCGACGAAGCCATCAGCCGCAACCTGCAGGTGATGGACGCCACCGCGTTTGCGTTGTGCCGCGACCAGAAGCTGCCGATCAAGGTGTTCAGCATCTTCAAGGAAGGCGCTTTGAAGCGCGTGGTGAGGGGCGAAGACGAAGGCACCCTCGTTCACGTTTGAGGAAATCGACATGAGCACCGCAGAAATTCGCAAAAACGCCGAGCAGAAGATGGCTCGCTCGGTCGAATCGTTCAAGAACGAACTGCACAAGATCCGCACTGGCCGTGCCCACCCGGGCATCCTTGACCAGGTGCAGGTCGAGTACTACGGCTCGATGATCCCCATCAGCCAGGTGGCCAACGTGACCTTGTTGGACGCGCGCACGATCAGCGTCCAGCCGTGGGAAAAAGGCCTTGGGCCTAAGATCGAAAAAGCGATTCGCGAGTCGGACCTGGGGCTGAACCCTTCGTCGCAAGGCGAGTTGATTCGTGTGCCAATGCCGCCGCTGACCGAAGAGCGTCGCCGCGAGTTGACGAAGGTGGTTCGCAACGCCGGCGAGGACGCCAAGGTGGCGGTGCGCAACCTGCGGCGCGATGCCAACGACCAAGCCAAGAAGCTTCTGAAAGACAAAGAGATCGGCGAGGACGACGAGCGTCGCTCGCTGGATGAAGTCCAGAAGCTGACGGACCGCGTGATCGCCGAAATCGACAAGCTGATCACCGGCAAGGAAGCCGAGATCATGGCCATTTGACGCGGTCGGACCTTGCGTTGCAGCGAAGCCCCGTGAGTTCACCTTCCCGCATTCCGCGCCACGTCGCCATCGTGATGGACGGCAATGGGCGCTGGGCCAAGAAGCGTTTCATGCCGCGTTTCTTCGGGCACAAGCAAGGTGTCGACGCGCTGGTGCGCACGGTGCAGGCCTGTGCCGACCGTGGCATTGAATACCTCACCGTCTTCGCGTTCTCGTCCGAGAACTGGAAGCGCCCCACCGAAGAGGTGTCGGGGTTGATGAGCCTCGTGCTTGTGGCGGTGTCCAAGTACCTGGGCAAGCTGGCGCGTGAGGGTGTTCGCATCCGCATCGTGGGCGACCGCTCGCAGGTGTCTGACAAAGTGCGTGCCGCCTGGAACGAGGCCGAGCGCGCGACCGAACACAACCAGCGCATCACGCTGTCGGTCGCCTTCAACTACGGTGGCCGCTGGGACGTGGTGCAAGCCTGCCGTCAAGCGGTGGAGGCGGGCATTCCGCCAGCCTCGTTGGACGAAGCCACGCTCGACCGGTTCATGGCGATGAACTTCGCGCCCGACCCCGACCTGTTCATCCGCACCGGCGGTGAAGTGCGCATCAGCAACTTCCTGCTCTGGCAGGCCGCTTATTCTGAATTGGTGTTCACCGACTGCCTCTGGCCCGAGTTCGGCGAGCAGCAGCTGGACGCCGCGCTTGCCGACTACGCCAGCCGTGATCGCCGCTTCGGCGCCGTTGAGTCCACGAGCCCGCAGGTCGCGGCCCAGGCCTGAGCATGCTGCGTCAGCGTGTGATCACCGCGCTGGTGCTGATGGCCTTGCTGCTGCCTGCCATGCTGGCGTCGTCGGCTTGGCCGTTCGCGGTGTTGACCCTGTTGATGATCGGTGCGGCGGGCTGGGAATGGGGTCGCCTCAACAAGGCGTCGTCGTCGGGTGCCATCGCCATGGGCGTGGGTTTGTCGGCCGTTTGCGGCTTGGCGTGGTGGGCGGGCTGGGTTCGTCCTGGTGCCAGTCCGGTCTGGTGGCTTGCGATGCTGGTGTGGGTGCTCGGTGGGGCCTTGGCCTTGCGAAGCGGGCCGGATGGCTGGCCCAAACTGCCCCAGTTTTTGCGGTGGGCGCTGGGGCTGGTCGCGCTGTGGACGGCTTGGCTTGCGTTGGCCAGCGCAAAGACCCAAGGCTTGAACTTTCTGCTGTCGGTGTTTTGCCTGGTCTGGGTGGCCGACATCTCGGCCTACTTCGGTGGACGTGCCTTTGGGCGCCGCAAGCTCGCGCTGGCCATCAGCCCCGGCAAAAGCTGGGAAGGTGTCTGGAGTGGCATGGCCGGCGTGCTGATGTTGGCTGCGGCCTGGGTCTTTTTGGAACGGCACTTTGCAATCGCAACGCCCAGCCTGTTTTCACTGTTGTTGGCCCGTTTGCACGTGCCGGGGCTGGTGTTGGCGCTGATCTTCCTCAGCATGATGAGCGTGGTGGGTGACCTGATCGAATCGCTGGTCAAGCGTGCGGCCGGTGCAAAAGACAGCAGCCGCTTGCTGCCCGGCCACGGCGGTGTGCTTGATCGCGTCGATGCTTTATTGCCGGTGTTTCCCATCGCCATGGCGCTGAGCTTTCTTTGAATCGGGTGTCGATGAGTTCCATGTCTTCGTTTCGCCATCGCGTCTGCATCTTGGGCTCGACGGGCAGCATCGGCACCAGCACGCTCGATGTGCTGGCGCGGCACCGTGAGCGCTATGAAGTGCTGGCTTTGACCGCTCATTCGCGTATCACCGAATTGCTGGCCCAGTGCGTGGCGTGGCAACCGCGTTTTGCGGTGGTGCCCAGCGCCTGTGCCCAGCAGTTGCGCGACGGCTTGCGTGCCGCGAACCTGCGCACTGAGGTGCTGGAAGGCGAAGAGGGCTTGTGCCAGATCGCCGCCCACCCCGAGGTGGACAGCGTGATGGCCGCCATCGTGGGAGCCGCTGGTTTGGCGCCGTGCCTGGCTGCGGCCCGCGCCGGCAAGCGGCTGCTGCTGGCCAACAAAGAAGCGCTGGTGGTGGGGGGGGCGCTGTTCATGCAGGCGGTTCGAGACGGTGGCGCCACGCTTTTGCCCATCGACAGCGAACACTCGGCGATCTTCCAGTGCCTGCCTGAAGACCGCAGCACTTGGCCCCAGCGCGTAGATCACATCGTGTTGACGGCCTCTGGCGGGCCGTTTCGCCAGCGCGACCCCGCAACGCTGAAAGACGTGACGCCTGACCAAGCCTGCGCGCACCCGAACTGGGTGATGGGCCGAAAGATTTCGGTCGATTCGGCCACGATGATGAACAAGGCGCTCGAAGTGATCGAAGCGCGCTGGCTGTTCGACCTGAAACCTGAGCAGATCAAGGTGGTGATCCACCCGCAAAGCATCATCCATTCGATGGTGGTGTGCCGCGACAACTCGGTATTGGCGCAACTCGGCACGCCCGACATGCGGGTGCCCATTGCTTATGGCTTGTCGTTCCCCGAGCGCATCGAGTCGGGCGCGTCGCAGCTTGATTTCTTGAAGCTCACCGCGTTGAACTTCGAGCCCGCCGATGCGCAGCGTTTCCCCGGGCTGCACCTGTCTTGGGATTGCCTGCGTGGGCCCGAGGGCAGCACTGCGGTGTTGAACGCCGCCAACGAAGTGGCGGTCGATGCGTTCCTCACTGGAACCATCCGCTTCGATCAGATTCACAACGTGAACGCCGAGGTGCTGGCCGGCGTGCAACCCGCGCCGCAGAGCTGTACGTCGCTGGAAGGCTTGCTCGAACTCGATGCACGTTCACGCCGGAAGGCCCAAGAGATGGTGACAAGGTTCTCGGCATGATGCTCACGACGGTTCTTGCGTTCATCGTGACGCTGGGCATCTTGATCGTCATCCACGAATACGGGCACTACCGCGTCGCAGTGGCCTGTGGCGTCAAGGTGCTGCGTTTCTCGGTTGGTTTCGGCCCCGTGATCTGGCGCCATCAGCGCACTCCCGACAGCACCGAATTCGTGCTTTCCGCGTTGCCGCTGGGCGGCTATGTGCGCATGCTCGATGAGCGTGAAGGGCCGGTTCTGCCGTCTGAGCAGCAACGCGCATTCAACCGCAAGCCCTTGTGGCAGCGCAGTGCTGTGGTGGTGGCCGGGCCGCTGGCCAACCTGCTGCTGGCGGTGCTGCTGTATGCATCGGCCCATTGGATCGGCATGGAAGAGCCCAAGGCTCGCCTTGGGTCGCCGGCACCCGCCAGCTTGGCCGAGCGGGCTGGCGCGCGGGCGGGTGACTGGGTTCAGGCCGTGTCGGTCGACGGCGAGCAATGGGACGATGTGAAGTCGATTGCTGACTTGCGTTGGCAGATCACCCAGGCCGTGCTGCGCGGAGATCGCCTGAGCCTGCTGGTCACCGATGGCGACGGCCAACACCGCCGCAACCTCACGCTCGACATTGACACGCTCGGCAGCAAAGACATTGATGCCGAAAACTTGCGCCGCATCGGGTTGGGGTCGGCGTACAGCGAGCCGGTTCTGGGCGCGGTTTCACCGAACGGTCCGGCCGCCAACGCCGGCTTGCGCGAAGGCGACCGGGTGTTGACGGTTGATGGCGTGGTGGTTGAAGACACCGGCCGCCTGCGCGAACTCATCCGCGCCAGCGCGTCGGCCGATGCGCCGCGCATGCTGTGGCGGGTGCAGCGCGGCGGCCAGGTGCTTGAAGTGAGCGTGCGGCCCGCCGTGGTTGAGGAAGGCGCAAAGAAGATCGGCCGAATCGAAGCCATGCTTGGCCAGCAGCCTGAGATGGTGACGGTGCGCTATGGCTTGTGGGACGGCTTGGCCCAAGCGGCGCAACGCACCTGGGACATGTCAACCTTGACGCTCAAGATGCTCGGCCGCATGCTGATCGGCGAGGCCTCGCTGAAGAACCTGAGCGGCCCGCTGACGATCGCCGACTATGCCGGGCAGTCGGCCCGGTTGGGCTTCACCTACTACCTGGGCTTTCTGGCCGTTGTGAGTGTCAGCCTGGGCGTGTTGAACCTCTTGCCCTTGCCAATGCTCGACGGCGGGCACCTCATGTACCATCTTTTTGAAGTCGTGACCGGGCGTCCTCCGTCGGACGTGTGGCTCGAACGCTTTCAACGCGGGGGGGTGGCCATCATGCTCATGATGATGTCGCTCGCTCTCTACAACGATGTGGCCCGCTATCTGGGCCTGCCCTGACTCCCTCATGCGAACTCTCTCTGACTACAGACTCGGTCGATCGACCTGCCTGCGCCCCACACTTCTTTCCCTTGCACTTGCTGCCGCCCTGGTGGCTGGGCCGGCATATGCGGTTGATCCCTTCGTGCTGAAGGACATTCGCGTCGAAGGCCTGCAACGCTCCGATGCCGGCACCGTGTTCGCTTCGCTGCCGTTCCGCATTGGCGACACCTACACCGACGACAAAGGTGCGGCCGCCCTGCGCGCGTTGTTTGCAACGGGCCTCTTCAAAGACGTGCGCATTGAAATCGACGGCGACGTGGCGGTGGTGGTGGTTGATGAACGTTCGACCATCGCCAGCATCGATTTCGTCGGTACCAAGGAATTCGACAAAGAGACCCTGACCAAGTCGCTCAAGGACTTCGGCATCGGCGAAGGCCTGCCCTTCGACAAGGCTCTGGCCGACCGAGCCGAGCAAGAACTCAAGCGCCAGTACCTGACGCGAAGCTTGTATGGCGCCGAGGTGGTGACCACGGTGACGCCGCTTGAGCGAAACCGCGTCAACGTCACCTTCACCGTCACCGAAGGTGGCGCGGCGCGCATCCGCGAAATCCGCATCGTTGGCAACAAGGCGTTCTCTGAAAGCACGCTGACCGGCCAATTCGACCTGAACGATGGCGGTTGGCTGAGCTGGTACACGAAGGCTGACCGGTATTCACGCGCCAAGCTCACCGCCGACCTTGAAACGCTGCGCTCCTACTACCTGAACCGGGGCTACCTCGAGTTCGCGGTTGAATCAACGCAAGTGGCCATTTCGCCCGACAAACAAGACATCACCATCACGATCAACGTGAAAGAAGGCCAGCCGTACACGGTGACCGCAGTGAAGCTTGAAGGCGAATTCCTCGGCAAGGAAGAGGACTTCAAGACGCTGGTGTCCATCAAGCCGGGCGAGCCGTATCGGGCCGAATCGGTGGCCGAAACCACGAAGGCGTTCACCGAGCGCTTCGCCAACTTCGGCTATGCCTTCGCCCGCGTTGAAGCACGACCCGACATCGACCGCAACACCGGCCAGGTGGTCGTCACGCTGGCCGCCGACCCACAGCGCCGCGTGTATGTGCGCCGCATCAACGTGGCGGGCAACAGCCGCACCCGCGACGAAGTCATTCGCCGCGAGTTCCGGCAGTTCGAGTCGTCGTGGTACGACGGGCGCCGGATCAAGCTGTCGCGCGATCGCGTGGACCGCCTGGGTTACTTCAAGGACGTTGGTATCGAGACCGAAGAAGTGCCGGGTACGCCCGACCAGGTTGATCTGACGATGACCGTGACCGAGCGGCCCACCGGCAACCTGCTGCTGGGCGCCGGTTTTTCGAGCGCCGACCGTTTTTCACTGACGGCGTCGATCAAGCAAGAAAACGTGTTCGGCTCGGGCAACTACCTTGGCATCGAACTCAACACCAGCAAGTCCAGCCGCACGATGGTTTTCAGCGCGCTGGACCCTTACTTCACCATCGACGGCATTTCGCGCGCCTTCGACATCTACTACCGCACCACCCAGCCGATCAACAGCCAGGGTGAGGACTACAAACTCATCACGCCGGGTGTGTCGGTTCGTTTCGGCGTGCCGTTCAGCGAGTTCGACACTGTTTTCTTCGGCATTGGCGCCGAGCAAACCGAAATCCGGGGCGAAAACGCGCTTCCCGAAACCTACCGGATTTACCGTGACGCTTTCGGTGCCAAAAGCACTTCGGTGCCCTTGACCATGGGTTGGTCGCGCGACCAGCGCGACAGCGCCCTTGTGCCCAACGAAGGCCGCTACCAGCGCGTCAACATCGATTGGGGCATTGCTGGCGACACGCGTTATGTGCGCACGAACCTGCAGTACCAGCAGTACTGGCCACTCACCAAGAGCTACACCTTGGCGTTCAACGGTGAACTGGGCCTGGGCAAGGGTTTGGGCGGGCGGCGTTACCCGATCTTCAAGAACTTCTACGGCGGCGGCCTGGGCACCGTGCGGGCCTTCGACCAAGGCTCGCTTGGCCCTGTGGACCAGACCGGCGCCTACGTCGGCGGCAATCGACGGGTCAACCTGAACACCGAGTTGTACCTGCCCATTCCGGGGGCCGGCAACGACCGCACCTTGCGTTGGTTCGGATACGTGGACGTCGGCGGCGTTTGGGGCGAAGGTGACAAGATGACGACCGATGATCTGCGCGCATCGGCAGGCTTGGGCCTGAGTTGGGTCTCGCCGGTGGGGCCGCTGAAGTTTAGCTATGGCTCGCCGATCCGCTATAAGGGCAACGATAGAATCCAGCGCTTGCAATTCCAGATTGGGACCGCGTTCTAATGAAAAGCTTCATTTCCAGGTCTGTGACTGTGATGGCCTGTCTGGCGGGTATGGTCTTCGGTGCACAGGCTCAAGACCTGAAGATCGGTTACGTCAACAGCGACCGCGTGCTGCGCGACGCGGTGCCGGCCAAAGCGGCCGATGCCAAGCTGAAAGCCGAATTCTCCAAACGCGAAAAAGACCTGCTCGAACTCGGCGATCGCCTGAAGGTGTCCGGTGAAAAGTTCGACAAGGACCAGCCGACGATGGCTGAGTCTGATCGGGTGCGCCGCCAACGGGACTTGGTCGAACAAGACCGCGAGTTCCAGCGCAAACGCCGCGAGTATCAGGAAGACGTGAACCAGCGCCGCAACGAAGAACTGGCCTCGGTGATTGAACGCACCAACAAGGTCATCAAGCAGATCTACGAGGCCGAGAAGTACGACCTCATCCTGCAAGAAGCGGTGTTTGCTGGTGCCCGCGTGGACATCACCGACAAGGTGATCAAGGCCCTGAACGCCCAAGGCGGCAAGTAATCGGTGGTTGACGTCTCACTTGGTCAGATCGCCTCCCAGCTTGGCGGCGAACTGATCGGCGACCCCGGCCTGCGCATCCACCGCATCGGCCCGCTCGAAGGGGCCACGCCGCACACCATCTCGTTTTTGTCGAACCCGCGTTACCAGCCGCAGTTGGCGGCCTCCGCCGCAGGCTGTGTGATCGTCGGCCCGGCGATGCGCGACGTGGCCGCCGCACGTGGCGCCGCACTCATTGCCGACGACCCTTACCTGGCTTATGCACGTCTGAGCCAGTGGTGGGCCGCTCAATCCCGCCGTGCCTCTCCGACCGGCATTCACGCCAGCGCCGTGGTGGACGCCACAGCCCGCGTGGCGACGAGCGCCAGCGTGGGCCCGGGCGCGGTGATTGAAGCTGAAGCGGTGGTGGGTGAGGGCGCCGTGATCGGCGCTCAATGCGTCATTGGCGCCGGTGCGTCGGTGGGTGATGGCACCCGCCTCGCCGCCCGGGTGACGCTCGGTGAAGGTTGTCGCATCGGCCAGCGCGGCATCGTGCACAGCGGCGTGGTCATCGGTGCCGACGGCTTTGGCTTCGCACCGACCCAGGGCCGCTGGGAAAAGATCGCGCAATTGGGCGCGGTGCGCATTGGCGACGACGTGGAGATAGGCGCCAACACCTGCATTGACCGGGGCGCACTCGACGACACCGTCATCGAAGACGGCGTCAAGCTCGACAATCTGATCCAGATTGGCCACAACGTGCACATCGGTGCCCACACCGCCATGGCCGGCTGCGCGGGTGTGGCCGGTAGCGCCACCATTGGCGCGCATTGCACCGTGGGTGGTGGTGCCATCGTGCTGGGCCACCTGACGCTGGCTGACGGCGTTCACATCTCGGCGGCCAGCGTGGTCATGCGCTCCATTCACAAGCCGGGGCAGTACAGCGGCGTGTTTCCCATCGACGACAATGCCGCCTGGGAAAAGAACGCCGCCACGCTGCGCCAACTTCACACCCTCCGAGAGCGGCTGCGCACGCTTGAAAAATGCCTTCCACCCGCTCCCCCCACGACTCCCGCACCCTGATTTTTCGCACCGATGATGGACATCCACGAGATTCTCAAGAAGCTTCCGCACCGCTACCCGATCTTGCTGGTCGATCGCGTGCTGGAGCTTGAAAAAAACAAGCGCATCCGGGCGATCAAGAACGTCAGCATCAACGAGCCGTTCTTCGTGGGGCACTTTCCCCGCCGGCCGGTGATGCCTGGGGTGCTGATGATCGAAGCGCTGGCACAGGCCGCCGCGCTGCTGGCGTTCGAGACGCTCGACGTCACACCTGACGACAACACCGTGTACTACTTCGCCGGCATCGACGGTGCCCGCTTCAAACGCCCGGTGGAGCCGGGTGACCAGCTGATCCTCGACGTGACGCTCGACCGCATGAAGTCGGGCATCTTCAAGTTCAAGGCGCGGGCGCTGGTGGGCGAGGAGCTGGCTGTGGAAGCCGACCTGATGTGCACCATGCGGCGCATCGCCTAACGAAAAGGGCTGAACGATGGCGAACATCCACCCGACTGCAATCGTCGACCCGGGCGCGCAACTCGGCGCTTCAGTGACCGTTGGCGCCTACACGCTGATCGGCCCTCAGGTGCGCATCGACGAAGGCACGGCCGTCGGCCCGCATTGCGTGATCGAAGGCCGCACGACCATTGGCCGCGACAACCGCATTTTCCAGTTCACTTCGCTCGGCGCTGCACCGCAAGACAAGAAGTACGCCGGCGAGCCAACCGAGCTTCACATCGGTGATCGCAACAACATCCGCGAGTTCTGCACCTTCAATCTGGGGACGGTGCAAGACGTTGGCGTCACTCGTCTTGGCGACGACAACTGGATGATGGCTTACACCCACCTTGCGCACGACTGCCAGGTGGGCAACCACACCATCTTCGCCAACAACGCGCAGATCGCCGGCCACGTGCATGTGGGCGACTGGGCCATCCTGGGCGCATACACCAACGTGCACCAGTTCGTGAAGATCGGCTCGCATGCCATGACCGGCATGGGCACCACGTTGCTGCAAGACGTGCCACCTTTTGCGATGGCTTCGGGCAACCCGGCCGAAGCGCGCGGCTTCAACCTGGAAGGCCTGAAGCGCCGTGGTTTTTCAGCCGAGCGCATCAAGGCCATCAAGCAGATGCACCGCCTGTTGTACCGCCAAGGCCACACGCTTGAAGAAGCGCGCACCGCGATCGACGCGTTGGCTGAAGAGATTTCCGAAGCGAAGTTCGACATTGGCTTGATGTCGCACTTCCTTGCCGCAGCCTCGCGCGGCATCGTCCGCTAGCCCGCCCCGCATGTCCGATCGTTCACCTCGTTTTGCGATGGTGGCTGGTGAAGCCTCGGGCGATCTGCTGGCCGGCTTGCTTCTGGGCGGGATGAAAGCGCGTTGGCCGGGCATGACGGCGGCCGGCATCGGTGGCCCCAAGATGGCTGCGCACGGCTTTGAGGCCTGGTGGCCGCACCACAAGCTGGCGGTGCGCGGCTATGTGGAGGTGCTGCGCCACTACCGCGAGATCGTTGGCATCCGCGACCGGCTCACCACCCGTTTGCTGAATGACAAACCCGACGCCTTCATCGGCGTTGATGCACCCGACTTCAACCTGCATCTCGAAACGCAATTGAAGGCGCAGGGCATCAAGTCGATCCACTTCGTGAGCCCTTCGATCTGGGCTTGGCGGGGGGACCGCATCGAGAAGATCCGCCGCGCGGTGGACCACGTGCTGTGTGTGTTCCCGTTCGAGCCGGCGATCTACGCGAAGCACGGCATTGCGGCCAGCTATGTTGGCCACCCGTTGGCCGATGCCATTCCGCTCGACGTGCCGCGTGCCGCCAGCCGGGCCGCGCTGGGGCTGAGCGACGCCGACACCGTCGTCGCACTGTTGCCTGGCAGCCGCCGCAGCGAGATCGAGTACATCGCCCCCCGCTTGTTGGCTGCCGCCGCCGAGATGCACCGCAAGCGCCCGGGCCTGCGCTTCGTGCTGCCGGTGGTGCCGGGCCTGCACGCGATGGTCGAACCCATGCGCAGCCGCTGCGCGCCCGGCACACCCATCGAGTTGCTGCATGGCCACTCGCACGAGGCGCTGGCCGCGTGCGACGTGACCCTGGTGGCCAGCGGCACCGCCACGCTGGAGGCCGCGTTGTTCAAGCGGCCGATGGTGATCGCCTACGCGATGAACTGGATCAGTTGGCAGATGATGAAACGCATGAAGTACCAGCCGTGGGTGGGTCTGCCCAACATTCTGTTGAACGACTTTGCGGTGCCCGAACTGCTGCAAGACGACGCCTCACCCGAAAAACTGGCCCAGGCCGCGCTGGATTGGTTGGACCACCCTGAGCGTGGTGCCGCCCTCGTGCAGCGCTTTGACCAACTGCACCGCAGCCTGCGTTGCAACACCGCCCAGGCGGCCACCGATGCGATCGAAAAAATCCTTGCCTCCTGAGCAGCTCGGCCTCAGCTTCGACGTCATCGGCCTCATCGCCGGCGTGGACGAAGCCGGCCGTGGGCCGTTGGCCGGGCCGGTGGTTGCGGCGGCCGTCATCCTTGACGAACTGCAGCCGATCCAGGGCCTGAACGATTCCAAGAAGCTGTCGCCGCGCACACGCGAGCGCTTGTACGACGAGATACGCGCCAAGGCCTTGTGCTGTTCGATCGCCCAAGCCAGCGTGGAAGAGATCGACACGCTGAACATCTTGCACGCCACCATGTTGGCGATGCGCCGCGCGGTTGAAGGCTTGCGCCTCAAACCCGCCAAGGTGCTGGTAGATGGCAACCGCGTGCCGGTGCTGCGCATTCCGGCCGAGGCCATCGTGCAGGGCGATGCGACGGTGCAGTCGATCTCGGCCGCGTCCATCCTGGCCAAGGTGTACCGCGATCGCCTGTGCCTCAGCTTGCACGAGCTTCACCCCCAGTACGGCTTCGACGGCCACAAGGGCTACCCCACACCTGAACACCTGGCCGCTTTGCGCGCGCACGGGGCCTGCGTGCACCACCGCCGCTCATTCGCACCGGTGCGCGAGGTATGGGTGGGCGCGGCCACGGTCACCGGATAGCGTGGCCATGGCGACCATCAAACCCATCACCTCACGTGACAACCCCTTGCTCGTGAAGCTGCGCAAGCTGGCGCATGACGGCTCGGCTTACCGCAAGCTGGGCGAGGTGTGGATCGAAGGCGACCACCTGTGCTCGGCCTTTGTGCAGCGCGGCGGGGTGGCGCCGTTGGCCGTCATCACCGAAGCCGGTTGGGACGACCCGGCACTTCGGCGCTTGGCCGGCACGGCGGCTGCGGCGGTCATGGTGCCGCAGGGTTTGATGGCCGACATCAGCACGCTCGAATCGCCCGCCCCGTTGGGCTTTGTGGTCCCGTGGGCGGGGCCAGGCCAGTTGAAGGCGGGTGAACCCAGCGTGGTGCTCGACCGCTTGCAAGACGCTGGCAACGTGGGCGCGGTGATGCGCAGCGCGGCCGCGTTTGGTTTCACGCAAATCATCGCCATCAAGGGCACCGCCGCGCTGTGGTCGCCCAAGGTGCTGCGGGCCGGCATGGGCGCTCATTTCGGGCTGCACCTTGTTGAAGGGCAGGGCGATGAGGTGCTTGATGGCCTGGCGCTGCCGATGTTTGCCACCAGTTCGCACGCGGCGCAGGCCATCCATGAAGTGAAGCTGCCTTGGCCGTCTGCCTGGGTGATGGGCCACGAAGGGCAGGGCGTGTCGGAGGCTTTGCTGCAACGCTGCACGCTTGCGTTGCGCATTCCGCAGCCGGGTGGGGAAGAGTCGCTGAACGTGGCGGCGGCCGCAGCGGTGTGCCTGTATGAAACGTCACGGCAGCGGCTGAAACCCGTCACTGCTTGAATCGGTTGAGTCGCGTGGCGCGCCAGCGCCGCGATTGACCCACGCTTCAAGCGCGTGGTGCCCGCCTCAGTACATCAGCCGGTCAGGCCGAATGTCGCGCAGGATCGTTGTGGCGATCTCTTCGATCGACTTGTGGGTGGAAGACAGCCACGAGATGCCTTCGCGCCGCATCATCGCTTCGGCCTCGCTCACCTCGCGGCGGCAGTTCTCCAGGCTTGAATACTTGCTGTTCGGCATGCGTTCGTTGCGGATCTCGCTCAGGCGGTCGGGCGCGATCGTCAGGCCGAAGCACTTGCCCTTGTGGGGCGCCAGGCTGGCCGGAATCGCCTTGCGGTCAAAGTCTTCCGGGATCAGCGGGTAGTTGGCCGCCTTGATGCCGTGTTGCATCGCCAGGTACAGCGAGGTCGGTGTTTTGCCACTGCGGCTCACGCCGACCAGGATCACATCCGCATGCTCCAGGTTCTTGGCCGACTGCCCATCGTCGTGCGCCAACGAGAAGTTGATGGCCTCGATGCGGTCGGTGTATTCCTGGCTCTTTGAGATGTCTGAGAAGCGCCCCACGCGGTGGTTCGACGTCATGCCCAGTTCGCCTTCCAGAGGCTCGATGAAGGTGTTGAACATGTCGAGCACCATGCCTTGGCTGCCGCCCTTCACGATGGCCAGAATTTCAGCGTTCACCAGGGTCACGAAGACGATCGAACGCTTGCCTTCCTTCTCGGTCGAGTGGTTGATCTCGCGCACCACTTGGTGGGCTTTCTCGGGCGTGTCGATGAAGGGCCGCCGCACATGCCGGGGCTTGACGGAAAACTGCGCCAGGATGGAGTTGCCGAAGGTCTCGGCCGTGATGCCGGTGCCATCGGAGACAAAGTACACAGTTCGATTGGGCATGGTGTGCAGGGGGTGTTGGAACCGAGGTCTTGATCATAGGCAAAGGCCCGTAAAATGAATTTCGACCTTCCCCTCGCCCTGTCATGCATCGGTCCTTGCCCCCAGCAGAATCAAGAACAAAGCGCCGGACCGCGCTGCATGTGCTCACTGGAATGCCTGTGGGCCAAGCCCTCCGGCACCCGCCCTCGAAGCCTCGCTCGGGCACCAGAAAAGCCGGCCGGGAAGCACCCGTTTACCAACATCACGGAGCTTTCCCATGTCACAACCCAACCTGGCGACCGCACTGGTCGTTCCGTTTGAACACCTGAGGATGACCGACGTCGAGACGGTGGGCGGCAAGAACGCCTCACTCGGCGAAATGATCAGCCAACTGGCCGCCTCGGGTGTGCGCGTCCCTGGGGGTTTTGCGACAACCGCCAACGCCTTTCGCCGCTTCCTGGCGCACAACGGGCTGGCCGACAAGATCAACGTGCGCCTGTCCACGCTGAACACCGACGATGTGCGCGCACTGGCCGAAGCCGGCGCACAGATCCGCCAGTGGGTGGAAGAAACGCCGTTCCCCGCCGACCTGCAGGCCGCCATCACCGAAGAGTTTGCGAAGCTGACCGCCGACAACCCCGGCGCTTCGTTTGCCGTGCGTTCATCGGCCACAGCCGAAGACCTGCCTGACGCCAGCTTTGCTGGCCAACAAGAAACCTTCCTCAACGTGGTCGGCATCCAAGAGGTGCTGCACAAGATGAAAGAGGTGTTTGCCAGCCTCTACAACGACCGTGCCATCAGCTACCGAGTGCACAAGGGCTTTGCGCATGCCGACGTGGCCTTGTCGGCGGGCGTGCAGCGCATGGTGCGCTCTGACCTGGGTGCGGCCGGCGTCATGTTCACCATCGACACCGAAAGCGGCTTCAAGGAAGTCGTGTTCATCACCTCCAGCTACGGCCTGGGTGAAACGGTGGTGCAGGGCGCGGTGAACCCCGACGAGTTCTATGTGCACAAGGCTGCGCTGCGCAACGACAAGCTGGCGATCATCCGCCGCAACCTCGGCTCCAAGCTCATCAAGATGGAGTTCGCCACGCCAGAAGAAAAGGCCACGAGCGGCCGTTTGGTCAAGACGGTGGACACTGCCGCCGAGTTGCGCAACCGCTATTCGTTGAACGACGCCGACGTGACCGAGTTGGCCAAGTACGCGCTGATCATCGAGCAGCACTACGGCCGCGCGATGGACATCGAGTGGGGCAAAGACGGCGCAGACGGCAAGCTCTACATCTTGCAGGCCAGGCCCGAGACGGTGAAGAGCCAACAAGAAGGCAAGCTCGAACAACGCTACAAGCTCAAGGGCGCCAAGAGCACCGTGCTGGCTGAAGGGCGCGCCATTGGCCAGAAGATCGGCACCGGCCCCGTGCGCATCGTGCACAGCCTGGCCGACATGGACACGGTGCAGGCCGGCGACGTGCTCGTCACCGACATGACCGACCCGAACTGGGAACCGGTGATGAAGCGCGCTTCGGCGATCGTCACCAACCGGGGCGGGCGCACCTGCCACGCGGCAATCATCGCCCGTGAGCTGGGCATTCCGGCTGTGGTGGGTTGCGGGGACGCGACCGAGTCGCTGAAAGACGGCTCGCTGGTCACGGTGTCGTGCTCGGAAGGCGACACCGGCTACGTCTACGACGGCCTGCTCGAAACCGAGATCAGCGACGTGCTGAAGGTTGATCTGCCGTACTGCCCCATCAAGATCATGATGAACGTGGGCAACCCGCAGCTCGCGTTCGACTTCTGCCAGATGCCCAACAGCGGCGTGGGCCTGGCGCGGCTCGAATTCATCATCAACAACAACATCGGCGTTCACCCGAAGGCGATCCTCGACTATCCGAACATCGACCTCGACCTGAAGAAGGCGGTGGAATCGGTGGCGCGCGGGCATGCCTCGCCACGTGCGTTCTATGTGGACAAGCTGGCCGAAGGCATCGCCACCATCGCAGCGGCTTTCTGGCCCAAGCCGGTGATCGTTCGCCTGAGCGACTTCAAGAGCAACGAGTACCGCAAGCTGATTGGTGGCTCGCGCTACGAACCGGAAGAAGAGAACCCGATGCTCGGCTTTCGGGGCGCGTCACGCTACGTGAGTGAAGGCTTCGAAGACGCGTTCTCGATGGAATGCGAAGCCCTGAAGCGCGTGCGCAACGACATGGGCCTGAACAACGTCGAGGTCATGGTGCCCTTCGTGCGCACCATTCCCCAGGCCAAACGCGTGACCGAGATGCTGGCTGAGAAGGGCCTGAAGCGCGGCCATGAAGGCCTGCGCATCATCATGATGTGCGAGGTGCCGAGCAATGCCATCCTGGCCGAGCAGTTCCTCGAATTCTTCGATGGCATGTCGATCGGCTCGAATGACCTGACGCAGCTCACGCTGGGTCTCGACCGCGACTCTGGCCTGGAACTGCTGGCCAACGACTTCGACGAGCGCGACCCGGCCGTCAAGGCGCTGATCTCGCGCGCCATCGCCGCCTGCCGCGCGGCGGGCAAGTACGTCGGCATCTGCGGCCAGGGCCCGAGCGACCACCCCGACTTCGCCGACTGGCTGGCCGACGAAGGCATCGCGTCGATCTCGCTCAACCCCGACACGGTGATCGACACCTGGCAGCGGCTGGCCACGCGCTGACGGCGTTTCCTTCTCCGGCAAGGCGCCGGATCGGCTTACAATCGAAGGCTTGCCTCGCCACACCCGGCCTGCCGCGTTCCACGCGCGGCAACACGGGGTGGCTGCCCCGCCGCAGCGCGTACCACCCGGGCGCTGCGCGGCGGACATCCACGAAGGAAGAATCGATGCGTCATTACGAGATCGTGCTCCTGATCCACCCGGATCAGAGCGAACAGGTTCCGGCCATGCTGGAGCGCTACAAGGGTGTGATTACTGCCGCCGGCGGCAAGGTGCACCGGGTCGAGGACTGGGGCCGTCGCCAGATGACCTACCTGATCCAGAAGCTCGCCAAGGCGCACTACCTCTGCATCAACATCGAATGCAGCAAGGAAACGCTGGTCGAGATCGAGACCGGGTTCCGCTTCAACGACGCCGTGCTGCGCCACCTGACGGTGCTGAAGGACGAAGCCGAGACGGCGCCGTCGGTGATGATGAAGACCGTCGACCGCGAGGAAGCGCGCAAGGCGGCGCCCCCGGAAAGCCGCGGCGAAGGCGGACGTGGCGACGGCCCGCGCGGCGACCGCGGCGGCGATCGTGGCGACCGCGGCGGCGATCGTGGCGGTGACCGCAACGGCGGCGCACGTCCGGCGCAGGAGCGTCCCGCTTCCGACCGCCCGCCGGAACCCGCCCGGACTTGAACCGGCTGGTCCTGCAGGCGCAACTGATCGAGCGCGGCGCGTTGCGCTATACCCCGGCCGGCATCCCGGCGCTCGATCTGCGGCTGCAACACGCGTCCGAGCAGACCGAGGCCGGCCATCCGCGCAAGGTGGCGCTCGAACTGCGCGCCGTCGCCATCGGTGAGATCACGCGCTCGGTGCTGCCGCTCGACATCGGCGCCGAACGCGGTTTCGCCGGCTTCCTGAGCGCGCAGCGCAATGGCCGCGGCGTCGTCTTCCACGTCACCGAGGTGGCCTGACCACCGTCGCGCGGCAGCCCCCGGCACCCTTGACAACAGATTCAACCAGAGGTTCTCAACATGCCCCCGCCCCGTGGTAAAGGCCGATTCTCCAAAGACCGCAAACCCAAGCGCAACCAGCAGTCGCTGCTGTTTCG
>JAYSYW010000182.1:0-4652 GCA_043727255.1 Rhizobacter sp. | reverse complement strand
TCAGCTCGCGTGCCGACAACTCCACCAACTGGTCGTTCAGGTACACCACGCGCCCGGTCGCGTCGAAGCTCAGCGGCCCATGCTTGATGACGCTGGAGGCCGTTCCCAGCCCGCGCCGCGTGAGCGCCCGCACGCGCGCTTCCAGCTCTTGCAATGAAAACGGCTTGGCCATGTAGTCGTCGGCGCCGAGGTCCAGGCCCTTGACGCGTTGCTCCACGCTGTCGGCCGCCGTCAAGATCAGCACCGGCACGCTGACCCCGCGCCCGCGCAACCGGCTCAGCACCTCCAACCCATGCAGCTTGGGCAAGCCCAGGTCGAGGATCACCAGGTCGAATTCGTGCGCCGACAAGGCCGCGTCGGCCTCGGTGCCCGTGCCCACGTGGTCCACCGAGTAGCCGGCTTGGCGCAGCGAACGCAGCAAAGCGTCGGCCAACACCTGGTCATCTTCGGCAATCAAGAGGCGCATGGCGGTCTTCCTCGTGGCGTGATGCACGCCAAGTTCATTGTAGGGAAGCCCCTTCGGCGGTCGGAAAAAGACTGTACAAACATCCAGCCTTTGAGAATAATCCGCCAACCATTTTGGAGAGCCGCATGGACGCACCCGTGAAATCAGCCACCCTCAACACCGAAAAAGCCAAAGCCCTGCAAGCGGCGCTGGCGCAGATCGAAAAGCAGTTCGGCAAGGGCTCGATCATGCGTCTGGGCGAGGGCGAAGTCATCGAAGACATCGAAGTCGTCTCCACCGGCTCGCTGGGTCTTGACATCGCGCTCGGCGTTGGCGGCCTGCCGCGCGGCCGGGTGGTTGAAATCTACGGCCCCGAATCGTCGGGCAAGACCACGCTGACGCTGCAAGTCATCTCCGAAATGCAAAAGCTCGGCGGCACCTGCGCCTTCATCGACGCCGAACACGCGCTCGACACGGCGTATGCCCAAAAGCTCGGCGTCAACCTCCAAGAACTGCTGATCAGTCAGCCCGACACCGGCGAACAGGCGCTCGAAATCGTTGACGCACTCGTGCGTTCCGGCTCGGTCGATCTGGTCGTCATTGACTCGGTGGCCGCGCTCACGCCCAAGGCCGAAATCGAAGGTGAAATGGGCGACAGCCTGCCCGGCCTGCAAGCCCGCCTGATGAGCCAGGCGCTGCGCAAACTCACCGGCACCATCAAGAAGACCAACACCATGGTCATCTTCATCAACCAGATCCGCATGAAGATCGGCGTGATGTTCGGCTCGCCCGAAACCACCACCGGTGGCAACGCGCTCAAGTTCTACGCCTCGGTGAGGCTCGACATCCGTCGCATCGGCAGCATCAAGAAGGGCGAAGAAGTCATCGGCAACGAGACCAAGGTCAAGGTCGTCAAGAACAAGGTGTCGCCACCCTTCAAGACCGCCGAGTTCGACATCCTCTACGGCCAGGGCATCAGCCGCGAAGGCGAAATCATCGACATGGGCGTCGAAGCCAAGGTGCTCGAAAAGTCGGGCTCCTGGTACGCCTACAAGGGCGAAAAAATCGGCCAAGGCAAAGACAACGCCCGTGAATTCCTGAAAGAAAACCCCGACCTCTCGGTCGAGATCGAAAACAAGGTGCGTGACGCCATGGGCATCCCTCTGCTGCCGCTGGGCGATGGCGTCGAGGCTGCCTCTGGCAAGAAGGCCGCCAAAGAAGCAAAAGAAGCCAAGGAGTAAGCGCAGGCCGGCCTGGCACTGCGCATGTGCCTCTGCATCTGCCCTCCGCATTTGCACCACACATCTGCATGAGGCCGCGCCTCTCGCTGAAAGGGCGCGGGCTGCAGCTGCTGGCCCAGCGCGAGCACAGCCGCAGTGAGTTGCGGCGCAAGCTGCTGGCCCACCTGCGGGCCGAGCAAAAGGCCCGAGACGTAGCGCAACAAGCGTCGCGGGCGGCAGACGAGGTTGCGTCTGGTTCTGTGGGGGAGAGGGCGGAACTGGGTCGGAAGAGGCCAGCACCGGCGGCGCGTCAACCCATCGGCGGCGCAGTCGGGCTCCTCAGGGTGCATGGTGTGGCTGAGGCTGAGGCGCCGCCCGAATTCACCCCCACCGATCTCCCATCGCCGAACGAGTTCGATGCTCCTGCAGCGCTCGACGCTGAGGCGCAGGTCGAAGCCGTGCTCGACTGGTTGCAGTCCAACCGCTACCTCAGCGAAGAGCGCTTCGCTGAAAGCCGTGCCCATGTTCGGGCCGCGCGCTACGGCAATCTGCGGATTCGCCAAGAGCTGTCGCAGCATGGTGTTGAACTCAGCGCCGAAGCCAACCAGCAGCTCAAAGACAGCGAACTGCAGCGCGCCCGCGACGTCTGGCAGCGCAAGTTCGGCCATGCCGCCGCCGACTTGGCCGAGCGCGCCAAGCAAGCCCGATTCCTCGCCGCCCGTGGCTTTTCGCCCGAGGTGATTCGGCGCGTTCTCCGGGGCATCGAAAGCGAATAGAAGGCGCAGCTTTCTGCACAAAAATGGTGCAGTGCAAGATGCTACATTCGCAGCCTTTCGTGATGCCGCCACCGCAACCGCGCGTGGTGCTTGCCACATCTCAACGCCTGATTCCATGGCCCTGCCACCCGCCGCGCCCGAGCGCCAGCTCAAGCACCGCCGTCAGATTGACGTGCAGGTGTTTGCCCGTGGCGATGGCCTCTGGGAAGTCGATGCCCGGCTGATCGACACCAAGACACGCGACGCTGTGCTCGGCGGCGTGGTCCGCCCCGCCGGTGAACCCATTCACGACATGCTGCTGCGCCTGGTGGTCAACACCAGCTTCGACATCCTTGAAGCCGGCTCGCAGACCTTGCGCATGCCCTACCCCGGCCAGTGCGACGACCTCAGCGAAGCCTATGGCCAGTTGGTTGGCTTGAACCTGTTGAAGGGTTTTCGTTGGGCCGCGATGGAACGCCTGGGCGGCCACCATGGCTGCACGCACCTCACCGAACTGGCCGCCGTATTGCCCACTGCCGTGGTTCAGGCGTTTGCCGGCGACGTGGTCCGTGTGTCGGCCGGTGACCGCGCCGACAAGCCGCCTTTTCAACTCAACCGCTGCCATGCGCTGCGCACGGACGGCGAGGTGGTGCGCGAGCACTACCCGCGCTGGTACCGCCGCGCGCCGGGTACCGAATCGATCACTTCCGCCACGGCGGCCACGTCAACCTTTTCTGGAACTTGAGCAAGAGAGACAGCGATGAAGATTCATGAATACCAAGGCAAGGAACTCCTGCGCCAGGCCGGCATTCCGGTGCCCCGCGGTTACCCCGCGTTCAGCGTGCTGGAAGCCAGCGAGGCGGCGCAAAAACTCGGCGGCTCGATCTGGGTGGTGAAAGCACAGATTCACGCGGGTGGCCGTGGCAAGGGCGGCGGCGTGAAGCTGGCGCGTTCGCTCGACGAGGTCAAGGCGCTGTCGAGCGAGATCCTCGGCATGCAGCTCAAGACCCACCAAACCGGCCCCGAAGGCCAGAAGGTGCGCCGCCTGCTGATCGAAGAAGGCGCGGACATCAAGAAGGAGTACTACGTTGCCGCCGTCACCGACCGCGCAACGCAGAAGGTCGCGATCATGGCCAGCAGCGAAGGCGGCATGGACATCGAAGAGGTGGCCCACAACACGCCCGAGAAGATCATCAAGGTCTTCGTGGACCCGCTGGTCGGCTTGACCGACGCGCAGGGCACCGAGCTGGCCAACGGCATCGGCGTTCCCGCCGCCTCGCAAGCGCAGGCGATCGACATCTTCCGCAAGCTCTACAAGCTCTACAACGACACCGACTCGTCGCTGGCCGAAATCAACCCGCTGATTCTTGAAGGCAATGGCGGCATCAAGGCGCTCGACGCGAAGTTCAACTTCGATTCGAACGCGCTGTTCCGCCACCCCGAGATCGTGGCTTACCGCGACCTCGACGAAGAAGACCCGGCCGAGATCGAAGCCAGCAAGTTCGACCTGGCCTACATCCAGCTCGACGGCAACATTGGCTGCCTGGTCAACGGCGCTGGCTTGGCAATGGCGACCATGGACACCATCAAGCTGTTCGGCGGCGAGCCGGCGAACTTCCTCGACGTGGGCGGTGGCGCCACCGCCGAGAAGGTCACCGAGGCCTTCAAGATCATGCTGGGCAACCCCAAGGTCAAGGCGATCCTGGTCAACATCTTCGGCGGCATCATGCGCTGCGACACCATTGCCGAAGGCGTGATGGCCGCGTGCAAGGCCGTGAACCTGAACGTGCCGTTGGTCGTGCGCATGAAGGGCACGAACGAAGACCTGGGCAAGAAGATGCTGGCCGAAAGCGGCCTGCCCATCATCAGCGCCGATTCGATGGCGGAAGCCGCCCAAAAAGTGATGGCTGCGCTCAAGTAAGCGGCGGCCAAGGAAAGAACACCATGAGCATTCTGATCAACAAAGACACCAAGGTCATCACCCAAGGTATCACCGGTAAAACAGGCCAATTTCATACCGAAAAGTGCCAAGAATACGCCAACGGCAAAAATTGTTTCGTCGCAGGCGTGAACCCAAAGAAGGCTGGCGAGTCGATTTTTAACATCCCTATCTATGCCTCAGTCAAAGAAGCAGCCAGCACCACGGGTGCAACCGTGTCTGTGATCTACGTGCCACCAGCGGGCGCGGCAGCGGCCATTTGGGAAGCAGTTGAGGCAAATCTAGACTTGGCG
>JAYSYW010000181.1:0-9983 GCA_043727255.1 Rhizobacter sp. | reverse complement strand
ACCACCGCCTTCTTCATTGGGGAATCAATTCTCGGAGGGTTTGACTGAACGGCTCGCCGCAACGGCCGCTCAACTCATGCGTGAGCCTGCGCGCACAGCGCCGTCAAACTTCGCCTTGGCGATGTTTGCGGGGACGGCCGGCCAGCAGCCGGTCGAACAAGGCATTGGGCAAGGCACGCAGCAGACGCGCCACAACAGCCATCTGCCATGGGATCACCCGGTAACTCGAGCCGGCTTCGATGGCGTGAAACGCCTTGTCAGCAAACACCTCGGGCTGCATCAGAAACGGCATGCCGTAGCGGTTGTCCCGGGTGAGCGGGGTGTCGATGTAACCCGGCACGAGGGTCACCACCTTCACGCCGAACGAACGCAGTTCACCGCGCAGGCTTTCGCAATAACTGATGACCGCAGCCTTGCTGGAGCAGTAAGCGCCGTGACCGGGCATGCCGCGAATGCCGCCCACGCTGGCAATACCAACGAAGCGGCCCGACCCGCGCTTGCTCATGGCTGCCATGAACGGGTGGAAGGTAGCCGCCATGCCGAGGTTGTTGGTCTCATAAACGGCTCGCATCACTTCGAGGTCCTCGAACACCGCCGTGTCGATGCCGATGCTGATGCCGGCGTTGGCCACCACCACGTCGGGCACACCTTGCGCGGCGATGCAGGCACGGCCAGCTCCGGTGATGCCCGCAATGTCACGCACATCAGCGGCGTAGACGGCCACGCGCACCGGGTCCATGCCCTGCGCCTTTGCCCACGCCTGTACCTCGGCCGCGCGCCGCGCCACCAACGCCAACCGGTAGCCGGCGCGGTAGAAGCGGGCCGCCAGCGCCTGGCCGATGCCACTGGATGCGCCGGTGATGAAGACAAGCGGTGCGTTCATGGTTTGGGCCGGGGGCTGAAGACGGTCTGCATGCGACCACCGAAGCGCAGCACGCGGTCGAGATGGGTGTAGTCCATGTTGTCCGCGCGCACCTCGGTGCCGCCACGCACCACCTTCACAGGCAGGTGCGAAGTGATGCGTTCGGTGTCGAGGAAGGCATGCAGAAACTCGCCCTGGAAGTTCACCGCCTCGGCGCTTCCGCTGGCCTCGCGGACGACCTCGGCGCCTCCCACCAATTGCACTTCGCTGCCATCACCGTTGGCGATGGCGCGGCGGGCGACGGCCCGGGTCACGCCCCCATCAGGGCCGATGGCCCGCAGGCGCACGTTGTCGATCTCAAGCGTGTCGGTGTCGGGGTAGTGGCGCATGGCGTCGCCTTCGATCTGCGCCCGCAGCGCACCCTCGGGCGTGAAGCGTTGCACCGAGAAGCGCTGCATTTCGTAATCGGGTTCATGGCGCAGGGGCGCCGTGGTGCCGTCGTCGCCCAGCACCGGGGTGCTCTTGGCCAGCCACCAGGTGCCAAGCGCCAGCAAGGCCATCAACAACAAGGGCAGGTAGGACGAGACCATGCCGACTAACCCGATACGTTGCCGAGGGGGCGCCGGGGGCGTGCCATCGGCCAGCGGAATGGGCGGGGTCAGCGGAGGCAGGTCCAAACGGCGGTCCTCAGGGTGTGCCGTCGAGGGTGGTCAGGTGGCCGTGCAGCAGCGCGGCATAACGGCCGGCGGCCATCAGCAACAGGTCGCAGCATTCACGCGCCGCGCCATGGCCGCCACCGGCCAAGGTGATGTGATGCGCCACCGCTTTCACTTCAGCGTGCGCGTTGGCCGGCGCGCAGGCGAAACCGGCCCGCACCATCAGCGGCAAATCGGGCCAGTCGTCGCCCATGGCGGCGATCGCGGGCCAGTCGAGCTGCAATGACGGCAGCAAGGACTCGGCCGCCGCGAGCTTGTCGTGCGCGCCGTACACCGCATGCGCAATGCCAAGGTCGGCCACGCGGCGGCGCACGGCCGGTGAATCGCGCCCGGTGATCACAACCGGCGTGATGCCACCACGCGCCAGCAACTTGAGGCCATGGCCATCGAGCGTGTTGAAGGCCTTGAACTCTTCGCCGCGTTCACTGATGTAGATGCGGCCATCGGTCAGCACGCCGTCCACATCGAAGATGGCCGCGCGAATGCCTTGCGCTTTCAGCAGCAGTTCAGGCGGGTGCGACAGCACGGGTTGGATCGCTCGCATCGTCAAATCACCTTCGCGCGCATCAAGTCGTTGGAGTTGACGGCCCCAACCAGCACGCCCGCCGCATCAACCACCAGCACGAGCGTGATACGCGCCTGCTCCATCAGGTCGGCCGCATCAACGGCCAGGGCGTCGGGCCGCACGGTCTTCGGTGCGCGGTGCATCACTTCGTGTGCCGCCAACGCGCGCAGGTCACGCCCTTCTTCGACGCAGCGGCGCAGGTCACCGTCGGTGAAGATGCCCAGCACGCGGCGGCTGTCGTCGATGACGATGGCGGCGCCCAACGCCTTGCTGCTCATCTCTCGCATCATGTCGGTGAAGACTGTCTCGGGCCGCACGAGCGGCAGGTCGTCACCACCGCGCATCACGTCACGCACATGGGTCAGCAGCTTGCGGCCCAGCGCGCCGCCCGGGTGCGAGCGGGCGAAGTCTTCTTCTTTGAATCCACGTGCGTCGAGCAGCGCCACCGCCAGCGCATCGCCCAGCGCCATTTGTGCCGTGGTGCTGGCCGTGGGCGCCAGGTTCAGCGGGCAAGCTTCTTGATCAACACCGCTGTTGAGCGTGAGGTTGGCGTGCTGGGCCAGGGTCGATTCGGTCCGGCCGGTCATCGCCACCAGGGTCACGTCCATGCGCTTCAGGGTGGGGATGATGGCCGCCAGCTCTTCGCTTTCGCCCGAGTTGCTGATGGCCATCACCACGTCGCCCGGCGTCACCATGCCCAGGTCGCCGTGGCTCGCTTCGGCCGGGTGCACAAACATGGCCGGCGTGCCGGTGGACGCCAGCGTGGCGGCGATCTTGCGACCCACGTGGCCGCTTTTGCCCATGCCCATCACCACCACACGGCCGCGACAGGCCAGCATGGCCTGCACCGTCTGCGCGAAGCTTTCGCCCTGGCGCAGCTTCAAGCCCAGCAATGCGCGGGCCTCGATGTCGAAGGTTTCATGCGCGAGGCGCAGAGCGCGCTCGGCGTCGAAAGGCAGGGGGGCTGGCACGGGGCGACTGATCAAGATATCGAGGGGTGTCGATTACGATCGAACGATTGTAGGCACGGCACTTGTTCTCCCTTCCGGCATGGCGTCCACCCTCGAACTGGTCTTGTTGTATCTGGTGGCCGCCGTGGCGGCGGTGGTGCTGTGCCGCTTTCTGAAGCTGCCGGCGATGTTGGGCTACCTGACGGTCGGCGTGGTGATCGGCCCGAACGCGCTGGCCCTGGCAAAAGACACCGCCGGCGTGCTGTACCTCGCCGAGTTCGGCGTGGTGTTCCTGATGTTCGTGATCGGGCTCGAATTCAACCTGCCCAAGCTTCGCAGCATGCGCAAGCTGGTGTTCGGGCTGGGCCTGGCGCAGGTGTTCCTCACCATCACCGGCACCGTCGCCGGCCACCTGTTGCTGGGCTGGCTGTTTTCGTTCACCAGCACACCATGGGAACTGTCGTGGCGCGGCTCGGTGGTGTTGGGCGGGGCGATGGCGATGTCGTCCACCGCCATCGTCGTGAAGATGATGGCCGACCGGCTTGAGCTCGAAAGCGAGCACGGCAAGCGCGTGATGGGCGCGCTGCTGTTCCAAGACTTGGCCGTGGTGCCGCTGCTGGTGCTGATCCCGGCGCTGAATTCGGGTGGCGCCGACATGGCGGTTTCGCTCGGCTGGGCCACGCTGAAAGCCGCCGCACTGCTGACGGTGCTGCTGGTCGGTGGCCAAAAAGTGATGCGCTGGTGGTTGACGCTGGTGGCGCGCCGCAAGAGCGAAGAGCTGTTCATGCTCAACCTGTTGCTCATCACGCTGGGCTTGGCTTACCTGACTGAACACGCCGGCTTGTCGCTCGCACTCGGCTCGTTCGTGGCCGGCATGCTGGTGGCTGAAACCGAATACAAGCACCAGGTCGAGACCGACATCCGGCCTTTCCACGACGTGCTGCTGGGCCTGTTCTTCATCACCATCGGCATGAAGCTCGACTGGCGCCCAGTGCTCGACCAGTGGCTGCTGGTGCTGCTGCTGACGCTGCTGCCGGTGGTGGCCAAGTTCGTGCTGGTGGCTGGGCTGGCGCGCATCTTCGGCGCCGGCCCTGGCGTCGCGCTGCGCACCGGCCTGTACTTGGCGCAGGCCGGTGAGTTCGGCTTCGTGATGCTGACCTTGGGCGCCGGCCACCAGTTGATCGACCCGCAGTGGATGAGCCCTGTGCTTGCCAGCATGGTGCTCAGCATGTTGGCCACGCCGATGCTCATCACCTACAGCGACCGCATCGTGATGCGCCTGAGCGCCAACGACTGGCTGATGCAGTCGGTGGCCATGACCACCATCGCCAAGCGTGCCATCAACACCGAAGCCCACGTCATCATCGCCGGCTACGGCCGCAGCGGGCAGAACCTGGCGCGGCTGCTCGAACACGAAGGCATTCCGTACATGGCGCTCGACCTCGACCCCGACCGCGTGCGCCAAGCCGCCGCCGCCGGGCAAAGCGTGGTGTTCGGCGACGCCGCCCGGCTACAAAGCCTGATGGCCGCCGGCTTGGCACGGGCCAGCGCGGTGGTGGTGTCGTACCACGACACACCCTCGGCGCTGAAGATCCTGCACCTGGTGCAAGAACACGCGCCCAAGGTGCCGGTGGTCGTCCGCACGATCGACGACAGCAACCTTGAAAAGCTGCGTGCCGCCGGCGCCACCGAAGTGGTGCCCGAGGCCATTGAAGGTTCGTTGATGCTGGCCAGCCACGCGCTGGCGCTGGTGGGCGTGCCGATGCGGCGCGTGATCCGCGTGGTTCAAGAACAGCGCGACGCGCGCTACGGCTTGCTGCGTGGCTATTTCCACGGTGCCGACGACAGCACGGTCGACGACCTGCAGACCGAACGCCTGCTCAGCGTCAGCCTGCCCGCTGGCGTCCACACGCTGGGCCAGCCCCTGGCCGACTTCGCGCTGCATGCCATGGGCGTGAGCGTGGTGTCGGTGCGGCGCAACACCGGCCAGGTCACCAAACCGAACGACGCCCTGGTGCTGGCTGCTGGCGACACGCTGGTGCTGTCGGGCTTGCCCGAGCCGCTGTCGCTGGCCGAGGCCAAGTTGCTGGGTCGTTGAGGCGCCCATGAAAAAGGGGCCCGGAAGCCCCTTCCCGATTCATGGAAGTCGCAGTTCGCAGTGCGTCAGGGCGCAGGGCAGGCCGGCAATGCCGCCCGGGTGGCGACATTCGCAAGCGTGTCCACGCCGACCACCGGCGTCCTGGTGTGAGTACACCCATAGCTGGGCGCAGCAACTGTTGCGCGCGTGAGCACGTCGTCGCCAGCCGGCACCACGCCGTTGTCCGACCAGTTCACCATGTCGGCAAAGGCGTTGACTTGCTCGGCGATGGTGAAGTCACAGTGGCTGGGGGCACGGATGGCACGCTGGACGAGCCACGCCTGGTTGCCGTTGGCGATGGCGCGCTGGCGATAGATCTGCGTCATGCTGAACGGCACGTACATGTCGCCCAGCGTGTGGATGGTCACCACCGGAATTCTGAACTGGCCGTTGACCTTGGGCACCCAACGCACACCGTCTGTGCGGATACGGTTGAAGTCGGCCGCAGCTGTGGCGTCAGGGATTGCCGCGTTCAATGCGATCTCTTCCACGGACATCGCCAGGTCGTTGTCGAGTTGGTAGGTAAACCGTGTCGTGTCGATACCGGCGCGGTTGTAGATGCCGTTCACCGTGCCGTCACCACCGAACGTGCCCCAGACGGTGGCTTGCAGTGGGTGCGCAAAGCCGACGCTGAAGATCGGACGCTCGCCGCCCGTCAGGTTCTTCACCACTTCGCGCAGCTTGTCGCCTTGCGCGGTGGTGGCGCCCGGAACGATGCCACCCGCGCCCACCGTGGGGAACGTGGTCCACAGGCTGGTGCGAACCAGGGTGGAGATGTCGGCCCATCCCGAAGTGGGGTAGCGCGGGACGCCTGCAAGCGCCTGCGCAGCAAACTGGTACGCGCCGAAGTAGTCGAAGAGCTCGCTGTCACCGGTGACGCCGCACATGGGCACGGCGCCGTCGTAGCGAACCTTGTTGCGCGCGGTGGCGAACGCCTCGTCTTCGATCGCTGCGGCGGCCACGTGCCCTCCCATCGAGTGACCGATGATGAACTTCTTCGTCGGCGCGGTAAGGGGCCGCGAGTTTGCGGCCGCGATGCGGTTGAACTCGATCGCCAGCGCATTGGTGTCCTCGACACCCGCGCGCACGTCGTAGTAGTTCTTGCTGTAGCTGGATGCCGCCCAGGCGTACCCGTTGTTGATCAAATAGCGCCGGATGGAGGGCGTCGTGATGGCAAGTGCTGCACCGGTGCCGGCGTAGCCGTGTGCGTACATCACCAGCTTTCCGTTCCATTGCTGGGGCACTTCGATGTTGTAGGCGGCCCCGTTGTGAATGCCTGCCCAACGGCTCGTGGTCGTCATGTCCACGGCGTCTCCCGTGGCTGATGCCAATGCCGCAAAGGTGGTCGCGGCCGTGACGGTGAACGAGCGGCTGTCTTGCACCCGTGTCTCTTCCGGCACCGGCTGCGGCGCGGGGTCATCGCTTCCACCGCAGGCGGCAAGCAGACTGGCCAGCGCGACGGCGCTGAGTGTGAGGTTCAGTTTCAAGGGGATCTCCTGCAACGACGGTGGCCGGCGAACGGCTGAATGCGTTCACGATTCGGCAAGTGCATGGCGGTGCCTTGCACTTCGTTACAGACTATCGAAGGGCGTCGCAGCCGTCGCCCGTAGTTTCCCGTCCGAGGCGGTCGCCCCCGGGACATGCTGACACCTGCGCGACAAGCGCTGGGCAGCGCCATGAAGCAGGCCACCCGGAGGTGGCGGCCTGCTGGAAAACGCCCGTCGATGCGGGACGGCTCAGCTCACCGGCGTCTGCTTGACCATGTTGGCGCGCATGCGGATGGCCATCACGCCACCGGCCGCACGCACCAGTTCAAGCGCCAGCGCCGGCGAACGCTGGGCCAACTCTTCCAGGCGCGGGCCACGCAGTGCCCAGACGATGCACGGCGTCATGGCTTCCACATTCGCGGTGCGTGGTGCGTCGATGAAGAGACCGGGTTCGCCCACCACCGACCCGGGCCGCAGGATGGCGATGCGGCTGCTGCCGGGCGGCCCGCCTGTCATGAACACCTGCAGAGAACCCTGGCCCAGCAGGTACATGGTGCGATCGGTGTCGCCCTGCTTGACCAGCATGTCGCCCGAACGGACTTCATGGCGCGTGAGGTACGGCCCGATGACGCGCCACTGATCAAGCGTGAGCCGAGGGCGGAAGGCGTCTTCCGCGTTGAGCGACTGAATGGCCTGGACGAGTTCGGAGAGTTCCATCGGGTGCTTTCGCGTCGCACGCTGCGCGGGTTTCGCGCGGGTCCGCGCAGGGTCGGAGCGTGACAAAGTTGCACCGCATTATCTGCACCCGCGCAGTGCGTCACAACCAGAGCAGCCCGCACGGAAGGCCGTTCATCGGGGCGACCGTGCCGTTGGTCGGCGCGAACTTCGCGAGCTGTGGCGGGGGTTCGCCCCGAACGCGGGACAGGTCAACGCGCCAAGCGCCTCAACCGCTGCGCACTGCGCAAGCAGCTCGGGCGCGAGCTACTTGCCGATGCAAAACCGGCTGAAGATCTCACCCAGCAAGTCGTCGGGCGTGAACTCGCCGGTGATCTGCGACAGCGCGCGGTGTGCCAGGCGCAGTTCTTCGGCCAGCAAGTCGAGCGCCGGTTCGCTGGACACTGCCTGCTCTTGCGCCAATTCCAGGTGTTCACGGGTCTGCCGCAGCGCATGCACATGGCGCGCGCGGGCGATGAACACACCTTCCGGCAGGGCGTGCCAGCCAGCCAGTTGCAGCAGGGTGCGGCGCAAGGCTTCGAGGCCGTCGCCGGTCTGCGCCGACAGCACCGCCACCCGCGCGGTGGCGTCCGCGGTGGGCACCGACCGGGCCACTTCGACGGGCACGGCGTCGGCCTTGTTGAACACCTGCACCAAGCGGCCGCTGGCCAGCAAGGCGGCGGGCAATCGCTGGGCAATGCGGGCATCGTCGGCGTCGTAGGCAGGCTGGCCCACGCGGGTGAGGTCGTGCAGGAACAGCACCGCGTCGGCGCCTTCGATCTCTGCCCAGCTGCGGGCCACGCCGATGCGTTCGACCTCGTCGGCCGCTTCGCGCAGGCCGGCGGTGTCGGTCACGTGCACCGGCACGCCTTCGATCTGGATCGTCTGGCTGACCTTGTCGCGCGTGGTGCCGGGCACGGGCGTGACGATGGCGAGTTCAGCGCCGGCCAGCGCGTTCAGCAACGAGCTTTTGCCCACGTTGGGTTGGCCGGCCAGCACCACACGGATGCCCTCGCGCAGCAGCGCGCCTTGCTGCGCGCGGTCAAGCACCGCATCGACCTCGCGCACGATGGCGTCGAGCTGTCCGCGTGCATCGGCCTTTTGCAGGAAGTCGATCTCTTCCTCTGGGAAGTCGAGCGTGGCCTCGACCAGCATGCGCAACGTGACAAGGCGTTCGCCCAGCCCGCCGATCTGGCTTGAAAACACGCCGCTGAGCGAGCGGCCCGCCGACCGCGCAGCCGCCTCGGTGCTGGCGTCGATCAAGTCGCTGACGGCTTCGGCCTGTGCCAAGTCGAGCTTGTCGTTGAGGTAGGCGCGCTGGGTGAATTCACCAGGCTCGGCCAAGCGGATGCCGAGCGACGCACCGGCTTCGAGGCAGCGCGCCAGCAGCAGTTGCAGCACCACCGGCCCGCCGTGGGCCTGCAGCTCCAGCACGTCTTCGCCAGTGTAAGAGTGCGGCGCGGGGAAATAAATCGCCAGGCCCTGGGCTATGGGTTTGCCCTGGGCGTCGCGAAATGGCAGGTAGGTCGCCTGCCTGGGCGTCAACGTGCGGCCGCAGAGCGTCTCAACCAGCGCGGCAATGTGTTTGCCCGAGACCCGCACAATGCCCACCGCACCACGCCCGGGGGCGGTGGCAATGGCGGCAATAGGGTCGTGATGGCGCGCAAGCATGGATGCATTATCAGCAGACACCGCGGAACCGGCTTTGCCGGGCCGCAGGTGTCGCCCCCTGGGGGGAGGCGTCGAAGACGCTTCGGGGGGTTACTTAAATTTAGGCAAGTTGAACTGCGGCGGCACACCCATGCGTGTATTGATGACCCACTGCTGGGCAATCGACAACACGTTGTTGGTGATCCAGTAGAGCACCAGGCCGGCCGGGAAGAAGAAGAACATCACACTGAAGATCAACGGCATGAACCACATCAGCTTGGCCTGCATCGGGTCCGGCGGCGTCGGGTTCAGGGCCGTCTGCAGCATGGTGGTGAAGGTCATCACAATCGGCAGGATGAAGTAAGGGTCGGGCGATGACAAATCCCTGATCCACAAAATCCACGGCGCGTTGCGCATCTCGACCGAACTCAGCAGCACCCAGTACAGCGCGATGAACACCGGGATCTGGATCAGGATGGGGAAGCAGCCACCCATGGGGTTGACCTTTTCATCCTTGTACATCTTCATCATGGCCTGCTGCATTTCCTGCGGCTTGTCCTTGAGCCGCTCGCGCATTTCCATGATCTTCGGGTTGACCGCCTTCATTTTGGCCATGCTGGCATAAGCCTTGGCATTGAGCCAGTAAAACGCCGCCTTCAGCAGCAGCACCAGCGCCACAATGGCCCAGCCCCAGTTCTGCAGAAAGCCGTGCAGCTTGTCGAGCAGCCAGTACAGCGGCTTGGCCAGAATGGTCAGCCAGCCGTAGTCTTTGACCAGCTCGAGGCCGGGGGCAAGCTTTTCCAGCATGTTTTCTTCTTGCGGGCCAACAAAGAGTTTGGACTCAATGGCTTTGCTGGCACCGGGCGCAATGTCGCCCAACCCGGTGATCATGCCAACAGCAT
>JAYSYW010000180.1:0-9984 GCA_043727255.1 Rhizobacter sp. | reverse complement strand
CCCTGAGCCTGTCGAAGGGTGCGCCCAGTACTGCGCTGGCTTCGACAGGCTCAGCCCGAACGGAGTAAGGGGTCGGCTGAGCCACGTCACTAATCAGGAGGCGTGAAGGGTGAGATCGACGTGCTGGTGGGCGCGGCGCGCACCTCTGAGCGGCGCAACGACTTCGACTTCGTGGGCCCGTTCCTGCGTGTGCCCACCGGCATCGTCACCCGCACCAACGGGCAGCCTGCTGGTGACCAAGCTCGAAGAGGTGGAGCGCGTCAAGCTGGCTCTGTTGGACGCGCATTTCCTGATTCCTCAACTGCAGGTGCGCCACCCCACGCTGGACCTGCTGACCTTCGCCTCGCAAGACGAGGTGCTGAAGGCGGTGGCCGACCTGGCCATTGGCAACCTCAAGGTCGTCAACCAGTTGATCGAAGACCACTACACAGGCAGGCTGCGCGTGACGGGCACGGTGCCCGATGCCGACAGCGAGCTGTACTTCGCGGTGCGGCGTGACCTGCCTGAGCTCAGCCGCCTGCTGCGCAAGGGGCTCGATGCGATGACCGACCAAGAGGTGAGTGACATCGAGCGGCGCTGGCTGACGGTCGAGCTGACCCCAGGCATCGCATGGGACTCGGCCATTCGCGTCGGTGCCTTCGTGCTGACCGTCATGCTGTTGTTGCTGGCCTATCTGTACCTGCTGCGCCGGGCCAACCGGCGCTTGCGTGTGGCCCGTCAGATCGAGTGCGACGCCCGCCAACTGGCCGAAGACACCACCACCTCGCGTGGCCGTTTCCTTGGCTACCTCACGCACGAATTGCGCGGCACCATTGGCGCCATCGCAGCCGGTGCGCAAATGCTCAAAGACGACACTGCGGCCGAACGCAAGTCGGGCCTCGTGGACGCCATCAACGCATCGGCCAACGGTTTTCTGGCCTTGCTTGAAGCCACGCTGCAATACGAACAGCAGCTGGAACGCAGCCTGACGCTGAATGTCGAACCCGCCGACCTGCGGCAACTGTGGCCGCAGATGCTCGCCCCGCTGGGGCTGAGTGCCCAGGCCAAGCAGGTGACGCTGTCCGACGCGCGGCACATCGAGTGCGATTCAGCCCGCGTGCTGATGATCCTCAGCGCCTGCGGCAGGTCTTCAACAACCTGGTCGGCAACGCCATCAAGTTCACCGCCGAGGGCGAGGTGCGTGTCACCGGCCGCCTGTCGGCACAAGGCAGTGAACGGCGACGGGCGATTCTTCGAGTTGGAGGTTTGCGACAACGGCCCCGGGCTCACGCAAGACGACGTGGCGCGTCTGTTTCAGCCCTATGCCCAAGGCGTGCACGGCCAGCGTTTGCGGCAGGGCGCGGGGACGGCCTGGCCATCACGCGCCAGATCGTCGATGCGATGGGTGGGCATATCAGCGCTGGCCCGGCCCTTGGCGGCGGCGCGCGCTTCGCGGTCACGCTGCACCTGCGGCCCGGCGTGACCGAGGCTGAAGTTCAGAACGTTTTTTAGCCGGCCAGCAGCTTGTGCACCAGGTCGGGCGTGGTCGCCGCGCCGTACTTGCGGATCAGCCGCGCACGGTACACGTCAACAGTGCGTGGGCTGATGCCCAGGTGTTTGCCGATCTGCTTGCTGGTCAGGCCGTCGATCAGCAACGCGGCGATCTCGCGTTCGCGTGCCGTCAGGTCGGCCTTCACCTGGCGGTGCGCCGACAAGTCCTCGAACGACCAGATGCCGGCGCTGTGTGGCTGCTTCGGGTCGAGCGCACGGCCCGTGACGTGGCACCAGAACAGTTCGCCGCTGCTGCGCTTCATCACCCGTTCGTCGGCGTACCAGCCGCTTTTGTCGAGGCTGGCCACGATGCGTTCGCCGGTGCGCTCGAACTCATCGTGTGTGGGGTACAGCACCTCGAACGACTGGCCCACGAGTTGCTCGCGGGTGGCACCGAACATCTGCAGGAACTGCCGGTTGCAGTCGGTCATCTGCCGGTTGCTCGACAGCACGAGCCCGACGGGCGCCAAGTCGAAAGCGGTGCGGTAATCGACGGTCGAATTCATGGGCAGGGTGGGGTTTTGATGCCGGGCCGGCAAGGGTCCGGCCTTAATCAATTCTACGTAATGACTACGTAAAGGCATACGTAGTACGCTTCGCGCCTGCAGCCACCTCCCCAGGAGATCCCCGCGATGAACAAGGTCTATCCCAGTGCCTCCGAGGCGCTGAACGGCATCGTCGAAGACGGCCAGTTGCTGGCCGTCGGCGGCTTCGGTTTGTGCGGCATCCCTGAGGCGCTGATCGGCGCCTTGCGAGACAGCGGCAAGAAAAACCTCTCCGTCATTTCCAACAACGCGGGTGTCGATGGCTTTGGCCTGGGCATGCTGCTGGAAACGCGCCAGATCAAGAAGATGATCTCCAGCTATGTGGGCGAGAACAAAGAGTTCGAGCGCCAATACCTGGCTGGCGAACTTGAACTTGAATTCACGCCGCAAGGCACCTTGGCGGAAAAGCTGCGAGCGGGTGGGGCCGGCATTCCGGCCTTCTATACCCGCACGGGCGTGGGCACGCTGGTGGCCGAAGGCAAGGAAACGCGCGAATTCGACGGCCATGTGTACGTGATGGAACGTGCGCTGCTGCCCGACGTGTCGCTGGTCAAAGCCTGGAAGGCCGACAAGAGCGGCAACCTGATCTTTCGACGCACCGCCCGCAACTTCAACCCGGCAGCGGCGATGGCCGGCAAGGTCACGGTGGTTGAGGTCGAAGAAATCGTCGAGACCGGCACGTTTGACCCCGATGCCGTCCACCTGCCGGGCATTTATGTGCACCGCATCGTGCTGAACGCCACGCCCGAGAAGCGCATCGAGAAGCGCACCATCACTGCAACAACCGCAACGGGAGCCTGACCATGGCCTGGACCCACGACCAGATGGCCGCTCGCGCGGCCACGGAACTGAAAGACGGCTACTACGTGAACCTCGGCATTGGCCTGCCCACGCTGGTGGCGAACTTCGTGCCGCCCGACATCGAGGTCTGGCTGCAAAGCGAGAACGGCATGTTGGGCATCGGCCCGTTCCCCACCGAAGACCAAGTGGACGCCGACCTCATCAACGCCGGCAAACAGACGGTGACCACGCTGCCGGGCTCGTCGATATTCGGTTCGCACGACAGCTTCGCCATGATCCGCGGCGGCAAGATCAACCTGAGCATCTTGGGTGCCATGCAGGTCAGCGCCAAGGGCGACCTGGCCAACTGGATGATCCCCGGCAAGATGGTCAAGGGCATGGGTGGCGCGATGGATCTCGTGGCCGGCGTCAAGCAGGTCGTGGTGCTGATGGAGCACGTGGCCAAGAAGAAAGACGGCGGCATCGACCTGAAGATCCTGCCGCATTGCACGCTGCCGTTGACGGGCGTGGGCGTGGTCGATCGCATCATCACCGACCTGGCCGTGCTCGAGGTGACGCCGCACGGGCTGAAGGTGGTGGAAGTGGCGCCCGGCGTGTCGCGCGACGAGCTGCAATCGAAGACCGGCGTGCCGCTGATCTGACGCGGCACACCTCTGTGCAGGGCGGTCAGCGCTTGAGCGCGCGGGCCGCTTCGGTCACCAACTCAGGCCCCTTGTAGATGAAGCCGGTGTAGACCTGAACCAGGTCGGCACCGGCTTTCACTTTGGCCAGTGCATCGGCACCGCTCATCACGCCACCCACGCCGATGATCGGGAAGGCGCGGCCGAGCTCGGCACGCAGCTGAGCGATCACGCGGTTCGAGGCCTCGAACACGGGTTTGCCGCTCAGGCCGCCAGCCTCATTGCCATGCGGCAGGTGCTTGACGGCGTCGCGCGCGATGGTGGTGTTGGTGGCGATCACGCCGTCGATGCCGTTTTTCTTCAGCGTGGCGGCAATCACCGCGATCTGCCCTTCGTCAAGGTCGGGTGCGATCTTCACGAACATGGGCACGTTGCGCCCGTGCTGCGTGGCCAGGCGCTGCTTGCGTTCTTGCAACACAGACAACAGCGCGTCCAGGGCTGCATCGCTTTGCAACTCGCGCAGGTTCTTGGTGTTGGGCGACGAGATGTTGACCGCCACGTAGTCGGCATGCGGGTACACCGCATCGAGGCCGATCAGGTAGTCGTCTTGCGCCTGTTCAATCGGTGTGACGGCGTTCTTGCCGATGTTCAAGCCGAGGATGCCGCCCTTGCTGCCGTCCTTGCCACGAAAGCGGCTGCGCTTGACGTTGGCGATGAAGGTATCGAGACCTTCATTGTTGAAGCCCAGCCGGTTGATCAACGCCTGCGCCTCGGGCAACCTGAACATGCGGGGCTTGGGGTTGCCGGGCTGTGGCTTGGGTGTCACTGTGCCCACCTCGATGAAGCCAAAGCCCATGGCGGCCAGGCCGTCGATGCAGCGGCCGTTTTTGTCGAGGCCTGCAGCCAGGCCCACCCGGTTCGGGAAGCGCAGGCCGGCCACAGTCGCGGGGTCTTCGATGCGTGTCTGCGACACGGCGCAGATCAGCGGCGTGTGCTGAATGCGGGCCAGCGCGCCGAGCGTCAGGTCATGGGCGGTTTCGGGGTCAAGGCCAAAAAGAAAAGGACGGGTCAGTGCGTAGGGAACAAGGGCCATGGGGTGCGTCTTTGATAATGGCGCGCATTGTCTCAAAGGTGTTTTAAAGGTGTTGGCGATGACGCAAGACGAACTGAAGACGCTGGTCGGTCAAGCCGCGCTGGCGCATGTGGTGCCGGGCTCGGTGGTGGGCGTGGGCACGGGCTCGACGGTGAACTGCTTCATCGACGCGCTGGCGACGATGAAAGACCGCATTGCGGGCGCGGTGTCGAGCAGTGAAAAGAGCACTGAACGGCTGCGTGCACATGGGATCAGCGTGCTCGACAGCAACTCGGTCGAGCGCATTCCGGTTTACATCGACGGCGCTGACGAGATCGATCACCAAGGCCACATGGTCAAGGGTGGCGGCGCGGCGCTTACGCGCGAGAAGATCGTGGCCGACATCGCCGAGCGCTTTGTGTGCATCGCGGATGAGTCAAAGCTCGTGACCACGCTGGGGGCGTTCCCGTTGCCGGTCGAGGTGATTCCCATGGCGGCGGCGCAGATCGCGCGACGGTTGCGCGCGTTGGGCGGCGTGCCCACGTTGCGACAGGGTGTGGTCACCGACAACGGTTGCCACATCATCGACGTGCGGGGCTTGTCGATCACTGATCCGACTGCGATGGAACGTGAAATCAACCAATGGCCAGGCGTGGTGACGGTGGGCATCTTCGCGCGCAACAAGGCCAGTGCCTGCCTGTTGGGCACCGCACAAGGTGTGATGACGCTGACTTTCTGAACATCACCCGGGGCACCGGGTCGGGGTCGTAAAAAAGCGTACCCTCTCGCCTTGCAAAGCTAACAATCAAACAGGAAGGACGGGCCCATGGCCAAACCCAATTACTCGTTCGAGAAGCGCCAACGTGAGCTGGCGAAGAAGAAGAAAAAAGAAGAGAAGCTGAAGGACAAGGCAGGTCGCAAGGTCGACTCTGGCCCTGACGACGGCAGCGAAGGCAACGGCCAGGAAGCGGCGCCTGCCGAAGGCAGTCAGCCCGGCCAAGGCCAGCCGACCACCTGAACCCGCGCGCGCGTTTCAGCGCGCGGCGCGACGCACTGCCCGGCAGACGAAGCGCGCCGGGTCGATCGCATCCAGCAGGCTGGCTTCCACCGGGCAGGGCGCGCCGGTGATCCACGAGGCCAGCACCTGCCCGCCCAGCGCGGCCCAGGTGATGCCGCGAGAGCCCAAAGCCCCAAACACAAACAAACCTTCCTGGCGCGACACGAAACGCGGCTGGTCGAGCGTGCGTGTGGAGCCTGCAAGCCGGGTTTCATCAGGCACGGCACCAATGAGTGGCAGCCGGTCATCGGCCACCCAGCGCCAGCCTGTGCGGCCTTCCATTTCATTCAGTCCCGCATCGAAGACAGCCCCCGTGAGGCGTGCCAACTGGCTCAGGTTGTGGGCATGGTCGGCTGAGCGCACCAGCGGGTCGTCGTCACCCACTTGTGAGGTCGCGCCGAAGACCGCCATGCCGTTCACCGACGGCAGCAAATAACCGGCACCCGCTACGGGTACGTGGGGCGTTGTGATGCCCATGGCATGAAGTGCGTGGAGGGGCAGCATGCTGATCTGGCCACGCACCCGCTCGGTGGCCCACGCGGCTTGGGGTGCGAGGCGCAGCGCGTCCATCGCATTGGCCAGCACCACCACCTCGGCCTGCGCGATCAACTGCCCGCTTGCGCTCCACAGCTGCCAGCCGTTTTCGGTGTGTTCCAGGCGATCGATGTGCACACCACCGTGGAACGTGGCGTGCTGGCCGGCACGGTCCAAAAAACTGCGCGCCAGTGCGGCCGGTTGCACCCATCCACCGCCGGGGTAGAACCACGCGGGGTGGCCCAGGCTGATGCCGCTGAGGGCCGATGTGGTGGCGGCATCGACCGCTTGAACGTAGTCGATGGGAAGCCCGACTTTCGCCAACACGGCTTGCATGTCGGCGATCTGCGAACCCGAGGTGTCGAGCCGAAGCAGCCCGGCCACCTGGCCGATCGCCGGGTCTTGCGCAAGGGCCGCTTCAACGGCTCGCCGAGCTTCGAGCGATGCCGCGCGGTTGAAGCGCGCGTGCGTGCCGTCTTGCGCATTGACGATGCCGTGAAAGAGGCCGGCCGGGTTGCCGGAGGTTTCTTGCGCCGGCCCTGCTTGGTGATCGAACACCGCGCTGTGCCAACCTTGTTCGGCAAGCGCCCAGGCAGCCGCGCAACCGGCCAGCCCGCCACCGATGACGAGTGCCCGGTGCCCGGTGGACGCGGCATGGTTGGTACGCGCCGGGGCGCGTTTCGGAACGAAGGGGGGGGCATGGCGGGCGCGCGTCATGCTGGGGTTGCCATCAGTGGGGCTGCTGTCGTCGAGCAACTCGAACCCGGCGCTGACCAAGCCGGCGCGCACGTCCGGTGCCGTCGTCAAGGTGGCCATGGTGGCACCTGGCGCGGCCAAGCGTGCCATCGCCTTGAACAAGCGGGGTTGCCACATGCTGGGGTTGCGGTCGGGCGCAAAGCCGTCGAGAAAAAAGGCGTCCACGCTGCACAGCAGTTCGCCCAGCCAGTCGGCGATGTCTCCCCAGGCCAGCAGCAGTTGCACCCTGCCATCCTCGAAGCTGAGGCGGTGCAGGTTGGGCGTGAGTGGCGGCCAGGCGTCGGCCAGTTGTGCGGCCAGCGGCGGGAAGGGTGACGTGCGCAGCGCGGTGCGCAGGTCGGCAAGCGTCAGCGGGTGGCGCTCGACCGAGATGAAATGCAGTTGCTCACAACGCTGCGGGTCTTGGCGCCAGGCGTCCCAGGTGGCGAGGAAGTTGTTGCCGAGGCCGAAGCCGGTTTCCAGCACCACGAAGCGGCTGCGGCCCAGCCAGCGCTGCGGCAGACCGTTGCCTTGCAGGAAGACGCGCTGTGCCCGTTCATGGCCCGGTGTGGGGTACGGCTCACCAAACAGCGTCGCGAAAGCTTCGTTGCTGTCGTTGAAGCTGACTTGCGCCGGTTGGATGGGAGCAGGGTGCATCGGGGTACATCAGGGGTGTCGGCAACAACAGCGGAAAAAAACAAAAGGGCACCGAAGTGCCCCTTGTGGTGTTGTCGCGTTCTGGCGTCTGAATCAGACGCGCTTGCGGTACTCGTGTGTGCGGGTGTCGATTTCGATCTTGTCGCCGGTTTCAACGAACAGCGGCACCGAGATCTCGAAGCCGGTGGCCAGCTTGGCAGGCTTGAGGACCTTGCCCGAGGTGTCGCCCTTGACGGCGGGTTCGGTGTAGGTCACTTCACGCACCAGGCTGGTTGGCAGTTCGACCGAGATGGCCTTGCCGTCATAGAACACCACTTCGACGGCCATCGCATCTTCGAGGTACTGGAGCGCGTCGCCCATGTTCTCGGTCTCGACCTCGAACTGGTTGAAGTCGGCGTCCATGAAGGCGTACATCGGGTCGGCGAAGTAGGAGTAGGTGCATTCCTTCTTGTCGAGGATGACCTGGTCCATCTTGTCGTCGGCCTTGAACACGACTTCGGTGCCCGAGCTGCCAACCAGGCTCTTGAGTTTCATGCGCACGGTGGCCGAGTTGCGGCCGCCACGGCTGTATTCGGTTCTCAGGACGACCATCGGGTCCTTGCCCTGCATGATCACGTTGCCGGCGCGAATTTCCTGGGCGATCTTCATAGCGATTTCCGTTAGCTAGCGTTGGAAGGCGCGCGCCGGAAAAATCCCCAGTACGCGCAAAGCCTCGGATTTTAGCGTGCATCGTCCCGGCGCTCCAGGGCGAATTCGATGAGTTTTCGGCCCAGGTCCACTTGCTGTAACAGGCGGCCGCGCCATGACTCGACCTGCCGTTGCCAAGAGGCCTTGGGTGGCAACTGAAGCGGGCCGGTGGGCAGCAGGCCATTCCAGCTCAAAAACATCCGGCGGATGGCGTCGGAGAGGGCTGGTTCCGCATCGCCCAGCAGGGTGTCGAGGAAGGCGTGCAGCTTGGCCGCGTGAGCGTCGTCGTGCTGGGGGTAGATCTGCCAGACAAAGGGCCGGCCGGCCCACTGGGCGCGCACGAACGAGTCTTCGCCGCGCACGAAGTTGAGGTCGCAGCAGCGCAGCAAGGCGTCGTAGCCGGACTGCGGCAGCGGTGTGAGCGGCAGGGCGCGCAGAAGGCCACGTTGCAGGCTGGCCCCCAGCAGGTCGGCCACCTGGCGCTGGGCCTGGGCGCCGGCCAGCAGCAGGCAGGTGGGCGTGGCCGTCAAGTGGTCGATCAACGCCGGAAGCGCTTGGTTGTCGTAGCAAAACAGGCTGACGAGTTGCTCATGCGGCTGCTTGTCTATGCCGTGTGCTTGCAGCCAATTGGAGGCGTCGATCCGCACCAGCGATTCCATCAAGCCCTGTTCGCGAATCAACCCGCCGGTGGCGGCCGTGAAGCCGGGGTAGAAGAACCACTTTGTCAGGCCGTTGCGCTGTGGCGACCGCAGGCGGTGGCTGCGTTCCACATAGGCCTCGGCGCTCAGGTATTCGAGGTTGACCCACACCGGCGCAACCGGCCTTTGCGCCATGCGCTCGACGAAGCGCGGTGGGGGTTCGCACCCGAAGGCTTCGATCACCACATCGCCGGGTGACGCATCGGGCGCGTCGTCGTTCCAGGGGGTCACCGTGACGCCGTGCGCGCCCTGCGGTGCCATCCACGCCAGAGCCGAAGGGTCGTCCACCCACAGCCGAACCGACTCGCCGCGTGAGGCGAGGTCGGCCGCCAGCCGCCAACACACGCCGATGTCGCCGAAGTTGTCGATCACGCGGCAGAACAGGTCCCATTGCATGGGGCCGGATTATCCGAGGGCGGCAAAATCGTGGCGATGAGCGACCCCGTCGATCCCACCGTTCCACCCACCGAAGCGGCCCCGCCCGCGCGCGACGCAGCCCGCGAACGCCTGTTGGCCGAGGTGGCCGCCTTGCCCGGCCTGCCGGGCGTGTATCGCTACTTCGACGCCACCGATGCGGTGCTGTACGTGGGCAAGGCGCGGGACCTCAAGAAGCGTGTGTCGAGCTACTTTCAGAGGGGCCACGACGGCACGCGCATCGGGCACATGATCAGCAAGATCGTGCGCATGGAAACGACGGTGGTTCGTTCGGAGGCCGAGGCGCTGCTGCTTGAGAACAACCTCATCAAGACGCTCAACCCGCGCTACAACATCCTGTTCCGCGACGACAAGAGCTATCCCTACCTGAAGATCACCGGCGCGCCGGACCAGGTCCGCGCCAAGGACGGGGGAGGGGCACTGTCCTCTTCGGTTTTTCCTCGGATTGCCTACTACCGCGGCTCGGTCGACCGCAAGCACCGTTACTTCGGACCCTATCCCAGCGCCTGGGCGGTGAAGGAATCGATCCAGCTGCTGCAAAAAGTGTTCCGGCTGCGCACCTGCGAGGACACGGTGTTCGCCAACCGTACCCGGCCCTGCCTGCTGTACCAGA
>JAYSYW010000179.1:0-24897 GCA_043727255.1 Rhizobacter sp. | reverse complement strand
GGCTGCGTGAAGTGGTGCTGCGCCAAGAGACGCTGCGCTCGGAAGCGGGCAAGCCGGTATTGGGCTGGTTGGTCGGCGCCACAACATAAGGGGCCGATCCGCTTTCACCCTTGTCAGGCGCCTTTGGACCACACAGGAGTGAGAGCCGTGACTTGTGGAGGCCCTGCCAGCAATGGCTCCACTTCTTTCAGATATGCGGCATAGCTACTTGTTTGCAGGAAGTCTTGAGACGCTTCGGCGCTCGAATACTGCTGGAATGCGCAAAGGGAATCTGGGTCAGTGTTGTCAAAACAATAGTAGTAAGCCGTATGACCCGGGTTGGACTGAATGGCAGGTGCCATGTGCCTTTCCCAAACCTTCCGGACTTCGTCACGTTTACCCGGCTGAGTCTTGTGTTTGACGATGAATGCAAGTGCGGTCATGGCGGTCCTTCAGCTTGATGAATCAATGGACTGGAGACAACCCGAGAGCAGTGGATTTGCCTCTTGCGACCCATTGTGCCGACGCATGCATTGACCTGATTAGCGACATACCTCAGCCAGCCTCCGTTCGCCCTGAGCCTGTCGAAGGGTGCGCCCCGTACTGCGCTGGCTTCGACTGGCTCAGCCCGAACGGAGTAAGGGGTCGGCTGAGCCACGTCACTAATCAGGTGCATTGATGCATGGACAAGTTCCCGCGCGGCTGACGGGGGAAAGCAGAGCACCCAATGTTTGAGATGAAAGTCGTGCTTGGCTCGCCGCCTCCCTGCTCAATCTTTGGCGGGCGCAGAACTCGAAACCTGCTCCATATGCGCCACCCGCCAATCGCGATTTCTACAAGCAAATCCTGTCGAGTCGTGCCTCATGTTTGACATGAGCGGCGATGCAAGGCGTCGCCTCGATGGCAGGGTTAAGAGCCACTGTGTGCCGCGGCAAGAACGCTGTTGACGTACTGCGACAAGGCAACATCATCTAGTTGATCCTGCAACATTGAAGAGAACCTCGCTGCTAAGTTGGTGGCGCTGCGATGGGGCCTTCTCAAGCTTTCCTCAAGGATGGCTACTTCGGCCAGTCTAGTGAGTCCTTGCGCGCGAAACCACGGATACGGCTCTTCATCGTTCGTTAGAAGCTTCAGAAGCTGATCTGCAGTCTGTAGTCCGGATACGAAGGGCATCACCTTGATCTGCATGTCTGAAGCCACCTGCTTGGCTGCTTCATCAGGAGATAGGCCGTGGTTGTCGAATGTGAAATTTGAGCGCCACCCTGCTACCTGGCCGACAGCGAAACCTCCGCTCAATACGTCAGGCTGGGAAGGTATCGAATCTTTCCACCTCTTGCCCGCGTAGTTGCGCAAGCAGTACCAACCGAACGGCGCAGCCTTTGGATGGTGGTATCTCAGCGTTCCATCGATTTGGTTCTTTGCGAATCCGAGAGCGCGGAAGTTGAGGTGCCAACTGACCAAGCCTGAACTTGCGGGAAGTGCGAAGGCGAGGGTTCCTATAGGGCTGAATCCCAGCCTCGAAAGTTCATCGGCGATGGTCTTTGGAAATGACATGAGAGAGATCTGTGTGAAGGGGGACAAGACGGCGCAGACGGCTTGCCCCCTTCAATGGAAGGTAAGCCTTCATCGCGCACCACCAGAAGCCGCAAGCGTTGCATCTAGCTCATTGCTGAAGCACACGAGTACGGAATGGAGAATTCGCCCCACAACATAGGCGCGAACCTTTGGATCCTGTGTTCTGCGTTCGATCTCCGCCCCACGCATAGAGACGTACTCCGACATCTTCGGGTCTAACTTCGTGCTCGACTTTGCACAAGAACACACGACCTTGGAGTCGATAGATCGATCTACCGCCAACTGCGCAATGTCTTTTCTTCCAAGGACCGGCGCCAAGAAGGCCGTACATGTGCCATCAACGGCCTGGTCAATAACTGACACTTCTTGCGCATGTACGGGGAGCCATGCAGCACCTCCGATCAGAAGCGCAAGACCGAACAAGAATTTGATTGATCGTTTATTCATGAGCTGGGTTTGGCAATGGCCTAGACCTTGACGGCTAACGATTAAAGATTGAGCGTCTTTTCCGAAGCTTCTGGTTTTGTCACTTAGTTTTCTCCCGTGGTCAACGGCTACGCCGAAGTTTGAACTTTACTTTGATACTGAACAGAGCCTTGGAGTGCGACCACGGATGTGAGGCCTTTTTTTGCACGCAAGATTCAGGCTGGTTTTGCAGACATTCCTTAATCGAACGTCGCTGTGTACATCGTCTCGCAGTCGCCGTACATACCGCAAATTCGCATGCCAAAGTTTGCGTTCGCCCCGAGGTCATGGACGTATACGCGAACTGAATCACCGCTGCGACCGTAGGAGAGTTTGTATGTGTGCCTTGCTTTCATATCAATCTTAATTGGAACCTTTGCAAACTTGAACTGGTATGAGCTCATGGTTCCTTGAACGCTGTCCATGTACTTGATCAAAAAAGTGTGCTCGCCGGCTGGGACTCTGGCCCAAACCGGACATGCATTTAAGCAAGACAGCGAGACGCCATCAACCTCATCAATGCCACTTGATTTGAACGCGCCATCACGTGTTTTTCCGTCGTCGCTGTTGTATACATGCGCCACCAATACGGCGGTGTTTGCAAGAGAAGCACTTTGATCCGGATAGACAACGTATGGGGTTTGATGAATTGCACAACCCTGGAGAGCAAGAATGAGTATTGCGGACCAAACGAGCTTCATTGCGGATTCCTCTTTGTATGAATATGCCAATGTTGATCTAGACCGGCTGCCGGCCAGTTCTAGAACTGGCAATTGTGCGTAGGCCCGTCCGCCAGGGCGCTGTGGCAAAGCATCCAATCCCTCACGGAACCACCCCGTGCTGCCGCAGCCAGGGCCACATCCATTGCCGCACCTGCTCCATGCCGGCTGCCTCGGCTTCCGGTGTGAGCGTGGTGGCTGCATCCAGAGCGCCTTCGACGATGGTTCCGTACATGCTCGTGCCAGCCCCTGGCCCCCAGGGGGCGCCGCCCATGCCGCCGTGGGTGGTCATGAAGTGCCGGTGCTTGAAGAACACACCACTGGCCGCCGTGGTGCCCGCGTTGCCGAAGGTCTCGCGGCTGCTGGTGGCGAAGTCGCGCATCGCGTGGTAGCAGTAGCCCACGTTGGACGGGATCTCGTCGGCGTCGAGCGCCGGGTTGCGTGACACGGCATCGAACAGGAATATGGCTTCCACCTGCACGCCGCAGCGGTTCAAACGCCGGGCCACGTCGATGACGATGGCGCCGCCGCGGCTGTAGCCGGTCATGTAGAGCTTGCGCCGTTGTTCGATGAGCCTCAGCGCTTCAACGTCTTCCGCAGGCCACGTGCCCGCAGACTGCCTGAGTGCCCAGGAAGGGATCGCGTCCACCTCGTCATTCAGCTGACCAAGCACGGCCCGTATTTCATCGACCACAAAGGCCGGCGACACATGGCGCGAGCCGCCGAAGCTGCCGCCCATGGCGTCTCCGCCGGGGCCACGGTGATGAATGGGCAGGGGCTCGGGCGGCGGGTACGAGCGCACGTAGGCGTTCTTGATGCGGTTCACGAAGCTGTGCTCGAACGTGGCCCGATACGCCTCGATGTCGGTCACGCCTGTTCCGTCCACACAAACCAACATCAGCTCTGCCTCCGGCGATGGGAATTCGTGGGCCCGCATGTACCACCGCAGGCCCTGCCGGGCGCAGCTTAGTGAGGCATCGGCCCGCACGGCATTGACTTTGGTCGCTTTACCCCGCTTCGGCCACTCGCCTATGGTTCGCCCACTGCAAAAGCAGTGTTCGCCTACAGGCCCTTCATGCCGCAACCCATTCGCCTTGCCTCTCCGCTGCCCCCTGAGGATCTGCGCTTCGCGTCGATCACGGCCTCGCAGGGCCTGAGCACGCTCGGCGAATTCAGGCTCAACCTGGTGAGCCCGAAAGAGGGCCTGCAACCCCGCGACCTGCTGGGCAAGCCGATGACGGTGACGATGGAGCTGCGCGACGACGCCAAGCGCCACTTCCACGGCTACGTGACGCGCTTCGCCCTCACCGGCCACAGCGGCACGTTCTACAGCTACCACGCCGTGCTGCGGCCGTGGCTGTGGTTCCTGAAAACAACCGTTGACTGCCGCATCTTCCAAGAGCTGTCGGTGCCCGACATCGTGAAGAAGGTGTTCAACGACCACAGCTTCGCCAACTTCGAGTTCAAGCTGTTCCGCAGCTACCGCAAGTGGACGTACTGCGTGCAGTACCGCGAAAGCGACTACGACTTCGTGGCGCGGCTGCTGGAACACGAAGGCATCTACTGGTACTTCGAGCACGGCGACGGTGAACACAAGCTGGTGCTGGTCGATTCACAAACCGCGCACGATGCCGCGCCAGGCTGCGAGTCGTTGCCGTTCTATGAAGGAGGCGCTGACGCCCCGCCCGACCAGGAACTGGTGTCGAGCTGGCGCTTCACCAGCGCCGTGGCGCCGGGCAAGGTGGTGCTGCGCAGCTACGACTTCGAGCGCCCCTCGGCCGACCTGAAGGCCGACAAAGCCAAGCCGCGCCAACACGACCTGTCGGACCTTGAAGTGTTCGACTACCAGGGCGACTACATCCAGGTGGCCGATGGCACGCAGCTCTCGGAAGACCGGGTGGACGAGATGCACTCGCGCGCCCTTGTGCTGCAAGGCGACTCGAACGCGCACGGCATTGAAGCGGGCCGCTTGCTCACGCTCACGCACCACCCGCGCGAAGACCAGAACATCGAATACCTCGTCACCGGCACCACCCTGCACGCGCAGACCGACGCCACCGAGTCGGGCAGTGGCGGCGGCAGCGCCTTGCGTTGCGACTTCACCGCCATACCGTCCGAGCAGCAGTTCCGGCCCGAGCGGCGCACGCCCAAGCCTTTTGTGCACGGGCCGCAAACGGCCGTGGTGGTGGGGCCTGGCGGTGAAGAGATCTACACCGACAAATACGGCCGCGTGAAGGTGCAATTCCACTGGGACCGCGAAGCCAAGAAGAAGAACTCGAAAGACAAAAGCTCGTGCTGGGTGCGGGTGTCGTACCCGTGGGCGGGCAAAAACTTCGGCGCGATCCACATCCCGCGCATCGGGCAAGAGGTGGTGGTCGGCTTTCTTGAAGGCGACCCCGACCAGCCGCTGATCATCGGCCGCGTCTACAACGCCGAACAAATGCCGCCCTGGGACTTGCCGGCCAACGCCACGCAAAGCGGCATCCTCACGCGGTCGTCGAAGGGCGGCGGTTATGCCAACGCCAACGCCATTCGCTTTGAAGACAAGGCGGGCGCCGAACAGCTGTGGATCCATGCTGAAAAGAACCAAGACATCGAGGTCGAAAACGACGAGACGCATTGGGTTGGGCATGACCGCACCAAGACCATCGACCACGATGAAACGGTGCACGTGAAGCACGACCGCACCGAGACGGTGGACAACAACGAAACCATCACCATCGGTGTGGACCGCAGCGAGCAGGTCGGCAACAACGAGACCATCGCCATCGGCGTGAACCGCAGTGAAACGGTGGGCTCGAACGAAACCATCAGCATCGGCGCCGACCGCGCTGAAGACGTGGGCGCCAACGAGACGATCACGATCGGAACGAACCGCAGCGTTTCGGTCGGCAGCGATGAAAGCAAGACCGTGGGCGGCTCGCGCACGCACACCATCGGCGCCGATGAAACCATTTCGGTCGGCGCCGACCAAGACATCACGATCGGGGCCGAGCAGTCCGTCAGCGTGGGTGCCGACCAGAACGTCGATGTAGGCGCCAACCAGACCACGAAGGTCAGCGACAACCGCAGCATCGACGCGGGCGGGTCGCTCAGCACCAGCGTGGGCAAAGATGAAGAACGCAACGTCACGGGTGGGCGCAGCAGTTCGGTCGGCAAAGACGATTCGCTGAAGGTTGGCAAGAAGCTCACGCTCACGGCGGGCGACTCGCTCACGCTGGTGTGCGGTGACGCCAGCATCATCTTGAAGAAGGACGGCACGATCCAGCTCAAGGGCAAAGACATCACGCTCAGCGGCTCCGGAAAGATCACCGCCAAGGCCGACAGCGACATGGTGCTCAAAGGCAGCAAGATCGCCCAGAACTGAAGAAGGCATGAATGAACCTACTGCGCCCCCCGATCTCGCACCTGTGCTGCTCGCCGTACGCCAGTACGGCTGCGCTGCTCGGCGCGATCTCGGGGCGCTCGCTACGGTTCCTTCACGCCTTCTTCCCGCTCGTCTCTTCGACACGTTGACAAACCCTTGAGGCACTTCCCCATGCGCAGAGACCCCGACCTCGCCTTGCTCACGCTCGCCGGCATGCCGCTTGGCGCCATGCCTCAAGCGCCTGCCGTGGGCACGCTGATGACGGCGGCCACCGGCACCGCACCCCGGGTGTGCTTTGAAGGCGCCCCCGAAGACGGCGTACCCGCGCGCAGTTGCGTGGCGCTCAGCGCGGCCGATTGCGGCAAGCAGGTGGTGCTGCTGTTTGAAGGCAACGACGCCCGCCGCCCGCTGGTGATGGGCGTGCTGCGCGACCCGGCTGAAGACGTGGCCGCACCGGCCATCACGCCCGTGGTGGTGACCAACGGCCAGGAAGAACTGCGCCTCAGCGCGCAACGCCAGATCGTGCTGGAGTGTGGCGAGGCCAGCCTCACGCTCACGCAGGCCGGCAAGGTGCTCATCAAGGGCAGCTACGTGTTGACGAGCTCCAGTGGCACCAACCGCATTCGCGGCGGCTCGGTCGAAATCAACTGACGCGCACGCCTGCGCCGCACGTCACCCGCCGTCCGTCACACGTCACCCCACCATGTGGTCCGTCAACAATGATTCGCCCTTTGCATCCGCGCCCACGCTGGTCAGCAACCGCGATGGCGCGGCGCAGTGGGTGGTGGCCATCAAGGGCACGTACCTGATCCTTCCCGACGGCCGCACGCAACTGCTGGCTGCGGAAGAACAAGAGCCCGTTCACCTCGCGCCTGAACACGATGGCGACGCGCTCAAGACCGGCCTGAAGCACGAGTGCGACCTTGACTACCTGCGCCACCGCACCGATGTGCTGCTGCACGGCCACGCGCACGCGCCGGGCGGGCGGCCCACGGCGCATGTCGATGTGTCTTTGCAGGTGGGCCCCATCGCCAAGACGCTGCGGGTGTTTGGCGACCGCCAATGGAAGCGCGGCGTCACCGGGCCTGAAGTGGGGTCACCCCAGCCCTTCGAGCGCATGCCCGTCGTCTATGAACGCGCCTTCGGCGGCACCGACGTGGCCTCTGATGACCCGGCCGAGCATGGCTTCGAGCCGCGCAACCCGGTGGGCACCGGCTTCGCCACGGCCAGCGGCCGGGTGCTCGGGCAGGCAGTGGCCAACATCGAACTGCCTGGCGCCTTGATCAGCTCTTGGAAAGACCGCCCCGCACCGGCCGGCTTTGGGCCGATCGCCCGGCATTGGTCGCCCCGGCGCAACCTGGCCGGCACCTACGACGCGCAGTGGGAAAAAGACCGCCTGCCCCTGCTGCCGCACGACTTCGACGAACAGTTTTTCCAATGCGCCCCGGCCGATCAACAAGCCAACGGCTTTCTGCGCGGCGATGAACCCGTGCTGCTGCGCAACCTCAGCCCCGAAGGTGAGTTGCGCTTCCGCCTGCCCACTGAAACCTTCGTGATGCGCACGCGCATGGGTGGGCGTTGGTTCGAGCACCGCCCCGAGCTGCATGCTGTGACGCTGCGCCCCGATGAACGCAAGGTGGTGCTGCTGTGGAAGTCCACCCTGCCCTGCCATGCGCACCGGCTCACGCTTGAAGGCACCACCATTCAGCACAAGCCGCGTGTGCGGGTGCAGCCCGAGGCGGTGATGTGATGGCCGAACGCGCCTGCCTGCTTGCATTCGGCGCCCGCACAGCGGTGGGCGCCACGGCTGCGGCTTCGGCTGCTGCCGTGCGCGCCGGCATGGCGATGTTCAAACAGCACCCGTTCATGGTCGATCGCAAAGGCCAGCCCATGACGGTGGCGCGTGACCACTTTCTGCCGGCCGAGATGCCGGTGCTGGCGCGCATGACCGAACTGGCGCGCTCGGCCAGCCTGGAAGCGCTGGCCGCGCTGAAGGGCCGCGACGTGCGCAGCCTGCCGCCGTTGTCAGTGCTGCTGGGCCTGCCCGAGCACCGCCCGGGCCTGCCTGCTTCGCTGACCACCGACCTGAGCAACGGGCTTCAACAAGCGCTGGCACCCGAGTGGCCCACACGCGGCATCGTGGCTTCGCAGCACGGCCACAGCGCCGGCACGCTGGCATTGGGTTCGGCCTTGTCGCGCCTGCGCGCGGGCTCTGACGAGCTGCTGCTGGTCGGCGGCGTTGACTCGTGCCTTGAACCCGAAACGCTTGAATGGCTAGACGACAACGGCCAGTTGCACGGCCCGGGCAACACCTGGGGGTTCATACCCGGTGAGGGCGCGGCCTTCTGCCTGCTGGCCAGTGAAAGCACCGCCCGCCGCCTGGGCTTCGAGCCTTCGCAGTGGATTGCCTCGTTCGGCATGGCCCGCGAAGCCAACCTCATCAACACCGACACCGTGTGCCTGGGCGCCGGCCTGACCGATGCCGTGCGCCAAGCCACCGACGCCCTGCCCCACGGCTTGCCCCACGGTCTGCGAATCGACCAAGCCTATTGCGACCTGAACGGCGAGCCCTACCGGGGCGACGAGCTGGGCTACACCCTGGTGCGCACCGGCGAACGCTTCGCGGCCCCCAGCGACTTCATCACCCCGGCCGACTGCTGGGGCGACATTGGCGCCGCCTCGGGCCCGGCCTTCGTGGTGCTGGCCGCCACCGCCGGCCTGCGCGGCTATGCCAAAGGCCCGCGTGCCCTGGCTTGCACAAGCTCGGAAGGCGGGGCGCGTGCCGCCGTGCTGGTCGAAATGAACGTTCCCGTTTGACTGCTTCCACTGCCCATCGCCGAGGTCACACCCATGCCCGTCACCGTCATCCTCAACAACATGACCCTTGCCCACAAGGGCTCGAACGGCATCGCCATGGCGACCATCCCCGACATCTGCAAAACGCCCAGCCCGGCCGGGCCGGTGCCCATTCCCTACCCCAACATCGCCCAGTCGAGCGCACTGGCCAGCGGCACCACCACGGTCAAGGCCGACGGCAACATGGTCGCCAACAAGGGCTCTGAGTACTCACGCAGCAATGGCGATGAAGCCGGCACGGCGGGCGGCGTGAAGTCGAGCGTCAACATGAAGGCGGCCAAGTGGATCACCTACTCGATGGACGTGAAGATGGACGGCAAGAACGCCTGCCGCCTGTCCGACAAGATGACGAGCAACAACGAGAACACGGTGTCGCTGTGAAGAAGGCCCAGCCATGAACATGCAACCGGGGGCTGGCGCCACCACCACGCAGATCGTCGCTTGCGCCGTGTGGTGCTGCGACAAAAAAGAGTACGTGCTGAAGAAGAAGAACCGCAAGGTGGACCAGAACTGCCCGCGCCTGGGCTCGAAGAAACACAGTTGCGTGACCCATGCCCTGCGCAAGCACAAGAACGGCCGATTGACCCAGCAAACCAAGTACCCCGGCGTGAAGGTACCCACCCGCGCGGTGGCCGTCACGGTGGACGGCGAAACCGTCATGTGCAAACCCGACACCATCTTGGACGGCAACCGCTCGGTGGACGTGAAGTTCCCCTGCGATGTGGAAGGCGTGAAAGAGAAGAACAAGACGGTCCGCTACGGACAGCCCGCCGTCTACAAGTCAGAACGGGCCGGCCGCACGCTGATGAAGGACAAGGAAGACAAGGACTACCGCGCCATGCCCGGCATCAAGAGCTCGACCACCATGACGCCCGAGCGCGCAGAGAAGGTCAAGCACGAAGACTGCAAGTGCAACTGATGGCGCGCATTCAAACCCCACGGAGCCCCACATGACACAGCCACAAGATGTGAAGGGACTGGAGCTGGTGCTGGACGACACCCTGGTCGTGCGCCCTGCCTTCGCCGTCTCGCTGTTCACCGCCACGCCGTTCACCGCCATCCCCGAGCCGGTGCTGGCCTGCCACGACCTGTTTCTGAAGCTGTGCCCACCCGAGAAGGTGAAGCACTACCTCACCGAAACCATGGACCAGCACCAGCGCGTGACCGAGCGCACGTTCACCATGCTGCCCACCTGGCTCAAGAAAGGCGCGCCGAAACGCAAGCAGGTTTTCATCGAGCTCACGAGCAGTGAAAACCGCGAAGAAGCGGCCGAGTTCAGGCTCGAAATCTCAGGCAACGAAAAGGGTTCGATCAGCTTCGCCAAGAAGTACGCCAACTCGATCCACATGGTGTTCCCGGCCGCCTGGGGTGTGGAGCACGCCGACAAGATGCGTGACCTGATGATCCATTTGGCGGGCCTGTTCCCCTACAGCTTCGGCTATGCGGGCTTCGCCCTCGAATGGTCGGCCTACTTTGAAGAAGAAGCCTGCAGCCACGCCTTCGCCAAGGGCATGCGCCACCCGGGGTTCGACATCTACGACAACGCGAATGATGAAGAAATCGTCGGCCACGACAGCCTGAACACCGTGGGTTGGATCACGCTGCTGGGCCCGGAACTGATTGAACGCCTGGGCGGCCGCGAGAAGGTGCGCGCCGCACTGTCCGAAACCATTCGCATGCGCGACGCGGGCGCCGGCCTGTTGCTCACGTTGGGCGACGCGCCCGAGATCGGCGACACCAACCGGCGCGACCCGCTGCCCGCCTACCGCGAGCTGTACCAGTTGCTCGCACCCATCGCCGAACCCGGCTTCGAGCGCTCCGGCGCGATGGAATTCCACCCCGGCGACATTGTTGAAAACACGCTGCGCTGGCTGCGCCGCTTCAGCGCGAAGGCATGACCGAATTCATCGTTGCCGACGCTGCCTGCGCCGCCGGCCCGGTGCGGGTGTACTGCGAGTTCGCGGCGGCACCCAGCCCCGAGGCCATCGGCCATGTGAACGCCTGCCTGCGCAAGTTCATCTTGTTCGGCCGCTGCGGCGGGCTGCGGCCAGCGGTCGATTCACCTTTCTCGGGCTTTGCGCTGGCCACGCCTTGCGCGCCCACGGTGGGCGCCGAGGCCGAAGCGCGCCTTGCCATCGACACCATGCAAACGGGCGCCTGGTACCTGCTGCGCAACATGCTCGAGCACCCGGAAGACGAGGCCCTGCACCCACACCGGGTGACGGTGGCGCCCCTCGCGCAGGCCTTCATCGACGGCTCGGCCCTGCCGCGCCTGGACGACGACAACGAAGACACCCTGTACCCGAACGAAGTGGTGGGCCTGCCCTGGCCGCTTCTGTTCATCGAACGCTCGTACAGCAAGTCGCGCCGGGCGCTGATCGAGTTCAGCCAGGAAGTGCCCAACGCATGGTTCGATGCCATGTGCGACGGTATTCGCCTGTGGGCCGACGTGCTTGAGGCCGGCGGCTTCTCGGCGCCGGTCGGTGAACCCTGGGAGCTCGACTCCTTCCTGGGTGTCATTCAAATCTTCGACGCATGGACGATCGAGGTCGAGGTTTCGTGTTTCGAGGCCTCGGAGATGGCGTGGTTCGCCCTGGCCAACGTCATCGACTGCTACGCCGGCCACACCATGCCGGTGCTGAACGTGAGGGTTGAATGAGCGCGGTTTTGCACATCCCCGAAGCCGTTGATCGCCATGCCGACGAGGCCGCCTTTTTGTGGCGCCAGCGCACCTGGTTGACCACCGCGCCGCATATCACGCTGGCCACGCTGGCCGGCCACGATGAACGGCTGTCCGCACACCTTGACGGTCTGCATGTGGCGGGCGGCGCAGCCGGCCCGGCCTGTGACGCCCTGCTGGCCGAAGGCACGCCGGGGCCGATGTTTGTGGCCACGGTGCTGGCGCTTGAAACCCGCGACAGCGCGCGCTTTGCCGCCCTCGCCACACAGGCCGAAGGCACTGCCGCACAGCAGGCCGGGTTGGCCTCGGCGCTGGGCTGGGTGCCGCCCACGCTGTTGCAGGGGTCGGTCAGTGCGCTGTTGGGCAGTGAATCGCCCACCCGCAGGCGCATCGGCCTCAACGCCTGCGCGGCGCACCGGGTGGACCCCGGCCCCGCGCTCACGCAGGCCATCGCCAGCGACGACCCCGCCTTGCAAGCCCGCGCCCTGCGCTGCGCGGGCGAACTGGGCCGCGCCGACCTGTTGCCGCAGTGCCTGGCCCTGCTGGCCTCGGGTGACGCCCCCACGCGCTTCTGGGCCGCGTGGTCGGCCGTGTTGCTGGGCGACCGTCAGGCGGCGCTCGACGTGCTGGGCCAGATCATCGTTGCCGACGATGTTGCCAATAGCGTTGCCAACGCAGCGGCCGGCATCGACGCGTTGACGCCATACCTGCTGGTCAGCCTGCCCGCACAAGGCCACGCCTTTCTGGCGTCGGCCCTGCGCAGCCAAGGGCGCATGCGGGCGCTCATCCACGGCGCCGGTTTGGTGGGCGCCACCAAGTACGTGCCCTGGTTGCTGCGGCTGATGAACGAGCCCCTGCATGCGCGGCTGGCCGGCGAATCGTTCACGCTGATCACCGGCTTGAACCTGACAGAGGGCTTCGACATGCCCGCGCCAGAAGGCATCGCCCTCGGCCCCAACGACGACCCCGCCGATGCCGAGGTGGCGATGGACGAAGACCGCGACCTGCCCTGGCCCCATGCGCCCAAGCTGGCCACGTGGTGGGCCGCCCAGCACGCGCGCTTTCGTGACGACACCCGGTACTTCGTTGGTGAACCGTTGTCCCCCGAAGCCTGCGCCCGTGTGCTGCGCCATGGCGGCCAGCGCCAACGCCGGCTGGCTGCGCTGCTGGCGAACGTGCTGCAGCCGGGCCGGCCGCTGTTCAACACCGCAGCCCCGGCACGGCGCCAACAACGCGCGCTGGCCTGACGTTCTTTGGAGGGTTGATGGGTGGGTTGTTTTCGTGCCCTGACAAGACACGGTTTTCTCAACGACATCGCGCAGAAATACCGAGGCTTGGCCCTTTCACACGACCTGCCGAAGTGATGTGTGCTTGAGCCCTCGCAATGCAGTGCGTCTTCGCGAACGCACCCGGCATGCCGGTGTGACTTTCGTTGATTGCCCGATGCGCCCCGCCACCGGATAACCCAGCCTGCGGACAGCCGACACCCGAGATTGGCAGCCGCGCACCCGGAGCCCCCATGAATCTGGTGATTCGCGCCCACACACTGAAGAACGAACCGCTGTCGCAGCCCATCACCGGGCGCTTCGATGAACGCGGCGGCACCATCGGGCGTTCCGACACCAACACGCTGTCGCTGCCCGACCCTGAACGCCACATCTCGCGGCTGCAAGCCGAGGTGTGGTTTGCCAATGGCAACTACTCGATCCGCAACGTCGGCAGCGCCAACGCCATCGTCGTCAACGGCCGCTCCATTTCACCCGGCGAAGGTGCCAGCCTGGCCAATGCCGACGAGGTGACCGTGGGCTCGTACCTCATGAGCGTGTCGATTGGCGAGGGCCTGGTCAGCAACACCGTCGGCGAGCGCAGCGCGGTCGATTCACGCACGGTGATCGTGGCCTCGGCCGCCGAGTCCAAAACCCACCCGCCGCGCCAAGCCGTCCACGTGACCGGCACCACACCAAGCGCGCGCTTCGTGAAGCCACGCGAAGACAAAGACAGCGGCGAACCCACACGCCCGCCTGCGGGCAGCGAATCGGCCTCTGACCCATTTGCCGACCTGTTCGGCAGCACCGCAACACCGGGCGCGGCCAGCAGCGCCGACCCCTTCGCCGACCTGCTGGGGCTTGCACCTGCGGCGCCCTCACCCACGCCGGTTGCAGCCACACCGCAGGCGCCCCGTGCGGCCAGCGCAGCGCCCTCGTTCCTGAACGCACCCGCGCCGCCGCCCGCCGCACCCGTGTCACGCCTGCCTGACGACTTCGACCCCTTCGCCGACCTGGGCACCCCGTCGGGCGGCGCGGGGTCTGGCCTTGATGCGTTCATGGGCGGCTCGCCTGCACAGGCACCATCGGCCGCGCTGCCAGCCGACATCGGCCTGGGTGACTTGATCGGCAGCCCCACTGGCGGGTCGCCGGGCGGCGGCAGCCTCGACACCCTTTTCGGCCTGAACAACACCCCGGCCGCCGGCAGCGGCGGCGACCCGCTGGCGGCGTTCATGGCCACGCCCGCCCCCGGCGCCGGCAGCGGCCCGGCGACTGCCCCGCCCGCATCGCAAGACCCGTTGGCCATGTTCGGCCTGGGATCGCCTGCCAGTACGCCCGCCAGCCCGGCCGACGCCTTGCCCGCCGACTTCAACCACACCCCTGAACTGCAAGGCGCCTACGTGCCACCGGCCGTGCAAGCCGCGCCGACTGCGACCACACCCGCCCCGGTGACGCCACCCAAGCCGGTGCCCCTGTGGCCGGAAGAGTCGCCGACGATCTTCGCTTCGGCAGCCAAGCCATCACCTGCAACTGCGCCTGTCACTGCGCCTGGCCTTGCGCCTGCAACCCCGGTGGTTGAAGCCCCAGTGGCTGCGCCGCCCGTGTCCGCAACCCCTGCGCCCCATGCGCCCCGGCCGGTGGACCTGGTGCCCGCCACCACCATGCCGGCCGTGCGCCCGGCCATGACCACGCCGTCCGCGCCCGCCCCATTCGATGCGCTGGCCGCCAAGCCCCAGCCCATGCCGCCTGTGGCCCCTGCCATCACGTCACCCGTGGCGCCGCCCGTCACGTCACCGGTTGCGTCACCGGTTGCGTCACCAATCACGCCGCCCGCCGCAGCGCCCATCACGCCCCCCGCCCCGGCCAACGCCTCAGCAAGTGGCGCGACGGCCGATGCGCTGTGGGCCGCTTTCTGCGAAGGCGCTGGCGTCAAGATCCAGCCGCCGCAGGGCCTGAACCCCGAGCTGATGCGCATGATTGGGCAGATCCTCAACCAGTCGGTCGAAGGCACGCTCAAGCTCGTGGCGGTGCGTGCGGCAGCCAAGCAAGAGCTGCGCGCCCAGGTCACCACCATCCAGTCGCGCAACAACAACCCGCTGAAGTTCTCGCCCGACGCGGCCGCCGCCATCGAACAACTGCTGCAACCGCCGATGCGCGGTTTCATGTTCGGCCCGGCCGCCGTGAGTGACGTGATGGACGACCTGCTGGGCCACGCCATCGGCACCATGGCCGGCATGCGCGCCGCGCTGGAAGGCGTGTTGCAGCGCTTCGAGCCCAAGCAACTGGAAGGCAAGCTGGTGGGGGGCGGCGTGATCGACGCGCTGCTGCCGATGAACCGCCGCGCCAAGCTCTGGGAGCTGTACCTGCAGCACTACGAACGCATTCAGGGTGAGGCGCAAGACGACTTCCACGACCTCTTCGGAAAGGCCTTCATCAAGGCCTACGAAGACCAGCTCGACCTGCTCGACGATGCGCGCCATCCGTCCAAGTGAGCCGCTTGCACACGCCCCACGACCGACCCATTGAAACGGCATGCTGAAGATTGACATTGCCTCGTGCAGCGAGGTTGGCGCGCGCAGCCACAACGAAGACGACCTGCGTGTCGGCAACAGCGGCTCGTTCTGGTTCGCCGTGCTGTCCGACGGCGCGGGCGGCCACCGGGGCGGCGCCATCGCGTCCGACCTCGTGGTGCGCATGACCGCGCTCGGCCTGCAATCGGCCACCCAGGCCACGCCCGAGCTCCTGACGCAACTGGTGTGCGACACCCACGCCGCGCTGGGCCAGAAACAAGCCGGCCACAAAGGCCACGACCGCATGCACGCCACGCTGGTGGCGCTGTGGCTCGACGCGCGCCGTGGGCAAGCCCTGTGGACGCACGTGGGCGACTCGCGCCTGTACCTGCTGCGCCACGGCCGCGTCAGCCACATCACCACCGACGACAGCGTGGTGCAGCGCATGGTCGAAGCCGGCTACCTGACGCCCGAAGAAGCACGCGACCACCCGCGCAAGAACCAACTGCTCTGCGCCATGGGCACCGCCGAACCTGTCGACCCCAACACAGTCAAGGCGCTGATGCCCATTGCCGATGGCGACGCCTTCTTGCTGTGCTCCGATGGATGGTGGGACCTGTTCGAGCCGCGCGACATCGAAGCGGCCTTCGCCGCCGCGTCGTCACCGCAAGACTGGCTCAACCTGATGGCCGAAGACATTCAACTCGCCGCACAGCCCGGCCAAGACAACTACAGCGCCGTGGCGGTGTGGGTCGGCGACCCGTCGCAGACCACCCGCGTGGGCGATCTGTGATGACCTTCGTCGGTTGCCGCCCGCAAACTGCCGGCGCACCATCGCGCCTGTCCCCATGGAGGTTTTCATGAACGCACATTCCACCCCGATTCGCGGCCTTGCCGCCGCACTGCTGGCCCTCACCCTGGCCGGCCCCGCACACAGCCAAGACAACACCACCGACACCCAGGTGCTCAAGGGCAGCAAAGTCACCGAAGCCAACTTGCTCGACGCCCTCACGCCGCCTGAAGAGCCTGTGGTCACCCGCAGCCTCAAGATCAGCCGCGACAGCGCTGGCGTGCTGCCCACCCGCCCCGCACGCAAGCCCAGCGCGTCACTGCTCATCACCTTCGAAACCAACTCGGCCGAGCTCACGGCCTCATCGAAGAAGCAGCTCGACGTGGTGGCCGCAGCCTTGAAGAACGACCGCCTGGCCGAATACGACTTCAACGTCGAAGGCCATGCCGACCCGCGCGGCAACGCCGAAGCCAACCTGTCGCTGTCACAGCAACGCGCCGAGAGCGTGCGCGGCTACCTGGTGGCCGAACACGGCATCTCCGCCGAAAGGCTGAAAGCCGAAGGCAAAGGCGACCGCGACTTGCTGAACCGCAAGGTGCCGTCCGCGGCCGAGAACCGGCGCGTGACGATCGTGACTAACGTGAAGTGATCTGGGGCGCACGCGGGCCGTACATGCTGGCGCGCTGCGCCGCGAAGTTGCGGCTGAACTTGCGGCTGAACTTGCGGCTTGAACGCTTGGCCCGATGGGCGTTCATCGCCACGTCAATGCTCGCGTTGACGGCCTGCGGCAACCTGCGCGGCCTTCGCATGCTGTCGCCAAGCTCATTTGGCATGGAGAAGATGGCACCGGGCCTGTATGTCGAACCCGCGATGGCCGCCACTGAGCGCGAAGCCCTTCAGCGACACCTCGAGACGGGCAAGGCCGAGGTGCGGCGCCACTACGGAACGCTCACCGCCCGGCCCGTGGTCGTCGCCTGCATCACAACCGAATGCGCCACCCGATTCGGCACCTATGGCGAGCCAGCGGCTGCGCTTAACGACTTCGCCATCCGTTTGTCACCCAACAGCCAAGGCCGCACCGCCGCGCTGATCGCACACGAGTGGTCGCACGCCGAGATGCACCACCGGAGCGGCTGGTGGTTGATGCGCAAGATGCCTCGGTGGTTCGACGAAGGCCTGGCCGTCGTCATTGCCGACGAGCCCCGCCATTCAGAAAACAACTGGCGTGAGATTCAACGGCGCGGCCTGCAAACGCCTGCGCTCGCGGCACTGACAACGTTCAGCGACTGGAACACGGCCATCAAGGCCTACGGCGAAACCCAGCCTGCGGGGCCCGACAACCTGCACCTCGTCTACAGCACGGCGGGCCACCACGTGAGGGTTTGGCTGGCATGCGCCGGCGCCTCTGCCCCGCTGGAATTGTTGGAAGCCCTTCGCGCGGGCGATGGCTTCGACGAAGCCTATGCGCGCATCGGCCGCAAGTGCTTGCCATCGCGGGGTTGAACCGACACCAGTAAGCCTTAATTTGTCACCCCCTCACAGAAGGGGGTGACAAACAAAATGGCTCATGTGTGACTTTCCGCCGATCTAACGACGAACGGCAGCAGATGCCCGACAGTCGGCAAGTGCGGGTCATACCGGGCGGAAGTAGAGTTCGGTCATTGGGAAACATCTCCCAAAACGAGCGCCCACCCGGACACAAGCATGAACATGCGAAGCACTCTGTTACCCATCGGTCGCACCGCATGTTGTGCAAAAGTCACATATTCGGCGCACCGCCAGCGCGGCTTCACCTTGATGGAACTGATGATCGCGGTGGCCATCGTGGGCATCCTCGCGGCGATCGCATACCCCTCGTACGCGCAGTACGTCCGCAAGTCGAAACGCTCGACCGCCCAGGCGGCGTTGGTCGATATCGCCAACAAGCAGCAGGCCTACCAGCTCGACCGCCGGGCTTATACGGCCACCTTGGCGGACGTGGCTTTTTCAACGCCCCCAGAGATTGCGCGCGACTACACCTTCACCGTGGTGGTGGACAACGCGACATCGCCAATGACGTTTGTGGCCACCGCGACGCCGATCAACAACCAGGCCGCGCAAAGCGAACAACGCTTGACGATCACCCAGGCCGGTGCGCGCACCCCGGCGGCAACCTCGGGTTATTGGGAGCGCTGAGCCATGGACACACCTCACTTCCTTCTTGAGCGAAGCCCTGGCGCACGCCGGGTGCGCCGCCATGTGGCGGGCTTCACGCTGATCGAGCTGCTGACTGTGGTTGGGATCGTGGGCATCTTCGCGACCATGGCGGCACCGTCGCTCAGGCAGCTCATCGCGGGGCAGCGGATCAGCAGCGCGGCGTCGGCGCTGACGGAATCGCTTTGGGTGGCGCGAGCCGAGGCGCTCAAGCGCAACATGAATGTCGGGTTTCTGTTTGTCGATGCCTCAACCGGCTGGAGCGTGCCAGACCCGAGCGGCGGGGTCACGCCCCTCCTCACGCAGTCTGGTTACCCGCAGGTGGCATCGAGCACGCAGCGCGAGGGCAATGTCCAGTTCACGTTCAACGGCTACGGCCGCCTGTCGTCGGGCAGCGGCTGGATCGAACTGGGCGACGAGGCAGTCGGCGTCTACCGCTGTGTGAGCGTGGCCACCACGGGCCGTGCGAGCGTCAAGAAGGGGCGGTGCGCATGAGCGCCCAGGCCATGCCAGTCAGCCGCCGGCCGGGGCCGCGCGCGACTCGGGGCTTCACCCTCATCGAAATCCTGGTGACCCTGCTCGTGATGGCGCTCGGCATGCACGGCGTCATCAGCATGCAGACACGCGCCACCGCGACCGAGTTCGAGTCTTACCAGCGCGGTCAGGCGCTTGCGCTGGCGCGTGACATGGAAGCTCGCCTTCTGTCGTCAAGGGGGGTGCTGACGGGCTTTTTGAACAACGCCATCAGCTCCACCGACGGCTCGCTGTATGTGGGCAACGGCACGGGCGCCGCCAGCCTGGCGGCCGAGGACGGCAGCTGCGCTGCGCCAACTGCCGGCAATGCGCTGTCGGAAACCCAATTCCAGCTGTGCTCGTGGGCGCAAGACCTGCAGGGCGTGGCCGAGAAGGACGGTGCGCGGGCCGTGGGCGCGATGGTGGGCGCCCGAGGCTGCGTGATTCGCGTCAACCCGCCGCAGCAGAACGCGCTGGCCGACTTCTACGTCGTGATCGTCTGGGAAGGCATGGTGCCTCGGGCCGAGCCCGCAGCCGATTCCCCCGCCGGGCGGTGCGCGTCCGCCGTGGACTTCGGCGCGGGGTTGCGCCGTGGCGTGTCATTGCGTGTGCTGGTGCCCGATTTGAAGAAAGCCACTTGAGGTCGCTATGAACCGCCTTTCAAACATTGCGCAGCCCCATTTCCAGGCGGCCCGCCCGGGCCTCAACCGGGGTGGCCCGCGAGGCTTCACGCTCGTCGAGCTGATGGTGTCGATGGCCATTGGCCTTTTCCTCATTGCCGCCACCGGCAGCGTGCTGCTGGGCAGCAGCAACACGCGCCGTGAGGTCACGCTGAGTGCCGACGTCATCGAGAACGGCCGCTATGGCCTCGACACGTTGAGCCGCAACCTGTCGCAGACCGGCTTCTACGGCACCCTTTCGACGCCCACCGGCACCACCGTGAATTTGTGTTCGACCGACTTGGCCGTGTGGGCCGACTCGCTGGCGATCCACGCGGTGGGCTTGAACAACGCCGATGCCGACCCGGCATGCCTGGCGCGCAAGCCCGGCACCGATGCGATCTTCATGCAGCGCGCCAGCACCTGCACCGTGGCCCAGGCCGGCGCCGAGTGCGCCGAGGTGGCCACCAGCGCCTACTTGCAGGTGTCTGAGTGCGGCATGGAATACAGCCTCACGCCCTTCGTGCTGGCTGCCGGCAAGGCCGCGTCGCTCGCGCTCCAGACCAAGGCCTGCGACGGCACCAAGGCCACACGGCGAAAGCTGATTCGCCGCTTTTTCTACATCAGCACCGACGAGGTGTTGAGCTATGTGGACATCACGCCAAACGGGGCGTCAGACCCGGTGCCCATCGTCGAAAACATCGAGCAGATGCAGGTCGAGTACGCAAGCGACACCAACGCCGATGGAACACCCGATAGGTACGCGGCCGTGCCGGCCGATTGGTCCCAGGTGGTGGGTGCGCGCCTGTGGCTGCTTGCCCGCTCGGCCGAGCAAAGCACCAACGTCAAGAACGCGATGACCTTCCAGATGAGCGACACCACGGTGGACGTGGCCGCGGCCCCCCGCAACTTCAAGCGGCGCGTCTACAGCACCTACGTGCCCTTCGTCACGCCCAAATCCCGCCGAGAGTCCTGAAATGAAGAACCAACCCAAGTTTCCCCGTCGCCAACGGCAGTCCGGCGTGGTGCTCGTCATCGGCATGCTGATCTTGCTCATGACGACGCTGATCTCGGTGGCCGTGCTACGCATGTCCACCCGCCACACGCTCGTGGTCAACAACGAACAGGTGCGCACCGAGGCCAACTCGGCTGCGAACTACGCGCTCGACATGGTGCTGAACGAACCGGCCACTACCTGGGCCGACCTTCGGGGCGCGGAAGGCCGCGCGCAGTTGGTCAACCTCGGCACCGAGCACTCCGCCGACAGCGCCAATGCGTCCGTCAGCGTCTCGGTCAAGAACCTCGACTGCAAACGCGCCCGCGTCATCAAGAACGCGGAGCTGATCAAAGAGTCCGCCGGCATCAGCTACGTCGCACCGGAAGACACGTCGTGCTTCGGTGGCGCCAGCAACACGGGCTTGACCATCGTTGACGCGAACGCAGCCGGGGCCACCTCGGGCGATTCGAACTGCGGCACCGTGCTCTATGAAGTCGAGGCCACCGCGTCCGATCCGAAGTTGCTCAACGCATCGGCCACCGTCGTCCAGGGCGTCGAGGTGCGCACCGACATCTCCACCTTGAACAGCAGCTGCAGCTGACCCATGCGGCACCGTGCGTTCCCCGAAAGGCAAAAGATGAAAGTGCTGAACTTCCCCCATTTGCGAATGGCGCTTGCATGCGCCATCCTGAGCGCAGCCTTGAGCCCGAAGCACGCAGCCGCCGAGGACATCGACCTCTACTCGGGCGCGGGTGCCTCATCGGTTGCACCCAACGTGCTGTTCTTCCTCGACAACAGCTCGAACTGGTCGGCCAACTCGCAGGCCTGGAGCAAGGTCGACACGCTGGCGAAATGCGCAACCAACTACACCGCCGGGTCTGTTCAGCAAACGCTCTGTGTCAGCTACGTCAACCAGATCTTCGGCACGGAAAGCTCGCTGGTTCAAGGCCAGGTGGAGTTGCGCACGCTCAAGCTCGTGTTGAACGAACTGGTCTGTGGCGAGAGCGCGCGGCTCAAGCTCAACGCCGGCACGATGCTCTACAACCCCAACGGCACGGCCGACGGCAACAGCGTGATCGGCGGCTACATCCGCCAGCGCGTCGCACCGATGACGAGCGAACGCTGCACGCAGCTTCTGGGCGACCTGACCACCATCGACCAGAACATCAACTCACCCGAATTCAAGGGGCCGTCTTCCGCCGAATACGGCGCGGCACTCTACGAGGCCTTCAAGTACTTTGGCGGCTACACCAACCCGGCCGGTGCCACGTCGGGCACCGCCGGCCTGCCTTCGGATTCAACCCACTTCGGGCCTCGTCGCTACAGCAAGAAAAACGACCTGGAAGACCCGTTGGCGTTCATAGACGAGGAGCGCACCACCTACAAGAGCCCGATCAGCGATGAATCGAGTTGCGGCAAGACCTACATCATCCTGATCGGCAACACCTGGCCGAACCAGGAATACGGCACCGACACGAACACCACGCCGCACCCCACGAACCTGCTGATGAATCGCCTGAACCACGACCCAGGCGCGCAGCTCTACCCCAAGCCCCTGGCCAACAGCGACAAGAGCAGCGTGCGCTTTGCCGACGAATGGGCGCGGTTTCTGTATGCGACCGACGTGAGCGAAGCGACCGCTGAACAGAACGTCCGCATGTTCACCATCGACGTCTACAACAAGTCGCCCGATGCCAAGCAAGGCCGGCTGCTCAAGTCAATGGCCGAAAGCGCCGGCGCAGGCGGCTACTTCTCGGTGGGCGGAGACCTGTACGCGTTGGTCGCGGCGCTGTCTGATGTGCTGACGCAGATCGCAGCCGTCAACGGCGTGTTCGCTTCGGCTTCCCTGCCGGTGAGCGTGAACGCACAGGGCACCTTCCTGAACCAGGTCTTCATGGGGGTCTTCAGGCCCAACGAAGACGGCTACCAGCGCTGGGCCGGCAACCTCAAGCAGTACCAGTTCGCGCTCAACGGCAACAACCTCTTCCTGGCCGATGCCCGGGGCACGGCGGCGGTTGATTCGGTCAACACCGGCTTCATCCAGAACTGCGCACAAAGCTTCTGGACCACCGACAGCGGCACCTATTGGCAGTCGGTCAACGGCGCCCCGGTGTCGGGTTGCGCAACATCCACCACCTCGGGCTATTCCGACTCGCCCGATGGCCCGATCGTGGAACGCGGAGGCGCGGCCCAGCGGCTGCGCATCATGGGCCACGCGGCGCGCAACATCCGCACCTGCAGCACGCTGTCGTGCAAGGTCGACAGCGCATACAGCTTGCAAGACTTCAACCGCAGCAACGTGCAGAGCATCTCCGGCCTGAGCGACACCGACTCGGCCACGCTCGTCGATTGGGTTCGCGGCGTGAACAACGGCGATGGCTCGGTGAGTTCCAGTGGCACCGTCAGCTACACCACCTACGGCCTTGAATCGACCGCAACCCGCCCCACCGTGCACGGCGGCGTGATCCACTCGCGCCCGCTGGCCGTCAACTACGGCAACAGCACCAGCGGCGATGACGTGGTGGTGTTCTATGGCTCTGACGACGGTTTGCTGCATGCCGTCAATGGCAATCGCACCGGCACCACCGCCGGCAACGAGTTGTGGAGCTTCGTCGCACCCGAGCACTGGGCTGCGTTGAACCGCGTGCGGACCAACAGCCCCGTGATCTCTTACCCCGGAGTGACCGCCATCCCGGCACCCAGACCCAAAACCTACTTCTTCGACGGCTCGATCGGCGGCTACCAGGAACGCAACGCCTCCACCGTCAGCAAGCTGTGGATCTACCCGGTGATGCGACGCGGCGGCAGTGGCGTCTATGCGTTCGATGTGACCACCAAGCCGAGCACGACCTCGCAGCCCACGCTGATGTGGAAGTTCGACGCGACGGATGAGGCCAACATGGGTCAGAGTTGGTCCACCCCGCTGGCCATTCGCGTGAAGGGCCGCACCTCGCCGCTGGTCGTCTTTGGCGCCGGCTACGACGCATGCGAAGACAGCGAAGACCCGAACACCGCCTGCGCGAACGTCAGCAAGGGCCGCGGCATCGTCGTCATGAACGCGCAGTACGGCCCCTCTGAAGCCACCGACTACCGCTTCATCGACCCCGGTGCCAGCGCCGGCCGCTTCGTGGCCGACATGACCGTGGTGGACGTCAACTCCGACGGCTACGTGGACGTGCTGTACGCGGTCGATACCCGTGGCAACGTCTTTCGCATCAACACCAGCGACCCCACAGCCAACTTCACCGGCTACGCGGCGGTCAGCAACTGGCCGGTGCAGAAGATCGCCACGGTGAGTGAGTGGGGTGCAGGCACCTCCGAGCGCCGCAAGTTCATGTACGCGCCAAGCGTCGTGGCGTTGGGCTCCCAGATCACGGTGCTGGTAGGCACCGGCGACCGTGAAAAGCCGATCGCCACCTCAACCGCCGCCTCGGTGGTCAATCGCTTCTATGGCATCCGCGACGACATCCGCACCACCTCCGGCTTCACCACGGTGATCGGCCACGGCTCGGCGCCGACCAACTTGTACAACGTCACGGGGCTGTCAACGCTCGACCCGCTGGCGCTGGTCTCGTACAAGGGCTGGTTCCTGAACCTCTCGACCACGGCCGCGCCCTACGAACAAGTGGTGACCACACCGCTGACGATTGGCGGCGTGACCTACTTCAGCACCTACCAGGCCAAGACCGACGCCAGCAGCCGCTCGTGCACGAACCTCGGCACCGCGCGCGCGTACCAGGTCGACTTCCAGACCGGCACGCGTCTGCCCGACCAACCGCTGACGCAGACCTTCCTGTCACCGGGCATTCCGCCGTCACCCGTGGGTGGCCTCGTCACGATCGACGGGCAGACGGTTCCCTTCGTGATTGGCGGCGCCGCGCCCACGGTGCTGTCGCCGAACAAGGTGGTGCCCAAGGTCAAGCCGAACCGCAAGCCGGTCTACCGCTACCAGCGAATCGACGGCTGACCGGGAGCGCTCACCACCATCAGCGGCAGCGCTGAGATCGACAACGCGGCGAGGGGATCAAACCCTCCGCCGCGTTTTCTTTTGTGCGGCAAGTCCTGGGTTGCGGCGTGTCGCTGCACTACTTCCAGCCGCGAGAAATTCAATCTTCCGCCATGGCGTGCGTTCTTCGGGGACAAGCTCACTGATCCGGGCGCGTCGTTTGCTCATCTTTCTGGGCATGTGTTCGGGCCTGACCGGATGCGTGTTCGCCGCGAGCAAGCGCTCAAAAGATTTATCGACACTGCAAATGCCACGTGCCGGCTATGCACAGGAGCACGCATGGACAAGATCAGTCAGAACCTTCAGAACGGCACGGGCGCCAT
>JAYSYW010000178.1:0-4679 GCA_043727255.1 Rhizobacter sp. | reverse complement strand
CGTGTTTCACGCCGTTGGAGACATAGCCGCCGCCGTAGCCGCCCACCTTGAAGCCGTTGCCATTGCCGGCCGCGATCGGGGTGGTGCTGCCAGGCAGGTAGCCGTGCAGCCAGGCCCATGAGTTTTCGATGGTGACTGATGAGTAGGCGTTGATGAGGTCGAAGCCGTCGTCGGTGTTGGCCCAGGCCCGGCACCCACGGAAGACGTTGCCGGGGTTGTTGGCCGCGATGTGGGCGCCAAACCCGTCGGCGTTTTGCCCTGAGCCACTTTTGCTGCGCAGGTCGTGGTTGTGGTGCGAATCGGTGTTGAGCACCAGGTTGTATGAGCCGTTCTCGATGAACAGGCCCGGCCCCATGTGGTGGTGCAGGTTGAGCCGCTCGAAGGTGTTGCGGTTGCCTGAAATCCACACGCCCCACGACTCGTTGTTGCGGGTGTTGTTCTGGGGCGCCCCGGTGATTTCAAGGTCGCGCAGGTGGATGTAACTGCCGGTGACGTTGAAGCCTTTGACTCGGCAGTCGCTTTTCATGGGTGAGAAGTCGAACACCGGCCGCTCACCCGGGTAGGCCCAGTAGCGAATCACGCTGCCAGAGGCACCGCTCTTGTTGAGGGTGATGACGTTGACGGTGTCGGTTTGGCTGGCGCAGTTGTTCACGCCTTTGGTGTAGCTGTAGGTGCCGCCGCGAAAGTAAACCGTGTCACCGGCACGGGCCGCGGTCTGCGCGCGGGCGATGGTCTTCCACGGGGCTTCTTTGCTGCCGGTCGCGGTGTCGCTGCCGGTCGGGTCCACGTAATAGGTGGCCCCTGTGGCCGCCAGGGCTTCGGTGCCACCCTCGGCGAGGGCCACGCTCTTTGCCAGGCCGGTTTCCATGGCGATCTGTTCATCGGCGATGGCATCGCTGCCAGCGGCGCCGCCGTCTCCCCCGCCGCATGCGGCCAACGTGGCCAATGCGGTGGTCAGCAACGCAAGCACAGTCCAACTACCACAGCATGAAGTGTTGTTCAACGGTGTCTCCAGGATGACATGGCAGCGAGCTGCGCACATTGCCGGCGCGCGGCCCGGGGCGGGCAACTGGCCGGTCTGTTGATGAGTCGGCCAGTGTGGGCAAGTGCCAGCCCGGGCACCATCCCCCACGTCAAGGGAGCAGGCCGGCATCTCAAGCCTTGGGGCGGCCCCAGGGCTTGATGTACACGGCCAGCGCCATGCTCAGGCCGTGCGGGTTTGGGGCTCGAATTCAGGCCGTACCGAGCGCCGTGCGTTCTTCGCCGCGAATGGCCTCGGCCAGACGCTCGCAGCTCTGGTGCCACGCGGTCACCCATTCGGGCAGCGGTGGCGACTCGGCAGACAACCCCATCTGGGATATCAGAAAGCCGGGCGTGAGCGGGCCGTTCGGGCCACGGAACAGGCCACGCATGACCACCGTGCCCGCCACCCGGCCCCCGCGCATGAAGCGGTGTTCCATGAAGGCCCACTTGTCGTCCCAACCGAGCAGGCGGGTGTGCATCTCGAAGCGCTCGAAGGGCTTCAGGTCTTTGCGGAACTTGGCCATCGCGTCGCCAACGATGGGCGCCGCGCGGTGCTTGATGGCCACCCGCAGCACGCCGGTGCGCGCCACGAAGTCGAGCCGGCCCAGGTCGGCCATGGTGAGGTAGCGGCCATTGTTGAGGTGGCCGTTGACGTCGATGTCGTTCAGCATCACCCGCATGGGCAGCACGGTGGTGTCGAACATCCCGGCGCGGGGCCGCCAGCGCAGGGTCAGCAGCACCCAGATGAAGCGCAGCCAAAGGTTCATGCCGCGCCCAGCGCCTGAATGACTTCGGGCGGTGCTTGCACCAATTCGATCAACACGCCTTCGCCAGCGATCGGGAATTCGTCGTTGCTCTTGGGGTGCAGGAAGCAGATGTCGTAGCCCGCCGCGCCCTTGCGGATGCCGCCCGGCGCGAAGCGCACGCCGTTGGCCGTGAGCCATTCCACGGCCTTGGGCAGGTCGTCGATCCACAGGCCGACGTGGTTCAGCGGCGTGGTGTGCACGGCGGGCTTCTTGTCGGGGTCGATCGGTTGCATCAGATCGACTTCGACCTTGAACGGGCCGGTGCCAATCGAGCAGATGTCTTCATCGACGTTCTCGCGTTCGCTGACGAAGTGGCCGGTGACTTGCAAGCCAAGCTTGTTCACCCACAGCTCGCGCAGCTTGTCTTTGCTGGGGCCGCCGATGGCGATTTGCTGGATGCCGAGGACTTTGAAGGGGCGTGTCATGGGAGTGGTCGGTTGAGCAAATGGAGATGAAATGGGTAAGCGTTTTACTGGAACTCGATGATGACCTGATCGACCGCCAGGCTCTCGCCCTTGGCGGCCCGCACCTGGGCCACAACGCCGTCGTTGGTGGCCAGCAAGGTGTTTTCCATCTTCATCGCCTCGATCACCGCCAGCTTCTCGCCGGCCATCACCGCCTGCCCAGCCACCACGCACACCTCGGACAGCAGCCCCGGCATCGGCGACAACAAGAACTTCGACAGGTCGGGCGGCGCCTTCACATGCATCAACGCATTCAACTCGGCTGCGCGCGGTGACAACACCTTGGCCTCGATCTGCGTGCCGTTGTGCGCCACCAGAAACACCAGCCCCTGGCGCTCGACCTGCGCACAGAACGCCTGGCCATTGCACTCGCCGCGCACCACCGTGTCGCGAAGGTTCACGCTGAGCGTGATGCGGTACGTGTTGCCGTTGGCGTGGACGATGAAGGCTTTGTCTTCGGCCAGCCGCACGCTGAGTGGCAGCTGTTCGCTCACTTCGGCGTGGCGACGCGTGACGACCACGAAGTCTTCACCGATCTGCACACCATGCCCAGGCAGTTGCCCGCTGATGCCAGCGGCGCGCTCAAGCTGCAGGCGGTGGGCCACCGCCGCCAGCGCACGCAGAAAGTCGGGGTCGTCGTGCCGCACCGCCGCAGCCGAAAAACCCTGCGGGTACTGCTCGGCGATGAAGCCGGTGTTGAAGTCGCCGCTGACGAACTTGGGGTGCGCCAGCAAAGCAGCCTGGAACGGGATGTTCGAGCTGATGCCGCGAATCGCAAACCCATTGAGCGCATGGCGCATCTTGGCGATGGCGTCTGCGCGGTCGCGCCCATGCACGATCAGCTTGGCGATCATCGAGTCGTAGTGCATCGGGATCTCGCCGCCCTCACCCACGCCGGTGTCCACCCGCACGCCCTCGCCTTCAGGCGGTGGTGCGAATTTGACGAGCCGCCCGGTCGAGGGCAGGAAGCTGCGGAAGGGGTCTTCGGCGTTGATGCGGCATTCGATCGCCCAGCCGTCGCGGCGCAATTCGCTTTGCTGGAAGCCGAGCTTTTCGCCAGCGGCCACGCGGATCATCCACTCCACCAGATCAAGCCCGGTGATGCACTCGGTGACCGGGTGCTCCACCTGCAGCCGGGTATTCATCTCCAAGAAGTAAAAGCTCTTGTCGCTGCCGACCACAAACTCAACCGTGCCGGCCGATTGGTAGTTCACTGCCTTGGCCAGCGCAACGGCTTGTTCGCCCATCGCCTTGCGTGTGGCGTCGTCAAGGAAGGGGCTGGGCGCTTCTTCGATCACCTTCTGGTGGCGGCGCTGAATGGAGCATTCGCGCTCCCACAGGTAGACGGTGTTGCCGTGCGCATCGCCCAGCACTTGAATCTCGATGTGGCGCGGCTCAACCACGAACTTTTCGATGAACACACGGTCGTCGCCGAAGCTGTTGCGGGCTTCGTTGCGGCAGGCGCTGAAGCCCTCGAAGGCTTCTTTGTCGTTGGCCGCCACGCGCAGGCCTTTGCCACCGCCACCCGCGCTGGCTTTGATCATCACCGGGTAGCCAATGCCTTGCGCGATCTTGACCGCCTGCTCGGGGGTGTCGATGGCGGCGTTGTGGCCAGGGATGGTGTTGACCTTCGCGGCAGCCGCCAGCTTCTTCGAGGCGATCTTGTCGCCCATGGCCGCGATGGACGCGTGCTTGGGGCCGATGAAGACGATGCCTTCTTCTTCCACTCGGCGCGCGAACTCTTCGTTCTCGCTCAAGAAGCCGTAGCCCGGGTGCACCGCCTGCGCGCCTGTTTGTTTGCAGGCGGCAATGATCTTGTCCATCGACAGGTACGACTCACGCGAAGGCGCGGCGCCGATGTGCACGGCTTCGTCGGCGAGTTCGACATGGCGGGCGTCGCGGTCGGCGTCGGAATAGACGGCCACTGTCTTGATGCCCATCTTGCGGGCTGTCTTGATGACGCGGCAGGCGATTTCCCCCCGGTTGGCAATGAGGATCTTCTTAAACATGGCTGGCTCCCGTGGGGAATTCGCCTGGGTGCGCTGCGCGCCCCAGGCAATTTGGCTTCGCCGCAACGGCCTTGCGGCCGCTGTCGCCGTGGTTGGCGATCAGGATTTTTTCAAACATGAGCAGACTCGAAGGGTTGAATCACGTCGATGCTTTCTTCAACGCAAAGACGCAAAGGTGAAGACCAAGAACGCGAAGGAATTGAATTTCTTCGTTGGGTTCTTTGCGCTCTTTGCATTTCTTCCTTCCTGATCAGCAAGAAAGTTCAGCAGTTCACCGTTCGCACTGAGCCTGTCGAAGTGCAGCGCGACGCTCGAACAGGGCTTCGACAGGCTCAGCCCGAACGGTTCTTCGCGCTTGGCTGAACTTTCTTGCTGAT
>JAYSYW010000177.1:0-10109 GCA_043727255.1 Rhizobacter sp. | reverse complement strand
ACTCTTGGCACTCGCCTTCAAACGCCCACACTTATCGGCTGTTAGTTTTTAAAGAGCTTGCAAACTGCTTCGTTTGCGGCGCTGAGTTGTTATCAGCGAAGAATTCGATTATGACATGTTTTTTAATACCCTGTCAACAACTCGTTTTCTTTTTCTTCGCTACCGACTCGGTTTGCATTCCGTTAGACGGCGCTTGCTTGCTGGCAGCGAAGAACGTGACTGTAGCACGCTTTTAGCGCTATCGGCAGCCTCTCCTCGTTTTCTTCAGGAGTCACGCGTAGCCATCGACCTTGCTCTACTAGACAACAGCAAGCACTCGGCCTCCGGCGCATCGCTGCTCAATATGGCAGGGAGATGCGCCTCAAGTTTCTTGGTGTCAGCACGCAAGATGCGCTGCTTGACGGACGCGATCTGCGACGGATGCATGGAGAACGTTCGCAACCCCATTGCCAGCAACAGCTCGGTGAAGTCGGGGTCTCCTGCCATCTCGCCGCAAACGCTGACTCCTTTGCCTGCGTTGCGAGCGCAGGCAATGCTTTGCGCAATCAACTTCAGCACACCCGGATGCCAGGGGTCATATAGATGAGCGACGGCTTCATCCGCCCGGTCAATGGCCAGCGTGTATTGAATGAGGTCGTTGGTTCCAATCGACACGAAATCGAAGTAACGCAACAGCGATGGCAGCACCAATGCCGCGCCTGGCACTTCGATCATGGCGCCGACTTCGACATCTCCGAACGGACGTGCCGCATCCTTGAGTTGCTGCTTGGCGCGCGCCAAAGCTTCCTGGCTCGCCTTCACCTCGCTCAGGTGGGCAACCATAGGGATGAGCAGGCGAACTTTGCCGAACGCGCTGGCACGGAGGATGGCTCGCAGCTGCTGCCTGAACATGCCGGGCTCGGACAGACTCCAGCGAATCGCCCGCAAACCCAGTGCCGGGTTCAGCGCGTGTTCGTGCCGAAGCTCATTGACGGACAAGCGATCCAGTGGCTTGTCGGCGCCGATGTCCACCGTGCGAATGGTCACTGGCAAACCCTGCATGGCCTCGACAGCGGCGCGGTAGGCCTCGAATTGCTCGTCTTCACTCGGCAACTCGCCGCCCCTGTTCATAAACAGAAACTCGCTGCGGAAGAGACCGATGCCCATCGCCCCAGCCTCCAATGCCGCAGGCGCGTCCATGGGCAACTCGATGTTGGCTAGCAATTCCACACGCTCGCCGTCCAGCGTGACCGCCGGTGTGTGACGCAGCCTCGCCAGGCGTTCGCGCTCAAGGCCGCCTTGCCGTTGGCGAAATCGGTACTCCTCCAGAACGATGGGAGAGGGATCAACGATCACGATGCCGCAGTCACCGTCTATCACCACCCAGTCGTCTTGCCGGACGATGCGGCTGGCCTCGCGTGTGCCCACCACGGCGGGAATGTCCATGCTGCGGGCGACGATCGCCGTGTGTGAGGTCTTTCCACCCACGTCGGTGATGAACCCCTTGAACACGCTGCGCTTGAACTGCAGCATGTCGGCTGGTGCGATGTCATTGGCGACCAGCACCAGCGGGTCTTCCCCCGCGAAGTCGCGCGCCCCGACGCCCGCCGCCGTGTAGCTCAACGAAGCGGCGTCGCTCGACAAGGCACGCAGCAGCCGCTCCACCACCTGCTCCAGGTCGGCCTTGCGTTCGCGCAGGTAGGCGTCTTCCATTTCATCGAACTGCCGGGCCAGCACTTCCAACTGCGCCGACAAGGCCCACTCGGCGTTGTAGTGCCGCTCTTCGATCCATTGCCGAGTGGCGCCAGTCAAGGCGTCATCGTGCAACAGCATCAGGTGCACGTCGAGCAGGGCCGAGAGTTCAGCCGGTGCGTCGATCGGCAACTCGCGCTGCAGGGTTGTCAGCTCGGTGGCGACAGCGTCGCGCGCCACCCGCAAGCGATCGACCTCCGCAGGAAGCTGCGCCTCGTCAACAAAGTAGTGGGCGACGTCGATTCGGCTGGACGCGATCAACACAGCGCGGCCAATGGCGACGCCCCGCGAAACGGGCAGACCAAACACCTGGATGCTCATGCGGACCATCCTATCAGCGGCCCTTGAATTCCCCAGTCGGGGAAACGCATCCCCAGCGCCACGGCTGTCATTCGGGCGTCACCCCATGTTCATGACCGCGTCACAGCCGCCGGTGACCATCTAGCGCAGAAACACGGAGAAAGCCATGCGCGAACTTCCCCTTCCCACCTTGCCCCTGGCCGACTTGTGCGGCGACACCTCACGGAGGTCACTTCAAGAACGCTCGCCGCTCCGACCCTCCGGCCGAGGTGAAGCCACGCGGTTTGAGGTGGTTTGGGCTCGCACTCAAGATGAGGTTCGGGAAGCGCAACGCCTGAGGCATCTGGTGTTCGCCGAAGAAATGGGCGCACGCTTGAGCGTGCCCGTGGGCTCGCCGGCAGGGCATGACATTGACATGTTCGACCCGTTCTGCGAACACCTGTTGGTGCGCGCGGCCACCGAAGGCCGAGAGCCCGGCCCGGTGATCGGCACCTACCGGGTGTTGACGCCCGACTCGGCCGCCCGGGTCGGTGGCCTCTACAGCGAGACAGAGTTCGACCTCACACGGCTGCGCCCGTTGCGCTCGAAGATGGTCGAGCTGGGCCGCTCATGTGTGCACCCGGCATGGCGCTCAGGGGGCGCGATCATGTCGCTGTGGGGAGCGCTGGCCGACTTCATGATGCGCAACCAGCTCGACACCATGATCGGCTGCGCCAGCATCAGCATGCGCGACGGCGGGCACTTTGCCGCCAGCCTGTGGGAACAGCTGCGCAAGACGCACTTGGCACCCATCGAACTGCAGGTGCGCCCTCGCCTGCCCCTGCCGGTGGATGAACTGCAGCACGACCTGAACGTTGAGGCACCCGCGCTGATCAAGGGCTACCTGCGCTGCGGAGCCAAGGTACTGGGCCCTCCGGCCTGGGACCCTGACTTCAACACCGCCGACCTGCCGATGCTGATGCGCATCGACGATCTGCCGGCGCGTTACCGCAAGCATTTCCTGGGCGACACCTGACCGGCGCCGCGGCATGAAAAGCGGCCCCTGGGGGCCGCTCTCTGGTGGGCTACTCGCCCTCGCCGAACTTGTCGTTGATCATCGCCAGCAGGGCGTCCATCGCCTGCTGCTCGTCCGGGCCGGTGGTTTCGACTTCGACCTCGCTGCCATAGCCCGCCGCCAGCATCATGACGCCCATGATGCTTTTGGCGTTGACGCGCCGGTCGTTGCGGCTCATGAAGACATCGCTGCGGAAACTGCCCGCCAGCTTGGTGAACTTCGCCGAGGCCCGCGCGTGCAGGCCGAGCCTATTGCTGATGCTGATGTTTGCCTTGATCATTTCCACCCGGTTTGTAGGCTTGGTTCTGGGGCCGCGACGACGCCACCTGCATGACGCCCTGGGTGGCACCGGCCACCGCACGCGCCACCACGGCGTCGAGCGATTCGTCGGCATAACAGAGTGAACGCCACAACATCGGCACGTTCACCCCGGCGATCACTTTCACATGCAGCCCGTCGGCCAGGCGCTGTGCCACGTTGCAGGGCGTGGCGCCGAACACGTCGGTAAAGATCAACGCGTCGGGGCCACCCAGACGGGCCAGCAACGCACGCGCCTGGATTTCGATTTCTTCCGGCTGCATCTCGGGCAGCACGTCCAGCGCTTCGAGTCGGGACGCGCAATCGGGAAAGGTGTGCTGCGCCACGGCCTTCAGTGACGACGCCAGCGGCGCATGGGCAATGATCAGCAAACCAGGCATGGTGCGTGAAAGTCGACAGTCCGGAAAGACACTTGGTTGGGGCAACGCCCCGGCGGCTCCAACGGTGGTCGGACAAGGCCAGCCACCGCGAGTTCGGCCGCAGGCTACCTCATCGCCCGGCGGTTGACCACTATGGGATGTGGCCATTACAGGGCAAGCTTGAGCGAATCGAAAAATGTGTCACTGGCTTCGAGGGTGAGCGCCGGCCCCTGCGCCACCAACTGGAACACCCGCGTGCCATAGGCAAAAAAGGCCACCTCCTGCTTCATGCCCTGCCCGCCCGGCAACTGGGCGGTGGTGCGCCAGCGGCTTGACTCGCCACTGGGCGTGGCCCCCACCGGCTGCCACGGGCGGATTTGCGGCGTGCCGCCAACCTTGCCCGCCAGCGCCAACCGAAGCTCTTGCAGGGCCGGGGTGACGCGTGCCGGGTCGGTCATGTCGGCATGGGCCAGCGCGTAAGTCACGCCGCCCGTTTCGCAGCCGTGCATCGACATCTGCACCTTCGCGCCGGCCAGCGTGAGCGAGCGGGTTTCGGTGCGCGGCTTGCAGGGAAACAGCAATTGCGCATCTGCACCTGCCAGCCGCACCTCGCGCCAGTTCAAGTCGGGCGAACACGCCGACAGCGCGCAAGCCCCCATGGCAATCACCGCCACATGGCGCAGGGGTACAGGGCGTGGGGGACGTTGGGGCATGGCCGATTATCGATTCGCGCTCTTGCACAATGACCCGATGACCCCTCTGACCTCTGCCCCCGACGCCGCCACGCCCGTCCCCCAGCCGCTGGCCGGTGTGCGCATTCTCGACCTCTCGCGCGTGCTCGCCGGCCCCTGGTGCACCCAGACCCTGGCCGACCTGGGCGCCGACGTCATCAAGGTCGAACGCCCGATGCGCAACGGCGCTGGCGGCGACGACACCCGGGGCTGGGGCCCGCCCTTCCTGAAGGCCCGCGACGGCCACGACACCGCCGAAGCCGCCTATTACCTGGGCACCAACCGCAACAAGCGCTCGGTGACGGTGGACATCGCCCACCCCGACGGCCAGGCGCTGATCCGCCGATTGGCGGCGCAGTGCGACGTGTTCATCGAGAACTTCAAGGTCGGCGACATGGCACGCTACGGGCTCGACGCCGCCTCGCTGCGAGCCGAACACCCGGGCCTCGTTTACTGTTCCGTCACCGGCTTCGGCCAGACCGGCCCCTACGCCGAACGCGCCGGCTACGACTACGCCATTCAAGGCATCGGCGGGCTGATGAGCGTCACCGGCGAACGAGACGACCGCGCCGGCGGCGGGCCGCAGAAGGTGGGCGTGGCGGTGGCCGACCTCTTCACCGGCATGTACGCCACCGTGGCCATCTTGGCCGCGCTGCGCCACCGAGACGCCACCGGCGAAGGCCAGGTGATTGACATGGCCCTGCTCGACACACAGGTCGCCATGCTCGCCAACCTCGGCGCCAACTACCTGGCCACTGGCGTGGCGCCGCAGCGCGTGGGCAATGCGCACCAGAACATCGTCCCTTACCAAGTGTTCGAGACAGCCGACGGGCACCTGATCCTCGCCGTCGGCAACGACAGCCAGTTCGTCAAGTTCTGCGACGTGGCCGGCTGCCCCGACCTCGCCCGAGACCCGCGCTTCATGCGCAACGCCGACCGCGTGCGGCACCGCGACACGCTGGTGCCACTGCTGGCCGCCCTGGTAAAAGCCCGCAGCAAGGCCGACTGGCTGGCGGCGCTGGAGGCCGCCAAAGTGCCCTGTGGGGCCATCAACAACCTTGAAGAGGTGTTTGCCGACCCGCAGGTGCAGGCGCGCGGCATGACCGTCACCCTGCCGCACCCGCTCACCGACGAGATGAAGCTCGTCGCCAGCCCGATCAAGCTGTCGGCCACGCCGGTGCAGTACCGTCGCCCACCGCCGCTGCTGGGCGAGCACACCGACGAAGTGCTGTGTGAACTCGGCTGGACGGCCGACGAATGCGCCGCACTGCGGGCCTCCGGCGCACTTTGAGCACCGCTGTGAACATGTAAGCGCCACGCGCCACCCGGCGCGGCCACACAAGTGGTGTCAACCGCGGCCTGCGCCCGCCGAACGGTCACGCACCCCGCGACTCCGGGGGCTTTCATCACCCCTAGATCCAGGGGCCACGCCCCCCGCTCGCTCGCAACAGCGAAGACACTTGCATCGCGAAACTTGTGTGACAAAAGACCGGCTTTTCCCAGATCGGTCACGTCCAGCCCTTCTCAGGAAACTCCATGGATATGACCGACTTCAACCGTGCCAGCCCTGTTGTGACCTCGCCCGCCGAGCCGCAGCCTGCAGCCGACGACCATTGGCGAGACCTGGTGAGTGAGTTGAGCGCCGAAATGGCCGGCCCGCTCACGTCGGCCCTGGAGCGGGTGCACATCCTCGCCACCACCGGCCGCATCGACCGCGCCGGCCTGCGCGCCCTCGGGGACGAGATCCAGCGCGCTCGCAAGGTCAGCATGTCGGGCCAGCAACTGGCCCGCCTGGCGTCGGGCACCTTGCGCCAAACCCCCGAGCGGCTGCCGCTCACCGACACCCTCAAAGACGTGCTCGTTCAGCGCGCCAGCGAAACCCAGGCCCGCAACATCCACATCAAGCAGGTGTTGAAGCCAACCGAAGTGATCGTTGATGCCTCCCTGCTCTACACACTGTTCAACACGCTGATCGATTGGACCCTCGGCCACGCCAAGTCAACGCTCGAATTGCGCATCGACATCAAGACTTGGCCGACCCATGCACGGCTGAACTGCAAGTTCGCCCACCGCCCGGTTGACGTGCACATGGACGACGAAGAAGCCGCCCGCCATGTGCGCCGGCTCGATTCAATGACCTGGCGCCTGCTGGAACAAACCGCCTGGACCATGGGCCTGCCCATCGAACGCAAGATCGACGGCGCGATGGTCGAGTTGACGGTCGAATTCCCGCGCACGGTGAACGACCAGCTCGAAGGCGTCAGCGCAATCGAACTCGACCAGGGGTTTTCGCCCTCGCTGCACGGCTCCAAGCCGCTGGCCGGCCACCATGTGCTGGTGGTGGCTTCGCGCCGCGACGTGCGCATTCAAGTGCGCGACGCCATCCGCAACATGGGGCTGGTGGTTGACTTCGTGAACTCGGTCGAAGAAGCGCGCGAGTTCTGCCGGGGCGGCCTGCCGCACGCCATCGTCATTGAGTCGGTGCTGCGCGGTGACCGCTTCGACGACTTGCGCTCAGAGGTTGAATCCGACGGCGCCGATGTGGTGTTCGTCGAGATCATCGAAGAAGGCAACAGCTTCGAGATCTCGGGCTTCGGTGGCCTGAGCATGGCCCGCGTGGGCCGCGACGCCATCATCACCTCGCTGCCTTCGGCGCTTCTGTTCGAGTTGTCGAAGGTGATGTGACGGCGCCCGGGGGTCGGCGGCTACTTCAGGCCGCCGAACACCCGCTTCAAGATCGCGCTGCCTGTGGCCACGGGGTTTGCGCGGATCTTGCGTTCCTCTTCCGCGATCATCAAATACAGGCCATCGAGCGCCTTGCCCGTCACATACTGCTGAATGTTCGCGTCTTGCGGCTTCACCAGCCCCAGGCGCGAAGCGCGATCGGCCAGCGCGTTGTACTTCGCGGCCAGCGACACCTTCTCGGTCGCCTTCGTCACGATCGGCAAGAACTTCTCGCCCAGCGGCTCGCGCGTCTTGCCCACAAAGAACTGCGTCACCGAATCGTCGCCGCCGCGCACCACCTGCAGCGCGTCTTCCACGCTCATGCTTTTGACGGCGTTGACGAGCAAGGGGCGCGCTTCGGCCACCGCCAACTCAGCGGCCCGGTTCATCGCCGCCACCAACTCGTCGGCACGCTTTTGCTGGCCCGTCGCCCGCAGCAACCGCGCGGCATTGTTCAAGAAACCGGGCAAGGGGATGCGAACCTTCGGGTTGCCGAGGAATCCATCGGTGCGCCCCAGCAAGGCCACGGCGGCCGTGGCGCCGCGCTCCAAAGCCACGCGAACCCCGGTGGCGGCATCGGTTTCCGACACCGCCTGGGCGGCTGGAACGCCCAGCCCCAGACCCATTCCAGCCACCACCCCTGACATAAACTTTCGACGCAGCATGCGAACCCTTTTATCCATGAAATCGACCCGCCATCTTGCCGCCATCTTCACGGCCCTGGCAATTGCCGTGGGTGGCGCGGTGGTTTACCTGGCTTACCAGGCCTTTCGCACTTACCCCGCCGCACCCGATGTCGGCTTCACCCGGCTCGACGGCAGCACCGGCCGCATCGGCGGTTTGAAGGGCCAGGTGGTGCTGGTGAACTTCTGGGCCACGAGTTGCGCCACCTGCGTGAAAGAAATGCCGCAGATCGTCGCCACGCACCAGAAATACAAGGCGCGTGGCTTCGAGACGCTGGCCGTGTCCATGAGCTACGACCCGCCGGCCTTCGTTGTCAACTTCAGCCAGTCACGCCGGCTGCCGTTCACGGTTGTGATCGACAACACCGGCGACATTGCCCGCCGCTTTGACGACGTGAAGCTCACACCCACCACAGTGCTGATCAACAAGCGCGGCGAGATCGTCAAACGCTACGTGGGCCAGCCCGACTTCAGCGCCCTGCACCAGTTGGTCGAGCAGTTGCTGGACGAAACCTGAGGCGTGCTCAGGCCGGTGGGCTCAGGCCGGGGCGCGCAGCCCCGCCAGCGCCGCGCCCACGATCAACACCGCCGCCGCGCCGATCCACACCGTGAAGGCCCGGCCCGTCACCAGCAGCAGCAAGACGGTGGACGCCAGCGGCGTCAGGTAACTCAAGATGCCGATGCGGCGCGGGTCGCCGAGCTTGAGCGCGCGGTCCCGCAAAAAGAACGCCGCACCCAGCGGCCCCAGGCCCATCAACACAACCAACGCCCAGTCGCGCCCGCTCAAGGCCACCGCCGGTTCCAGCAGCGCATGGCAAGCCAGGGCCATCAGGCCCGACACCCCGCCAAACAGCCCGATGGCCGCCGTGGGGAAGTGCGCCACCCGGCGCGTCAACAGCGAATAAGTGGCCCAGATGAAGGCCGAACCCAGCGCCGGCAGGTAGCCCCAGGCGAACGCGCCCGACAAATCGCGCCCGCCCACGATGGCCAGCGCCGCGCCGACAAAACCCGCCAAGCCGGCCAGCACATGCACCGGGCGCAGCCCCAGCCCCGGCAGGAAAACGGGCGCCAGCAGCACGATCAACAAGGGCCAGAGGTAGTTGACGAGATTGGCCTCGACCGGTGGCGCGTGGCGCAGCGCGATGAACAGCAGAAAGTGAAAGCCGAACAGGCCGTACACACCCAACAGCAAGGTCGCTGGCGGAACGCGCCATTGCCGCCACAGCGGCCAGGCCGGCAGGCTGCCGACCAGCAGCGCCAAGCCGGTCAGCAAAAACGGCGGCACATGCCGCAAGGCCACACCCAGCGCGGCCAGGGTGGACCACAACGCGATGGCGGCCAGCGCACACAGGCTGGCCTCGGCCGAGGGTGACAAGCGGCGGTTCATGCAGTCTTTGCGTCAGCGAACCCACTGCAACGCCAAGCACCCGGCAGCCACCAACGCAACAACCAGCACGACAACCCGCCCTACAACCCGCCCTACAACCGCCGTCACAACCAACCAGCCTTGCGAAAGCGCCAGTACAGCAGCCCGCAAGTGATGGTGATCACGCCCAGCGCGGCCGGGTAGGCCCAGCGCAATTTCAACTCGGGCATGTGATCGAAGTTCATGCCCCAGATGCCGGCGAACGCGGTGGCAACCGCGAAGATGCCGGCCCAAGCGGCCAAGCGCTTCGTGGTTTCCGAGTCTTCGATCGCCACCATCGACAGGTTCACCTGCACCGCGATGCCAATCGTTTCACGCAGGGTGTCGAGCGTTGCGTTGATGCGCACCAGGTGGCTGTACACGTCGCGGAAGTACTCGCGGCTGTGCAGGCACACCTTGGGCACGCGGCCAGCCCACAGCTTGCCGGCGGCTTCCATCAGCGGGGCCACGGCGTGGCGCACCGTCATCACCCGCGCCTTCAACTCGTACAGGCGCTTGATGTTTTCGCGCGGCGAGCCTGACTCGAAGATGCGCAGCTCGATGTTTTCCAGCTCGTCTTCCATGCCGTCGATGAGCGGGAAGTAGCGGTCCACCACCGCGTCCATCAGCGCGTAGAACACGAAGCCCGAACCATGCTTCAGCAGGCCCGGTTCGCGCTCGCAGCGTTCGCGCACGTCGCTCAGGTTGTGTTGGCTGTTGTTGCGCACCGAGAGCACGAAGTTCGGCCCCGCGAACACGCTGACGCTGCCCACCCGCAGGTCGTTGGCGGCGGCCAGTTCGAGC
>JAYSYW010000176.1:0-4698 GCA_043727255.1 Rhizobacter sp. | reverse complement strand
CTGCAGACACTGCTGCCGCGGTGGGCGATGCACCCGCCGCGCCCGACGGCCCGGGCCGTCTGCGCCGGCACGAGCGGCTGCTCTGGGCGCTGGCGGTGCTGGCCGGGCTGTTGGTGGCCGGCTGGCCGAGCTGGACCGCCCAGGCCCAACGGCCCTGGACGATCGAGCAGATCGACACCGCGATGCGCCAGTCCATCGCCAAGGATCCGCTGGCCGCGGCCGGCGCTGCCGCCTACGAAGCCATCCTGCCGTCGGTGGTGCGGGTGGTCGGCGAAGCCGCAGCGCCGCCGACCGGCAAGCTGCCGGCCCGGCCGCCACCCACCGATGACGACGACGCGCTGGCCGGCCGCAGCGTGGGCACCGGCGTGGTCATCGTCGACAAGGGCCTGATCCTGACCAATCTGCACGTGGTGGCCGGCGCGGCGCGCATCACGGTCGACTTCGCCGACGGCAGCCAGAGCGAGGCCCGGGTGGTCAGCCTGCAGCCCGAAAACGACCTGGCGGTGCTGCAGGCGCTGACCATTCCCGACGACCTGCACGCCGCCACGATGCGCTCCACCTCGGGCCTGGCGCCGGGCGATGCGGTGCTGGCGGTGGGCTTTCCGTTCGGCATCGGGCCGTCGGCATCGCAGGGCGTGGTGTCGGGGCTCAAGCGCGAGTTCCGCTCGCCCGAAGGCAAGCGCATCCTGACCAACCTGATCCAGTTCGACGCCGCCGCCAACCCCGGCAACTCGGGTGGCCCGCTGGTCACGATGGATGGCCACGTGGTGGGCATCGTCACCGCGATCATGAACCCCAACCAGCAGCGCACCTTCATCGGCATCGGATTCGCGGTGCCGATCGAAAGCGCCGCCGCCGGTGCCGGCCTGCCGCCGTTCTGAACCGATTCAACTTCATCGCACCCCATGAACACATCTGCCGCTGTGCCCGCCGATTCCGCCCAGCTGATGGAGCGCAACCTCTACGAGGTCAAGCGCGTCGTCGTCGGCCAAGACCGTTTCCTCGAACGGGTGATGGTGGCGCTGCTGGCCCAAGGCCACCTGCTGGTCGAGGGCGTGCCGGGCCTGGCCAAGACCCTGACCGTGCGCACGCTGGCGGCCACGCTGCGCGGCAGCTACAAGCGCATCCAGTTCACACCCGATCTGGTGCCGGCCGACTTGGTGGGCACGCGCATCTACAACCAGAAGACCGGCGAGTTCGGCACCACGCTGGGCCCGGTGTTCACCAACCTGCTGCTGGCCGACGAGATCAACCGCGCGCCCGCCAAGGTGCAGAGCGCACTGCTTGAAGTGATGCAGGAACGGCAGGTCACCATCGCCGGCGAAACGCACAAGGTGCCATCGCCTTTTCTGGTGATGGCCACGCAGAACCCCATCGAGACCGAAGGCACCTACCCGTTGCCCGAAGCCCAGGTTGACCGCTTCATGATGAAGGTGCTGGTGCACTACCCCAGCGAAGAAGAAGAGTTCGTGATCGCGCAGCGCGCCACCGCCGACCCGGTGGTGGTGACCCCCGTGGCCAGCATCACCCAGCTGGCTGAGCTGCAGAGCGAATGCCGCAAGGTCTACGCCGACCCGGCGCTGATGCAGTACGCGGTGAAGCTGGTCAGCGCCACACGCGACCCTGCCAAACACGGCCTGCCCGACCTGGCCAAGTACCTCGCCTTTGGCGCCAGCCCGCGCGCCACCATCGGCCTCGTCGAAGGCGCCAAGGCGCTGGCCCTGTTGCGTGGCCGGCCCTACGCGCTGGTAGACGACGTGAGCGACTTGGTCGCCGACGTGCTGCGCCATCGTCTGGTGCTGAGCTACGAGGCATTGGCCGATGGGCTGACGGCCGATCAGCTCATCACGCGCATCGTGCAAAAACTGCCCAAGCCCGACAAGCCCCTGGCGCACCGGCCCGACGACCATGCCAACGCCTGAAACCCGCCCGCTGCAAACCAAGGTCAGCAGCGATGCGATGCTGCAGCGCCTGGAATGGACCGTGATGCGCCGGCTCGACGGCCTGCTGCAAGGCGACTACCGCACGCTGTTTCGCGGCCAGGGCATGGACCTCGCCGACCTGCGCGAATACCAGTACCACGACGACGTTCGCCACATCGACTGGAACGTCACCGCGCGGCTGCAGCAGGTGCACGTGCGCGAGTTCACCGAAGACCGCGAGCTGACCGCATGGTTCGTGCTCGACCTCAGCGGCAGCATCGACTTCGGCTCGACGCGCAGCAAGCGCGAGGTGTCCACCGACTTCGTGACCGTGCTGGCGCGGCTGCTCACCCGCCACGGCAACCGCGTGGGCGCTCTGTTCTGCGGCGCGAAGGTTGATGCCGTGCTGCCCCCGCGCGGTGGCCGCGCGCACGTGCTGCACCTGTTGCAGCGCATGCGCTCGCACGTCGCGCCCGCCACATCGGCACCCACGCGCCTGCGCGAGTTGCTGCGTGCTGCCGCACCGTTGATGAAACGCCGTGCCATGGTGTTTGTGGTGTCCGACTTCATCACCGAACCCGATTGGGGTGACGCCCTCGGGCAGTTGGCGCTGCAGCACGAGGTGACGGCGGTGCGCCTGTACGACCCGGCCGAGATGGCCATGCCCGACCTCGGCCTCGTCACCCTGCAAGACGCTGAAACCCGCGAGCACTTGCTGGTGGACACGTCGGACCCCGGCTTTCGTGCACGCTTTGCGCAGCAAGCCGAAGCCCGCGAACAAGCCCTGCTGGCACAACTGGGCCGCGCCGGTGTGGACACGCTGGAGCTTTCGACCGACGGCGACCTGGTGGAGGCGCTGATGCGCTTTTCTCAACTGCGCCGGCAGCGCCTGCGTGCATCCAGTGGCGGCGGCCTGCCGGGCCACCTGAAGCCGCATTGACATTGACTGACACCCGAGTGAACACGCGACCATGCTGAACTTCATCTGGCCTCATCTGCTGTGGGCGTTGATGGCACTGCCGCTGCTGGTGGCGCTGTACCTGTGGCTGCTGAATCGGCGCAAGAAAACCACCGTGCGCTTTGCCAGCCTGTCGATCGTGAAAGACGCCGTCGGCAAGGGCCCTGGCTGGCGCCGGCATGTGCCGCCCATGCTGATGTTGCTGGCCTTGTCGGCGCTGCTGCTGGCGACCGCCCGCCCCACCGCCGTCATCACCCTGCCCTTGCAAGAAGAAACCATCATCCTGGCGATGGACGTGTCGGGCAGCATGCGCGCGACCGACGTGCAGCCCAACCGCCTGGTGGCGGCGCAAGAGGCCGCCAAGGCCTTCATCAAAGACCTGCCGCGCAATGTGCGGGTGGGCGTGGTGTCTTTCGCCGGCACCGCCGCCGTGGTGCAGCCGCCCACGCACAACCGTGAAGACATCGCAGCCGCCATCGACCGCTTTCAACTGCAGCGCGGCACGGCCATCGGCAGCGGCATCGTGCTGTCGCTGGCCACCATCTTTCCCGAAGCCGGCATCGACCTGTCGCAGGTGACCGGCCAGCGCGCCATGCCTCCCGACGTCGGCGAAGTGCCCAAGCCGCAATTCACCCCCGTGGAGCCGGGCTCTTATGCCTCGGCTGCAATCATCTTGTTGACCGACGGCCAGCGCACCACCGGGCCCGACCCGGTGGACGCCGCCAAGATGGCGGCCGAGCGCGGGGTGAAGGTGTATTCGGTGGGTATTGGCACCAAGGAAGGCGAGACCATCGGCTTCGAGGGGTGGTCGATGCGGGTGCGGCTGGACGAAGACACGTTGAAGAACGTATCGAACCTGACGCGGGCTGAGTACTTTTACGCGGGCACCGCCGCCGACCTGAAGAAGGTCTACCAGAGCTTGAGTTCTCGGCTGGTGGTGGAGAAGAAGGAAACCGAGATCACGGGGCTGTTTGCGGCTTTGGGGGCCTTGCTGTTGGTGGTGTCGGCGGGGTTGTCGGTTTGGTGGTTTGGGCGGGTGGCTTGATCGCTCGGGGCCGCTTGGGCGGGGCTTGCTGCATGCGCCTGTTGCGTAGCACTCACGTGCTGGGCGGAGTTGACCCTTCGCTTGCGCGAATCGAGCCCTGCCCCCCGCACCGTTCGGGCTGACCCTTCCTTCAACAGGCTCAGGACAGGGTGCGCTTGCGTGCGAAGCCCCTCGCGTGCCTCCGTATCCCGTTCGGACTGACCCTTCGGCAGGCTCAGGACTGAAGGCAAGGCTGCGCATTGTCGAAGGCCTCGTTCGGTGTTGGATGGGTTCCCCGCTGGGGGGAGTCCGCGTCGGGATGTGCCCCCGACAGGGCACTCACTTTCTTTCGCTTCCCCGAAAGAAAGTAAGCAAAGAAAGGGGGACCCGACGCCTTCGCCCCTCGCGTTGCGAGGGGTACGCTGCGGTGCTCGGTCTTTTCGGCTCGTGTCGAACTCACTTCGCGCCCTGCGGGCGCTGCGTTCAAACAGGCGCCACGAAGTCAGATGTTGAGGGCGCTACGCGCCTGCCGAAAAGCCCTGCGCTCCTCACCGAAGCCCACGGGGCCCTGAACACCAGACACGCCTCGCTTCGCATCGGCCTGAGGGCACGTCGCTGCGCTCGTGCAGGCACTGGCACTCGCGCTGGCATTGGCATTGGCATTGGCATTGGCATTGGCATTGGCACTCGCACTCGCACTCGCACTCGCACTCAACAAACCTCCGTTCGCACTGACCCTTCCTTCGACAGGCTCAGGACGATCGGGAATACAAGCTCAGGACAGGGTGCACCTG
>JAYSYW010000175.1:0-4701 GCA_043727255.1 Rhizobacter sp. | reverse complement strand
TCGGGCTGAGCCTGTCGAAGCCCTGTTCGAGCGTCGCGCTGCACTTCGACAGGCTCAGTGCGAACGGTGAACTGCTGAACTTTCTTGCTGATCAGGAGAGCCCAAGGTGAGGGTGAGCCGTCCGAGAAGTTGCCTGTTCAGCGCCCGCATAAGTTAATTAATGCTCACAAATCGCACTCTCTTGGCTCCATAGGCACGGGCAGGTTGTTGCGGTTTGTTGCTGAGCCACACAAAATCAGCACCCACAACAGGGTCACCACAGGGGTTGGGTCATGAGTCGATTTGTGCGTTGGGTGGTCGGTTGCACAGTGGCAGCCAGTGCGTTGATGAGCGCGTCCGTGGTGCATGCCCAGGCCGCCGCAGCCGAGGCCGCCAAAGCGCCTGCCTTCAATGGCGCAGACACCGCCTGGATGCTGATCTCCACGGTGCTCGTCATGCTCATGACCATGCCCGGCATCATGCTGTTCTACGGCGGCATGCTGCGCTCCAAGAACGCACTCTCCATCGTGGCCCACACCGTCACCGGCGTGGCCGTGGTCACCCTGGTGTGGGCCATGTTTGGCTATTCCCTCGCGTTTTCAGACGGTGGCCCCTGGATTGGCGACACCGCGCGCTTCTTCGCCGAGGGCCTGATCGGCACCAAGGTGGGTGCGCATGTGGCCGCCCCCAACATCCCTGAGCCGGTGTTCTTCTTGTTCCAGCTGTCGTTCGCCATGATCACCTTTGCCCTGGTGCTGGGCGCCACCGCCGAGCGCATGCGGCTGGGCGTGACCATGCTGTTCTCGGGCCTGTGGCTGGTGCTGGTCTATGCGCCGGTCGCCCACTGGATCTGGCACCCGGCGGGCTGGCTGGCCAAGATGGGCCACATGGACTTCGCAGGCGGCACCGTGGTGCACATCGCTTCGGGCGCGACCGGTCTGGTCGCCGCCATCGTGCTGGGCCCGCGCCGCGGGTTTGGCAAAGAGCCGATGGTTCCGCACAACCTCATGCTCACGGTGCTGGGGGCAGGCTTGCTGTGGGCGGGGTGGTTTGGTTTCAACGCAGGCTCGGCCTTCGAGGCCGGCCCGCGCGCGGCCGGTGCCTTGCTGGCGACCCAGGTGGCCGCCTGCGCGGGTGCCATGGTGTGGGGCTACAGCGAATACCTGCGCCGTGGGCAGTGGAGCGTGCTTGGCATGATGACCGGCGCCATCGCGGGCTTGATCGCTGTCACTCCCGCGTCGGGTTTCGTGGGCTTCGGTGGTGCGCTGGCGATTGGCTCGGCGGCAGGCGTCGTCTGCTTCTTCGCCGTGGTGTATTTCAAGTCGGTCACCGGCATTGATGACTCGCTGGATGTCTTTGCTCTGCACGGTGTGGGCGGCCTGCTCGGCACGGTGCTGACACCGATCTTCGCCCTGGCGAGCGTGGCGCCTGTCACGGCCACCGTCTGGACCAACTGCATCGGTGCGGTGGCTGTGTTTGCCTATGCAGGCGGCATGACCTGGATCATCCTGAAGGTGATCTCTCTCTTCATGAGTTTGCGAGTGGGTGCTGCTCAAGAAAATGTCGGGCTCGACATCTCTGAGCACGGCGAGATGCTGGCGCCCACGGCGTCGGCGGGTTGACCCTCAAGGCACGCGGCAACTTCATGGGCACGACCATCATGGGCGCGGACGACCACAGCCAGATCATGAATTACCTGGTGCGCATGATCGTGCCCTTGCGGCGCGAGTTCGGGCGCAACCTCGATGTGGGCCAGTTTCTGCACGACTTCAGTTATGCGCGTGAAGTCATTGACCAGGCACTCAGCAGCCAAGACCCGCGCCTGCGCGAATACGCCAACTACGTGCAGCAGCGCCACCATGGTCCGCGTGTCGCGGATTCGCCTGCGCCACCCTCGGCCGCTTCAGCCGCCGCCTCGACGGCCGCCCCCAGTGGCAAGCCCGCCGCAGGCGATGGCAACCTTGCCGCCGACGAGGCCGCGCTCAAGGCGCGCATGCTGAAAAAGTACACCAGCGGCCTGCGCTGAAGCGCTTCGGCTCGAAGCGCGGGGCTTGAGGTTTCTGGCCGGTGCTCAGTTGCGCCGGCCGCTCTGGCCATAGCGGATGGAGTGCACCAGGCCCTGCTCGAAGCGCACGATGGCCGCCAGGTTGCCCGGGCCTCGGTCATAAAACCATTCATCCACCGGCTGGCAGGGCCAGGCGTTGTAGATGGTGGTGGTGCCGGGGTAGCCGGGCGCCACCACGGTGATCGGCTTGCAGAAGGTGTCTTTCAGCAAGGGCTCGCCGCAGGCCTTCAGCACCACCAACTTCGAGTCGCCTTCGCCCAGGATCGCGCCCTGGCACTTCAGTGATTCGGCTTGTGCGCCGGCTGTCGCCGTCAACAGCAGCGCCGCGGTGGCTGCCCAAGTGAAGTGGCGTGTCCTTGGGCTCACGGATACAAACCCCGTTCCTGGCGGGCCATCAGGATGCGTTCGCAGGCCACCGCGAAAGCGGCGGTGCGCAGCGTGATCTGGTGCTGGTCGGCGGTGGCCCAGATGGCCTTGAGCGCATCGACCATGATCTTGTCGAGCCGCAGGTTGATCTCGTCTTCGCTCCAGAAGAAGCTGCTGAAGTCTTGCACCCACTCGAAGTAGCTGACGGTCACGCCGCCCGCGTTGCAAATCACGTCGGGCACCACGAGGATGCCGCGCTCCTTCAGCACATCGTCGGCCTCGGTCAGCGTGGGCCCGTTGGCGCCTTCAAGCACCAGCTTGGCCTTGATGCGGTTGGCGCGCGCCGGGGTGATCTGCCCTTCCAGCGCGGCCGGAATCAAGATGTCGCAGTCCACGTCCCAGAAGGCTTCGTCGTCGATGCGCTCGGCCTCGGCGTACTGGCTGACGCTGCGGTCTTGCTTCACGTTCTGCATCAGCGAGGTCATGTCGATGCCGTTCGCGTTGACGATGGTGGCGCTGTGGTCTTGCACCGCCACCAGCGTGGCCCCGGCGCCGGCAAACAACTCGGCCGCCGAGCTGCCCACGTTGCCAAAACCCTGCACTGCGAAGCGCGCGCCATCCAAGTTCAACCCGATGCGTCGCGCGGCTTCGCGGCCGGTCACGAACACGCCGCGCCCCGTCGCCTTCACCCGGCCGAGCGAGCCGCCCAGGTGGATCGGCTTGCCCGTGACGACGCCGCTGGCGGTGTAGCCCGAGTTCATCGAGTAGGTGTCCATCATCCACGCCATGGTCTGCGCGTTGGTGTTCACGTCGGGCGCCGGAATGTCGCGCTGCGGGCCGATGATGAAACCGATCTCGCTGGTGTAGCGGCGTGTCATGCGCTCCAGCTCTTTCAGCGACAGCTGTTTCGGGTCGACCCGAATGCCGCCTTTGGCCCCGCCATACGGCAGGTTCACCGCCGCGTTCTTGATCGTCATCCAGGCGCTGAGTGCCATCACCTCTTCAAGCGTCACGTCGGGGTGGTAGCGCACACCGCCCTTGCCCGGCCCGCGCGACAGGTTGTGCTGCACGCGGTAGCCCTCGAAGTGCCGCATGCTGCCGTCGTCCATCTCGATCGGCACATCAACGATCAACGCCCGCTTGGGCCGGCGCAACGATTCACTCCAGCGTGCCAGCGGCCCCAGGTAGGGCATCACCCGGTCCACTTGCGCGAGGTAGGTGTGCCAGGGGCTGGTGGGGCCGGGGGTGATGTACGACAGGTAGCTCATGCGGGTCTCCGGATGAACGATCGGTGGTGTCAGCCGAACTCGCGCCCCAATTCGGCTGCACGCCGTTGTGCGGCCTTCAAGGCCTTCACGAAGGCGGTTTTCACGCCGCTGTCTTCGAGTGAGGTGAGTGCGGCATATGTGGTGCCGCCTTTGGACGTGACACGTTCCCGCAGCACGGCCGGGGTGTCGGGCGAGGCCTGGGCCAGCGCGGTCGCGCCTGCGAAGGTGGCCAGCGCGAGCTGCTTGCCCTGTGCGGCCGACAAGCCCATCTCTTGCGCCGCCTGCACCATGGCTTCGACGAAATAAAACACATAGGCGGGGCCTGAGCCCGACAGCGCGGTGACGGCATCGAGGTCGGCCTCTTGCGTGACCCACAGCGTCTGCCCGGTGGGTTCGAGCACGCGTTCGATGTCGCGCTTTTCAGCTGCCGTGACGGCCGGCCGCGCGTACAGGCCGGCAATGCCTTGGCCGATGAGCGCGGGCGTGTTCGGCATCGAGCGCACCACACGTTCGGTGCCCAGCGCCTTGGCGATGCTGTCACTGCCGATGCCGGCCATCACGCTGAACTGCAGCGCCTTGCCCACGTGTTCGAGGTTCGCTTCGGCTGCGGCCTGGAAGTTCTGCGGTTTGATGGCCCAGACCACCGTGTCGGCGCGTTGCAGCACCGAACCCGGCGCTTCGAGCGTGATGATGCCGAGGTCGCGCTGCAGGTTCGAACGCTGATCGGCGTTGGGTTCCAGAACCAGGATGTCGCCCGGCGCGCGGCCGCTTTTCAACAACCCGCCGATGATGGCGCTGGCCATGTTGCCGCCGCCGATGAATGCAATGGTGTTCATGGGGTGCGAGTGTAGGAGTGCGATGTGGCCATGGACGCTTCATTCAACGCAAAGGCGCCAGGGGAATAGCCAAGCGCGTAGCCCATAGGGCCACCTGATCAGCAAGAAAGTTCAGCCAAGCGCGAAGAACCGTTCGGGCTGAGCCTGTCGAAGCCCTGTTCGAGCGTCGCGCTGCACTTCGACAGGC
>JAYSYW010000174.1:0-4708 GCA_043727255.1 Rhizobacter sp. | reverse complement strand
GTTCCATGTGGCGCTGCATCACATCGAACGAATACGGCTCTTGAGGAAGAAGAAAGGCAATTACGAAATCAGCTCGGCTTGTTGACTTGGTGGGTAGTCCCTGTAGAAGGGGTAGACCTCGGCGTGCTGTTGGCTGCTGTCATGGAACAACTCAGTTCGGACAAACCACTTCGCCGCTCGTCTTGCGTGTGAAGCAAAGTTCGTTCTTCTTCTGGCCACCTGCCTCCGCAGCCTTTTGCTTGACCTTCTTCTCTTTTTCGAACGCCGCCATAGCTTCCTTTTGCCGCCTCTCGCAGTCAGCGCGAGCCTCGGGGGTCGGGACCTTCACACAAGACTGCTCTACGCGAAACAAGGCATTTCCTCCCGCGCAAGCGAGTGCCGCAGGAAAGAGCAACAGGAAGGAAAACATACGCTGAATGCTCATGTGGGTGACACCTTTTCTCTTTGTGCGCGGAACTTCGCTTCTGAGGTCTAACCCCCGCTTCAAGCGGACGCCTGACGGCGCCGCTTACGTCAAACGTTATCGGAGCGGCACCCTACGGGGCGCCGCTCTTGTTTCTACAACACCATCTTCACCATCGGATGCGTCGAGAGCGTCCGGTACAGCTCGTCCAACTGCTCCCGGCTCGTCGCCGTGACGGTGACCGTCAGCCCGAGGTACTTGTTGCCCGTGCTGGGCCGAACCTCCAGCGTGTCGGCAACGAACGCCGGGTCGAAGTTCTGCGCCACCTGCACGATGGCTTCGGCGAAGCCTTCGACGTTCAGGCCCATCACCTTGATGGGGAAGCGCGAGGGGTATTCGATCAGCGATTGCTCGGGCGGGATGTCTTTCATGGGGGTGCTCATGGCGTCGTAGCTGGGGGTTGGCCGGTGGACCTCAAACCTCACGTCAACCGGACACCGGCGATTGTCCGCCGCCAGCCGAGCGTCGGGCTCACATCGACTGCAGCGCCTTCGCCCGCTGGTAGGCCTCGTAGAGCCGCGCGTACACCGAACCGGGCTTGCCACGCATCGCGCCGTGGCCCACCGCTTCGCCGTCGAGTGACGTGACCGGCAGCACCTCTTTCGAGGCCGAACTCAGCAGCACCTCGTCGGCCATCAGCAGGTCAGATTCGGGCACCGGCCGCAGGTTGAAGGCGATGCCGGTTTCTTCACACAGCTCGCGGATCAGCTCGTAGCGCACACCTTCGAGCACATGCTCGCTTTTCGGCGGCCCAAGCACCGCGCCTTCAAGCACCACCCACACGTTGCAGCCCGAGGCTTCAGTGACGAAGCCGTCGCGCAGCAAGATGGTTTCAGCGGCGCCGCGATCCGCCGACACCTGGCGTGCGAGCACGTTGCCCAGCAGCGAGATGGATTTGATGTCGCCGCGTTCCCAGCGGAAGTCGCGCGCCGTCACGCAGGCCACGCCGTGGTGCCGCTGCTCGGCGCTGGGCGGTTTGAGCGGGTTGCTCATGATGAAGACGGTGGGCTCGATGTCGGCCGGCATCACCGGGTCACGCACCGCCACGCCGCGTGTGACTTGCAGGTACAGCAGTTGGTCGTCGGCGGGTTGCGCGGCCACCACCTTGCGCAAGCGCTCCAGCCATTCGGCCCGCAGCAGCGGGTTGGCTATGCGCACCTTGGCGAGGCTGCGATCGAGCCGCGCGAGGTGCTCGTTGAAGCGGAAGAGGCGCCGGCCATAGACCGGGATCGCCTCATACACACCATCACCGTAGATGAAGCCCCGGTCGAGCACCGACACCTTGGTGTCGCGCAGGGGCGCGTATTCGCCGTTCAGGTAGCACAGGGTGCCAGGAATCTCTTGCATGCTTCATTCCTCCAACCAGCCGAGGGAAGCGTTTCAGCTTACTTGATCCAGAGTCGGATGGCGTCCCAGGCACGCCCGAAAACCCCTGCTTGCGGCACGGGCTCCAGCACGACCAACGGGCGTTCGGCCACCGGTGCACCGCTGGCCGTGGTGACCTTCAGGGTGCCCACGCGTTGGCCTTGCTGCAAGGGCGCGACCAGCGGGTCGGTGCGTTCGATGCGCGTCTGCAGCTTGGCGCCTTCGCCGTGCGGCACGCTGACGTACACCGCGCCCGTGGTGCCGAGCTTGGCCTGGTTGACAGCGCCCTTCCACACCGGCACGGTGCTCACCGGCTTGTCGGATTCGAACAGGCGCACCGTGTCGAAGGCCTGGAAGCCCCAGTTCAGCAGCTTCTGGCTTTCGTTGGCGCGAGCGTCCATCGAGGTGGTGTTGAGCACCACGCTGAGCAGGCGGCGCTTGCCACCACCTGCGCCGTTGGCGGCCAGGTTGGGGAAGTCGCGCTGGGCCGAGGCGATGAGGCAATAACCCGCCGCTTCGGTGTAGCCGGTCTTCATGCCATCGACGCTCGGGTCGCGCACCAGCAGCACGTTGCGGTTGGTGTCGTTCGTGGCGGGCGAACCTTCGTAGCGGTACTTCTTGATGGAGTACAGCGGGTAGTACTCGGGGAAGTCAAGAATGATGCGGCTGGCGATCACGCTCAAGTCACGCGCGGTGCTCTTGTGGCCGGGCTGGGTGAGGCCGGTGACGTTCTTGAACACGGTGTTCTTGAGGCCAAAGGCCTGTGACTGCCGGTTCATCATGGCGATGAAGTTGTCGAGCGTGCCGCCCACCCCTTCGGCCAGCACCACCGATGCGTCGTTGCCCGACTGCACGGTCATGCCGCGCAGCAGGTCCGACACCTTGGGCGTCATGCGCGGCTCAACGAACATCAGCGAGCCGCCGCCCTTGCGTTCTTCCCAGGCGCGCAGGCTCACCGGCAGTGTTTGTTCGAGCGTGAGCTTGCGTTCACGCAGGGCGACGAACACCACGTAGGCGGTCATCAGCTTGGTCAGCGACGCGGGGTCGGCGGGCGCATCGGCGTCGCGCTGGGCCAGCGTCTGGCCGGTGGTCACGTCCAGCAGCAAGTAGCTTTTGGCGGCCACCTCGGGTGGGGTGGACATCTGGGCCAGGGCAGGCGATGTGGCGCAAGCGAGCGCCACGAGCAGGGCAAACAATCTTTTCATTCAGGACCAACAGGTTGAAGGCGGCGCGGCCGGAATCAGCGATTCCAGGCGCGCGTCACCAGGTGTTTGAGCAGCACGAGCTGCCCGTGAAAAAAGTGGCCAGCGCCGGGGATCACCAGCACCGGCAGAGACTGCGGCCGGGCCCAGTCAAAGGTGGCCGCGAGCGGCACCACATCGTCGGCCTCACCGTGAATCACCAACGTGTCAGGCGGCACGTTGGGCAACTGCTGTTTCTGGGTGGACGGGGCAATGAGCACGAGTCGCTCAAGCGATTGGCCTGCCGGCAGGCGGGCCGATGCGGCTGCCGCAACAAAGCCACCGAACGAAAAGCCGGCCAGCACCAGCGGCAACGAGGCGTCTTGCGATGCCAGCACCGCAAGCGCGTCGTCCACCTCGCCATGACCGTCGTCCCACGTGCCTTCAGATGCGCCCACGCCGCGGAAGTTGAAGCGCACCGCGCGGTAGCCCAATTGCACGAAGGCGCGGGCCAGCGTCTGGGCGACCTTGTTGTCCATCGTGCCGCCATGCACCGGGTGCGGGTGGCAGACCACGGCCACACCGCGCGGCGCGTGGGCGGGCTCGTCCACCGCGCATTCAAGCGAGCCGGCGGGGCCGGCAACCATGAGGCGCACGCTGGGGGTGTGCATGCAGGGGAGGGCTCAGCGGCCGATCGAGTCGGGCAACAACAAACGCTCGACGGGCTTGCCGTTCTTCAGGTGCGAATCAACGATCTCGTCGATGTCGGACTCGTCCACGAAGGTGTACCAAACGGCTTCGGGGTAGACCACCGCCACCGGCCCGCCGGCACAGCGGTCCAGGCAACCGGCCTTGTTGACGCGCACACCGCCGGGGCCGTTCAACCCCTCAGCCTTCGCCCGCGCCTTGCAGCGGTCGAAGCCCGCTTGCGCGCCGTGGTTGGCACAACTGTCTTCGCCGCTTTCACGGTGGTTCAGGCAGAAGAAGATGTGGCGCTGGTAGTAACTCATGGGCGCGGATTCTAAGGACGCGCCCCTGGCCGCCTTTCGCATGCGGCCCCGCGCGGGGGTTGGTCAATCGGCGCCTGGAATGAAACTCGGGCGAGCCTTCAGGCGTCTTCATGCGAACGTGGGTCGCGCGCCGCCACCCGCACCAGCAAATGCCACAGCGCGGCGTAGGGCCACAGCCAGCCGATCCATTGCGCCGCGCCATGGAAACGGATGAAGCGGCCTTGTTCCCAGGCTTGCAGGCTTTGCGCGTAGTACGGGTCGGCGGGGGCCTGCGCCACCAGCGCCACCAGCGCCGTCAACACCACCAACCCCATGCCCGCCGCGCCACGACGGGGCACAACAGCAAGCAGAAAACCGAGCGCCATCGCGCCCACCCAGGCGGGCACCACGGCCGGCGTCACCCAGGCCAGCGCGTGTTGCGGGCCGAAGTTCATGGCGGTCGACAAGGTGGTCGCCGCGAAGCCCAATGCCGCCGCAACCAGCACCAGGAGGGCCCGCCGCCAACCGGGCAGTGCCACCGCAAACGCCACCATGCACGGCGCCAACAGGCCGAGCAGGATGGTCAGCAACTCGGAGCCACGCGACAACGGCGCCAGCACCACCGCCGGGTCGAGCCAGCCTTCCACCCAGGGTTCGATCGGCGTGCCTTCGAGTGCTTGCACCGCCAGTTCTTGCAGACGGCCGAACAC
>JAYSYW010000173.1:0-10182 GCA_043727255.1 Rhizobacter sp. | reverse complement strand
GATGCCATTCAAACCGGCCTGCGTGCCGAGCGGTTTGAAAACACCGGCGACGCCGTCACCCTGTTCTTGCGCCAGCGCGACGGCACGCTGGCCGAGCGCACGGTGGACGTGCTGGTGGCGGCCGACGGCATTCACTCGGCCATCCGCAAACAGCTCTACCCCGACCGCGACGACTTGCAGTTCTCGGGCCGCATGCTGTGGCGCGCCGTCAGCGAGGCCGAGCCTTACCTTGATGGCCGGGCGATGTTCATGGCCGGCCACCAAGACCAGAAGTTCGTGGCCTACCCCATCTCCGAGCCGCTGCGCCGCAAGGGCCGTTCGCTGATCAACTGGATCGCCGAGTTGCGCGTGTCGCCCGAGAGCATGCACAACGACTGGAACCGCGAGGTGCCGAAGTCGCTGTTCGACCACGCGTTTGCCGAATGGGACTGGGGCTGGGTGAACATTCCGCAATTGATCCGCGACGCCGAAGCGGTGTACGAATTCCCGATGGTGGACAAGAACCCGCTGCCGCGCTGGGTTGACCCGCAAGGCGGCCGCGCCGTGTTGCTGGGCGATGCGGCGCACCCGATGTACCCGATCGGGTCGAACGGCAGCGCGCAGGCCATCCTCGATGCTCGCGCCTTGGCCGACGCACTGAAGAGCGCATCAACCCCGCAACTGGCCTTGCTTGAATACGAGGCCGACCGCCTGCCCAAGACCGCCGGCATCGTGTTGCGCAACCGCCTGAACGGCCCCGAGCAGGTGATGCAGATTGCGCACGAACGCGCGCCGCAGGGCTTTGACGAGGTCCACAACGTGATCCCGCGCATCGAACTCGAAGGCATCGCCGCGCGCTACAAACGGCTGGCAGGCTTCGACCCGCAATCGCTGGCCGCAAGCGGCTCGCGCTGACACCACCTCAAGGAGCGTCGTCATGGCATTCGAGACCTGGGACAACCCCATGGGCACGGCCGGTTTCGAGTTCGTCGAATTCGCCGCGCCCGACCCCACCGCGATGGGCCAGACCTTCGAGCGCATGGGCTTCACCGCCATCGCCCGGCACCGGCACAAACGCGTCACGCTGTACCGCCAGGGGCAGGTCAACTTCATCATCAACGCCGAGCCCGACTCGTTCGGCCAGCGCTTCGCGCGCTTGCACGGGCCGTCGGTGTGCGCCATTGCCTTCCGCGTGCAAGACGCCGCCGCCGCCTACAAGCGCGCGCTCGAATTGGGCGCCTGGGGCTTCGACAGCCACAGCGGCCCGATGGAACTGAACATTCCCGCCATCAAGGGCGTGGGCGATTCGTTGATCTACCTGGTGGACCGCTGGCGCGGCAAAGACGGCGCCAGCTCCGGTGCCATCGGCAACATCAGCATCTACGACGTGGACTTCGAGCCGCTGGCCGGTGCCGCCGCAGGTGCCGAGCCCACGCCGATGGGCCATGGCCTGGGCACCATCGACCACCTGACGCACAACGTGCACCGGGGCCGCATGCAGGAATGGGCCTCGTTCTACGAGCGGCTGTTCAACTTCCGCGAGGTGCGCTACTTCGACATCGAAGGCCAGGTGACCGGCGTGAAATCGAAGGCCATGACCTCGCCGTGCGGGCTCATCCGCATCCCGATCAATGAAGAGGGAAAAGAGCAGGCTGGGCAGATTCAGGAGTACCTCGACGCGTACCACGGCGAAGGCATTCAGCACATCGCGCTCAGCGCCACGAACCTGCTGGAAACGGTGGACGCGATGCGCGCCCAGGGCATCAAGCTGCTCGACACGGTGGACACGTATTACGAGCTGATCGACCAGCGCATTCCAGGGCATGGCCTGTCGATCGCCGAGCTGCAACAACGCAAGATCCTGGTCGATGGCACGAAGGAGGCGCTGCTCTTGCAAATCTTCACCGAGAACCAGTTGGGCCCGATCTTTTTCGAGTTCATTCAGCGCATGGGCAACGAAGGTTTCGGCGAAGGCAATTTCAAGGCCTTGTTCGAGTCCATCGAACTCGACCAAATGCGGCGCGGCGCCCTCGCGCATCCCTAAATTCTTCAAACCCGAATTCTTCAAACAACACCGACGAGGAAACTTCATGACCGCAGCACCGACGCTTCGTTTGATCGCCGCCAGCCTGCTGGCCGGCTTGGCCTGTGCCGCTCACGCCGACATCACCATCGGCGTGAGCCTGTCGCAGACGGGGCCTTCGGCATCGCTCGGCATTCCGCAGAAGAACAGCCTGCCGTTCTGGCCCGACAAGATCGCCGGAGAAAAGCTGCGTGTGGTGGTGCTCGACGACGCCTCCGACCCCACCACGGCCAGCAAGAACATGCGCCGTCTGGTCAGCGAAGAAAAGGTTGATGTGATTCTGGGTTCGTCGTCGGTGGCGCCGTCGATCGCCATGTCGGAAGTGGCGGCCGAGAGCAAGACGATGCAGATCGCCTTCTCGCCCATTGAGTTGCCTGCCGGCAAGGGCGAATGGAGCTACCGCATCGCCCAGCCCGTGGGCCTGATGGCCACCGCGATCGTGCAACGCATGCGCGCCGACGGCGTGAAGAACCTCGCCTTCATCGGCTTTGCCGACGCCTATGGTGAAACCTGGCTGAAGGAAGTGCGCCTGCGCGCTGAGTCGGCCGGCATGAACATGGTGGCGGTGGAGCGTTATGCGCGCGCCGACACCAGCGTGGTCGGCCAGGCCATCAAGATCGTGGCCACGAAGCCCGACGCGGTGTTCATCGCCGGCGCCGGCACCGCCGCCGCGCTGCCGCAAACCACGCTGCGCGACCGGGGCTACACCGGCCCGGTCTACCAGACGCATGGCGCCGCCACGAAAGACCTGATCCGCATCGGCGGCAAGAGCGTTGAAGGCACGGTGTTGCCGGCCGGCCCGGTGTTGGTGGCCGAACAGCTTGAGAAGGCCAACCCCGTGAAAGCGGCCGGCCTGGCCTATGTGACGCAGTACGAGAAGAAGTACGGCGCCGACACGCGCACGCAGTTCGGTGCGCACGCGAACGACGCGATCCTGGTGCTGCAACGCATCGTGCCGGTGGCGTTGAAAAAGGCCAAGCCGGGCACGCCTGAATTCCGCCAGGCATTGAAGGATGCGATGGAGTCGGAACGCGACATCGTGGTCTCGCACGGCGTGCTGAACTATTCGGCCAAAGACCACTTCGGGTTCGACCAGCGCGGGTTCGTGTTGTTGAAGGTGGAGAACGGGCAGTGGAAGTTGCAGAAGTGAGGGGTTGAGTTGACTCAGACCTGCTTGTCCTCAAGCCAACCCACGGGTTTGGCTTGAGGCACCCCAACCCCAACCCCAACCCCAACCCCACACCCACACCCACACCCACACCCACACCCACGCCCATCTCCATCTCCATCTCCATCTCCATCTCCGCCCGCCCCCCCATCTCCGTTCGCCCTGAGCCTGTCGAAGGGCATTGATGACCTCGGAATGGGGCTCCCTTCGACAGGCTCAGGACGGTCGGGGAATACCACCTTAGCCCGAACGGGTTGGGGGGCGGGTTCCCTGTGGCAGGCCCTTCCTTCGACAGGCTCAGGAGGATCGGGGATACAGGCTCAGGGCGAATGGAGCCACGTCGGTTTGACCTTGGTTCAATAAATCCCATGTCCCTCCCCACGCCCACCCTCGAACGCATCGCCGACTGCACCGTCGAGGTCTCAGCCCCGATGGACATCGGCCAGACCCCCGCCGGCCGGCGCCGCCTCATCCCCATCACTGCTGGCCGCATGAACGGCCCGGTGCTGTTTGGCAAGGTGCTGCCGGGCGGTGCCGACTTCCAGTTGCTGACCTCGCCCACGCAGTCGTTCATCCAGGCCCGCTACATCCTGGAGACGACCGAAGGCGAACTGATCTACCTTGAAAACACCGGCATGCGCATCGCCGCGCCCGAAGTCATTGCGCAGATCAACGCCGGCCAGGTGGTCGATCCGGCCCTGGTGTACTTCCGCACCACGCCGCGTTTCGAGACCGCCTCACCGCGCCTGGCGTGGTTGATGGAATCCGTTTTCATCGGCACCGGCGCGCGCTTCCCAGACCACGTCGAGGTCAGCTTCTTCCGCGTCACCTGAACCCCTTTTCGCATCATCCCCATGGACACCACCATCGCCCTGATGCTCGCGCAAGACGGCATCACCACCGGCGCCGTTTACGTGCTGCTCGCCCTTGGGCTGGTGCTGGTGTTTTCAATCACCCGCGTGATCTTCATTCCGCTCGGCGAGTTGATGACCTTTGCCGCGCTCAGCCTCGTGGCCCTGCAAGCCGCGCAAATGCCGCAGCTCGTGTGGCTGCTGCTGGTGCTGGGCGGGCTGTGCTTTGTGCTCGATGCGATCGACGCGGCGCGCAAGCTGCCGGGCACGTCGCTGCTGGCCAGTGCGCTGCGTTACCTCGTGGTGCCCGCCGCGCTGTGGGGCGTGTTCAGAGCGCTCGAAGGCCACGCACTGCCGGCGCTGCTGCAAGCGCTGCTGGCCATCGGCGTGGTGTTGCCCTTTGGCGGCATGGTCTACCGCATCGCCTACCGGCCGGTGGCCGAGGCCTCGGTGCTGGTGCTGTTGATCGTCTCCGTCGGCGTGCACTTTGTGCTGCTGGGCGCGGGGCTGATCTTGTTCGGCGCCGAAGGCTGGCGGGCTGAGGCGCTGTGGGGCGCGCGCTTCACCTGGGGGCTGCAGAGCGTGTCGGGCCAGAGCCTGCTGGTGCTGGTGGCCACCGTGTTGTTGATCGGCGCGCTGTACCTGTTTTTCAGTCGCACGCTGGCCGGCAAGGCGCTGCGCGCAGCGGCGGTGTGCCGGCGCGGCGCGCAGCTCGTGGGCATCAGCGCTGAAGAGGCAGGGCGTTCGGCGTTCACGCTGTCGGCCTTGATTGCGGCTTTGTGTGGTGTGTTGATCGCCCCCATGGCCACCGTGTACTTCGACTCGGGCTTCCTGTTCGGCCTGAAGGGCTTCGTGGGCGCGATCTTCGGCGGGCTGGTCAGCTACCCGGCGGCGGCGGCCGGTGCCTTGCTGGTCGGCTTGCTGGAGTCGTATGCCTCGTTCGAGGCCAGTGCCTTCAAGGAAGTGATCGTGTTCGGGCTGATCGTGCCGGTGCTGTTGTGGCGCTCGCTCACCAGCGGCCATGGCGAGGACCACTGACATGAAGCGCGCACTCGTGTTGATGGTGCTGTCGCTGGCCACGCTGCCGTGGTGGCCGGTGTCCGACTACGCCATCACGCTGCTCGTCTACATCGGCCTGGCCAGCTTGGTGGCCATGGGCCTGGTGCTTTTGACCGGCGTGGGCGGGCTCACCTCGTTCGGCCAGGCGGCCTTCGTGGGGCTGGGCGCCTACACGGCGGCTTACTTCACCACCACGCTGGGCCTGTCGCCGTGGCTGGCCTTGCCTGCGGCGTTGTTGCTGACGGGCGTGAGCGCCTTGCTGGTCGGCGTGATGACGGTGCGCATGTCGGGCCACTTCTTGCCGCTGGCCACCATCGCCTGGGGCCTGTCGATCTACTTCCTGTTTGGCAACCTCGAATTCCTGGGCAAGTACGACGGCCTGAGCGGCCTGCCGGTGCTCAGTGCGTTCGGGGTGTCGTTTGGCGACCAGCGCTCGATGTGCGTGCTGGTGTGGGGCGTGGTGGCACTGGCCGGGCTGTCGATCCGCAACCTGCTCGACTCGCGGCCGGGGCGTGCCATTCGCGCCCTGAACGGCGCGTCAAACATGGCCGAGGCGATGGGCGTGAACACGGCGCGCGCCAAGCTGGTGATCTTTGTGTATGCGGCCTTGCTGGCAGGCGTGTCGGGCTGGTTGTATGCCTTCGTGCAGCGCGCGGTGAGCCCGTCGCCCTTCGGGCTGAACCACGGCATCGAGTATTTGTTCATGGCCGTCATCGGCGGCATTGGCCATGTGGGCGGGGCGATTGCCGGGGCGGTGGTGGTGACGCTGCTGAAAGAGGTGGCCCAGCACGCGCTGCCTTCAACCTGGAACACGGGCGGCGCGATCGAGTTGATCGTGTTCGGCGTGTTGATGGTGGCGGTGTTGCAGCGGGCGCCAGAGGGGTTGTGGGCTTGGGTGGTGAAGTGGTGGCCGTCTTCCCGATCTTCTGTTCGTGGTGAGCCTTCGATGCACGCAACGCAGCGGGGCTTCGATACCTCAGCCCGAACGGAAACGGGGGAAGCCCGAACGAAAGTGCCCATCCTCCACCTCCAATCCGCCCGCAAACAATTCGGCGGCCTGGTCGCCGTGGACGACATCAGCCTCGAAGTCCACCCCTTTGAGATCGTTGGCCTGATCGGCCCGAACGGCGCGGGCAAGTCCACGACCTTCAACCTCATCACCGGCGTGCTGCCGCTGACCCAAGGCGCGGTGCTGTTCCAGGGCCAGCCCATCACCGGCCTGCCGCCCAGGCGCATCGTCGCCAAAGGCATCGCGCGCACCTTCCAGCATGTGCAGCTCGTGCCTGGCATGAGCGTGCTCGATAACGTGGCCATCGGCGCCCACCTGCATGGCGACGGCGCCCCCGACGGCGGTGTATTGCGCAGCATCTTGCGATTGAACGGCAAGGAAGAACAACGCCTGCTCACACAGGCCACTCGCCAATTGCAGCGTGTGGGCCTCGGCCACGAACTGCAGCGCGAAGCCGGGGCGCTGGCACTCGGCCAGCAGCGGCTGGTCGAGATTGCGCGGGCCTTGTGCTGTGAACCTGCGCTGTTGTTGCTCGACGAACCCGCCGCCGGCTTGCGTCTTCAAGAAAAACGCCAGCTCGCCACGCTGTTGCGCGAGCTGCGCAACAGCGGCATCAGTGTGCTGCTGGTCGAACACGACATGGACTTCGTGATGAACCTGACCGACCGCCTGGTGGTGATGGACTTCGGCACCCGCATCGCCCACGGCACACCCGCCGAAGTGCAGCGCGACCCGAAGGTGCTGGAAGCCTATCTGGGAGGCGTGGAATGAGCGCGGGCGGCCCGCATCCCCTCGGGGGATCGGCGGCCGACGTACCCAGCGCACGAGGGGCTGTCATGCCATTGCTGCAAGCCAAAGGCCTGCAAGTCAGCTACGGCAAAGTGCAGGCCATTCCGAGCGCCGACATCGCGGTCGCGCCCGGCCAGATCGCCACCTTGATCGGCCCCAATGGCGCCGGCAAATCCACCTTGCTCAACGCACTGATGGGCGCCTTGCTCAAACCCGGCCGCAGCAGCGGCGCGGTGTGGTTCGACGGCGAAGACATCTCCGCGCTGCCGGTGCCCGAGCGCTGCCGGCGCGGCCTGTGCCTGGTGCCCGAAACGCGCGAGCTGTTCGGCTCGCTGCCGGTCGAAGACAACCTCGCGCTGGGCGCCTACCTGCACCGCAAACGGCGCGACGGGCGCAGCGCGGCCGATCTGGAGCGCGTCTACACGCTGTTCCCGCGCCTGAAGGATCGCCGCACGCAAGAGGCGCGCACGCTGTCGGGGGGGGAGCGGCAGATGCTGGCGCTGGGCCGCGCATTGATGGCCCGGCCGCGCCTGTTGATGCTCGATGAGCCCAGCCTGGGCCTGGCGCCGCGCATCGTGGGTGAGATGTTCAGCGTCATCCAACGCTTGCCTGATGAAGGCATTGCGGTGCTGTTGGTCGAGCAAAACGCCCGCGCCGCCCTGCGTGTGGCCCACCATGGATACGTGCTCGAAAATGGCGTGATCACCCTGCAAGGGGCGGCCCATGAATTGCGCGACAACCCTCGTGTGATCGACACTTACCTGGGCCTCTCGGGCTCGGTGGCTCAGGAGCACGCATGAACACGAACGCGAAGAAAATTTCCCCCCGCTTGCTGGCGTCTGAAGTGGGCGAGGTGCCCAAAGGCGACCACTTCGACCCGCACGTGCCGGGCATTCGCTACGGCGTGCTCGACGAACTGGTGGGCTACGGCGTGCGCCGCGCGCAACTCGCCATCTATGAAGACTTCGTGGAGTCGCTCGCAACCTGGGGCATCACGCCGCAGCGGTTTTCGGCGCTGACCATCGTCTCGCTCAACCCCCGGCTGAAGCTCACCGAACTGGCCGACGTGCTGGGCATCGCGCGTTCCGGCGCGGTGACGCTGGTGGATGCTCTGGCCGAGATGGGCTATGTGGAACGCCACCCCGCGCCCGACGACAAACGCGCCTACGGCCTGCTGATGACGGCCAAGGGCACCAAAGACCTGGCCGAGATCACGTCCGCCGTGCGTGCCCACGATGCGCGCATTGCGCAGCAACTGGCCCCGGGCGAAGCGAAGCAACTGATGCAGACGCTGAACCGTATCGCGGGGTTCGCGGAGGTCGGTGCCTGATGGATGGGGCAAGCCCCGACCCCACGGCTGTTCCGACCACACCACCGTTCCAGCCACGCCACCGTTCCGCCCACACCACCGTTCCAGCCCACCACCGTTCCAACCACACCACCGTTCCAACCACACCACCGTTCGGGCTGAGCTTGTCGAAGCCTGGTGCCCTCCGTAGCGCCTTCGACAAGGCACCGCCTTGCCTTCAGTCCTGAGCTTGTCGAAGGGTCAGGACGATCGGAAATACAGGCTCAGGGCAAACGGAATGGATCTGAAGTTCACACCTGGAAGGTGAAGTCTCATGAGCCCTTCAAACGCCGCATCAAACGCCGACTCAAACATCGCCTACCAAAGCGGCTTCGGCAACAGCTTCGCCACCGAGGCCATCGCCGGCGCTTTGCCCGTCGGCCGCAACTCGCCGCAGCGTTGTGCGTTTGGCCTGTATGCCGAGCAGCTTTCGGGCACCGCCTTCACCGCGCCACGCCACAGCAACCGGCGCTCGTGGCTGTACCGAATCCGCCCGGCGGCGGTGCACGGGCCGTTCGAGCGCATCGGTGACGGCCTGCTCATCAGCGACTTCAGCACGGCTGAGGCCCCGCCCAACCCGCTGCGCTGGAACCCGCAGCCGCTGCCTTCAGCACCCACCGACTTCATCGACGGCCTGTTGACGATGGCCGGCACAGGCTCTGCCGACGCGCAATCGGGCTGCGGCATTCACCTTTACGCGGCCAACCGCTCGATGAATGGGCGCTTTTTCTACAACGCCGACGGCGAACTGCTGATCGTTCCGCAGCAAGGCCGCTTGCGCCTCGCCACCGAGCTGGGCGTGATCGACATCGAGCCGCAAGAGATCGCCGTGATTCCGCGTGGCCTGCGCTTTCGCGTCGAGCTGCCCGACGGCGTGGCACGCGGCTACGTCTGTGAAAACTTCGGCGCCGCGCTGCGCCTTCCCGACCTCGGGCCGATCGGCTCGAACGGCCTCGCGCAGCCGCGCGACTTCCTCACGCCGGTGGCTGCTTATGAAGATGTGGAAGGCAGCTTCGAGCTCGTCGCCAAATTCGGCGGGCACCTGTGGCGCGCGGCCATCGGCCATTCACCGCTCGACGTGGTGGCCTGGCACGGCAACCTGGCGCCGTACAAGTACGACCTGCGCCGCTTCAACACGATCGGCTCGATCAGCTTCGACCACCCCGACCCGTCGATCTTTCTGGTGCTGCAGTCGCTGAGCGACACGCCCGGCGTGGACAGCATCGACTTCGTGGTCTTCCCGCCGCGCATCCTGGCCATGCGCGACACCTTCCGCCCGCCCTGGTTCCACCGCAACATCGCCAGCGAATTCATGGGGCTGATCCACGGCCACTACGACGCCAAGGCCGAAGGCTTCGTGCCGGGTGGCGCCAGCCTGCACAACTGCATGAGCGGCCATGGGCCCGACGCCGAAACCTTTGCGCGCGCCAGTGCCATCGACACGAGCGTGCCGCAGGTCATCGAGAACACGATGGCCTTCATGTTCGAGACACGCTGCCTGCTGCGGCCCACCGCGCAGGCCTTGCAGTCACCCCAGTTGCAGGCCAACTACGCCGACTGTTGGCAGGGGCTGAAGAAGCACTTCGTGGCGCCGGGCTGACTGCGGCGCCAAGGCGCGCGCACCACCGTTGCGCCCAAGAAGTAGAAAAGAAACAGGGAAGAAGCAGGGGGAAAAAAGCAAAGAAAGCAAAGAAAAAGGGCTGCCGAAGCAGCCCTTTCATGTTCCCAGCCTGCAAGCAGGTTGGAAGCCTGGACTTACATGTCCATGCCCATGCCGCCCATACCACCCATGCCGCCGCCCATGCCACCACCGGCAGGAGAGTCGTCCTTCGGTGCGTCGGCGACCATGGCTTCGGTCGTCAGCATCAGCGAAGCAACCGAAGCGGCGTTTTGCAG
>JAYSYW010000172.1:0-25596 GCA_043727255.1 Rhizobacter sp. | reverse complement strand
TGCCGATTTCGTTCACGTCGCCCATCAGGCCGTGTTCGCTCAAGGCGCGCAGCGAGGCCAGAAGGTCGGCCTGTTCGCCCGAAGCGTCGGTCTCGGTGGCCGCGTCTCGCCGAGGGCCATGCGCAAACACGCCGGGTGCACGTTCGCTGCGCTGCCCGTAGGCCCGCAGGGACGCGACCAGTTCGCTGCGTGAGGTGGCCACCACGGCGAGGCGGAAGGCCAGGGCCGAGCGGCAGCGCAGCGTGTAGGCGATGTCGTCCAGGCCCAGCCATTCGGCGTGTTCATCGGTGAAGTGCAGGCAGTCGATGTGCCCAGCCAAGTCAACGCACATGCGGCCCAGGGCGGCACCGCTCTTGGCCGAGACCACGAACAGGCGCGCGCCGGGTCTGGCGCGGCCCGGGTCGCGGGCGGGCTTCGCGGGGGCCTCTTCGAGCACGACGTGGCTGTTGCTTCCGCCGAAGCCGAAGCAGCTCACGCCAGCGCGGCGGGGGCCGTCGGGCAGGTGCACGTCGCCTTGCACGCCTTGCCAGGGCTGGGGCAGCGTGGGCATGCGGAAGGCTGCATCGCCCAGGTCGATGAAGCGGTTGAGCTGCCGCATCTGCGGGCTGCCCGGAATGGCAGCGTGGTTCAACGCGGCGACGGCTTTCATCACGCTGGCCAGGCCGGCAGCGGCCTCCAGGTGCCCGATCTGCGACTTGATGCTGCCGATGAAAAAGTGCGGTGCGGGCAAAGCCTGGCCCGAACTGCGGGCCATGGCGAAGGCCTTCTTCAGGCCTTGCACTTCAACGGGGTCGCCGAGCTTGGTGCCGGTGCCGTGGGCTTCGAGGTAGCCGATGCTGGCCGCGTCTACCGCCGCGTCTTTGAGCGCGGCCTCGATGACGTCGGCCTGGGCCTGCGGGTTGGGGGCGGTCAGCGATTGCGTGCGGCCGCTGTGGCGCACCGCGCCGCCCTTGATGACGGCCAGGATGCGGTCGCCGTCGTCAAGTGCGGCCTGCGCGGGCTTGAGCACCGCACACACCACGCCTTCGCCACGCACATAGCCGCCGGCTGCGTCGTCAAACGGGTTGCACTGCCCTTGCGGGCTGAGCATGCCGGCATCGGCCAGGAAGCCGAATGTCGTGAGCGAACCGAGCAGGTTCACGCCAGCGACCAGCGCCAATTCGCTTTCACCGCGGCGCAGGCTTTCGACACCACGCCACAGCGCCACCATTGAGCTGGCGCAGGCGCTGTCAACAGCTTCGCTGGCGCCCGTGAGGTTGAAGTGCTGCGACACCCGGTTGGCCAGGATGGCGTGGCTGATGCCGGTGCCGATGTGCGTGGTGCGGGCGGCCTGGGTCTTCAGCAGCGTCTCGTAGTAATCGAAGCTGGAGCAACCGACGTACACCGAGGCGTCTGAGTTGGACAGGCGTTCCAGGCTCAGGCCGGCGTCTTCAAAGGCGTGCCAGGCGCATTCGAGAAGCATGCGCTGCTGCGGGTCCATGGCCAGGGCTTCGCGGGCCGAGATGCCGAAGAAGACTGCGTCGAAATCGGTGGCATCGGCGACGAAGCCGCCGTGTGCAAAGTTGGGCAGCGGCGCGCTCTGCTCGGCGGCGGGCAGGCGGTCCGCAGGGAAGGGCGACCACTGCGGTTCACCGTCGAGAACCATCTTCCACAGCGAGGAAAGATCGTGGGCACCGGGCACGCGCAGGGCGGTGCCGATGATGGCGATGTCTTTCGGGCCGAAGCGGGTGCTGGGCTGCTGTGGTTGTTGCTGTGATTGCTGCGGCGCCGTGTCGGCCTGCTGCGTGGGTGCTGGCGTCTCTTGCTCACCCATCAACGCCATGACGGCGGCGACGGTGTCCACCAGCGCCGCGTGCTCGAACAGGGTTTCAGGGTGCAGGGAGACGGTGAACTCGCGGCTCAGCGCGCTGGCGATTTCCACGTAGCCCATGGAATCGACGCCCAGCTCGCCCAGCGAGGTGGACAGCGGGAAGCTGTCCGCGCCCACCTTGAGGATGCGGGCGATTTCGCGCCGCAGGGCGGTTTCGATGCGGTTGTTCATCACGAGGCCATCTCCGCAGTGGTGCCGGCTTGCGCTGGTGCAGCCACGGTGTCCAGGTCGCCGGCCAAGAACAACTCTCGGCAGTGGCTTCGGCGCACCTTGCCGCTGCTGGTCTTGGCCAGCGTGGCGGGCTTGATGAACACCAGTTCGCTCAGGCGCAGGCCGTGCACGTCAGAAACCTGCTTGCGTGTGCGGGCGACGAGTTCTTGCCGCTCTTGTTCGGTCATGCCGGCCACGCGGTGGCGATCGACCTCGGCGATGACGACAAGCTGCTGCTCTTCACCCTCGGCCACGGTGAACGCGGCGGCGCCATGGGCCTTGTAGACGGTGTCGCTGGCGATCACCGTGGCCTCGATGTCGTCGGGGTAGTGGTTCTGGCCGCGCACGATGATCAGGTCTTTCAGGCGGCCGGTGATGAACAGCTGGCCACGCAGCCAGAAGCCCAGGTCGCCGGTGCGCATGAAGTGCCCCTGGCCGTTGGCGGTGATGGCCGCGAAGGTGGCTTGCGACAGCTCGGGCTTGTTCCAGTAGCCGCCAGCGGCCGACGCGCCCTGGAACCACACCTCACCCACGCGGCCGTCTTCCAGCACCTCAAGCGTCTGCGGGTCAACGACCTTGACGGCATGCCCGTCGTGCGGGAAGCCGCAGCCGACGAGCATCGTGCCGGGGCCAGTCGTCTCGTGAATGACGTTGCGCGAGAGCGGCTCAGAGTCCACGCAGACCTGAACGGTGGGGTTGCCCACCGTGCCGCCAGAGATGAGCAGCGTGGCCTCGGCCATGCCGTAGCAGGGGTAGAAGGCGTCGGGGCGAAAGCCGTAGGGCGCGAACTTTTTCGTGAACGCGTTGATGACGTGCGCTTTCACCGGCTCGGCGCCGTTGTAGGCCACGTTCCACGAGGACAGGTCGATGCCCGCCATCTCTTCGTCGGTGATGCGGTTCACGCACAAGTCGTACGCGAAGTTCGGGGCGCCACAGGTGGTGCCGCGCCATTCAGAAATGGCGCGCATCCACGTGATCGGCGAGCCCAGGAAGGTCATCGGCGCCATCAGCACCGAGCAGATGCCCAGGTACAGCGGCTGGAACACGTTACCGATCAGGCCCATGTCGTGATACAGCGGCAGCCAGTTCACGAAGCGGGTCTTTTGGTGGTCGGTCGTGTGGCTGAAGGCGGTGTGGATGGTCGCTTCGTTGCCCAGCAGGTTGGCGTGGCTGACCATCACGCCCTTGGGTGTGCCGGTCGAGCCCGAGGTGTATTGCAAGAAGGCCAGCGAGCTGCTGTCCACGCGCGAGGCATTGAAGTCCAGTGCCCGTTCCGTGGACATGCGGTCGGTGCAGTGCCATTGCAGGCCGGGCGTGTGCTGTTCGACGTCGGGCACCACGCGTTGCAGCACCTGCATCGACGTGCTGTCGGTCAACAGGGTGCGGCTGCCGGCGTTGCTCATCATGCCCAGCAGGCGAGGCAGCACGCGCTTGTTCTGCAAGGGTTGAAGCGGCACGGCCACCAGGCCGGCGGCGAAACACGCGAGGAACGATTCGATGAAGTCCAGACCCGGCTGGAACATCAGCAGGACCCGGTCGCCCGGGGCATGGGTTTCCTGCAGCGTGGCGGCAATGGCCTGGGCCCGTTGCAGCAACTGGCGGAACGTCAACGTGCGGCGGTTGCCTTCGCGGTCGAGGAATACAAAGGCCTCGAGGTTGGGGCGCTCCGCCGCGTGCTTTTGCAGAAAGTCGAATAGCGTCACCGAAACTCCTTACATGACAGACGTCGAATTCAGCCGCTAGCGCGCTGTTTCGAACAGCGCGCATGTGTTGAAACTTCGATGGTTGTTTACGCTGATCGTGCTGGTGCGAATGCACGCAACACCCTGTGAATGCCTTGCGGCAGAGGCCGCCACCGCCGACCCTTGCCAACGCAATGAGCAGGGGTGCCGGGAGGCTCTGACGAAGTCAGAAAGCCCGCGAATGAACGCGGGTGGATGTCGTGGTCGACAACTCTTTCTTTGTTCCCAGGGCGCGGTTCTGCTCCCCGCGATTGAGGTGCAGGTTAAGTGGATTGCTGCACCGCACACAAGACGGTGGACCTAGGGGGTTGCTCGTCCAAGCACTCTCGTGCGGTTGCATGCGAGAGGGGTCGAAAGACACGCATTTCAGAGGAGGAACGGGTTTTCCCGGGGTCGTTCATCCCGCAGAAGAAAAGGCCAATTCGTGCTCAAAAGTCGTTGTTTTTGGCCCGTAAGGCCATGCACAAAAACCGGTTTTTTGCCCCTGCAAGTTCAGGGTTAATAGCGCGTTCATGAAGCGAGGGCCCAGGAACGCGACACGAACACGCATTCTCCCGGTCTTTACGCACTCGGCGGCACGCCGAGCGGCCATGGCGCTCAGGCTTGCGGCAGGCAGCGCCGAGAGGCCATGTTGGCTCCCGGCGCTGCGGTTTGACACGCATTGAGCGTTTTTGCTCAGGTGACTGGACTCAGGCAGGTCAGTAGAAGTAGCGGTGGATGCCGCCCCCAAAGAAGTCCGTGCCGATGAAGCTTCCTGGCGTACCGAACGTTCCCGGGTCGACGGCAAGACTGCTGACTTGATTCAAACCAGTCCACAGCCTGACCGGCGGACCCAGCGCGGTTTTGTGAACCAGGGTGATGGAGTTGATGCCCAGTCCGTTGACGATGCCGTACTCGCCGATCGCGACCCAATCGCCTCTCACGGTCAGGTCATCGATCACCTGATTGATCGTCGTCTGATACATCAACACAGGAATGCCCGCCGAGCCGTTGCTCTTGATCTGGATGCGGAACAGGTTCTGGCCGCCGCTGAAGTACAGGTAGCCGTTGCTGACCTGGATGCCGTTGGGCAGCAGGTACAACACCGAACCCGGCAGCCATTCGCTGACGGTGTGGTCGAGTGCCGTGCTGGTGATCTTCAGTTTGACGATGGCCGGTTTGGTGCCGAGCGGGGCCGATGGCGTCATCAGGATCGTGCTCGCGTCGAGCATCGCCATGCCGTTGTACCAAACGGGTGTGGGGAACGGCTTGATCTTCACCTCGGCGGTCGCGCCGGCGCCTGGCTTGATTCGAAACAGCGCCGCGCGCTTGGGCGGAGCCAGCTGGCTCAAGACCCCAGTTCCATCTGCCACGGTGCATGCCGCATACAAGTAAGTGTTGTCCGTCGTCATTCCCGAAAAGTTGCAGGTGTCGGCCCCGTATGCGGTTGAAACCAACAGGCACACCGTGTTGCCAGAGGCCGGGTCCATTTGGCAGTTGGGGCTGGTGTCCACAGATCGCTTGATTTCATGGATGCCCCCTTGTCCGGCAACGAAATAGCGTCCGTTCGTCATGAACAGGCCCCGCTCGGTCGATTTGAGAATCGACGACGACACGAGCTGGTCGGCGTGGGCAGTACTGGTGATGCCGAGCGCCAGAGCGCACAACAACAACGGTTTCGACAGAAATTTATGCATGGATGAACCTCAGGTTGTCTCTATGTGGATGCGCCTGCTGCGACAGGGCCTGGCCGTTATAGGCACGCAAGTCGGTGGGTTGAATACCCAAATCGGGTTAAGCCCTCTGATGCGAATTGAGCTGGCCGGGGACACTGGGCGAAGCGCCGATCCGCGCCGTGGGGCGTTCACGCCCCCGGAGTTGCGTCAGGCGCAGCCCCCACTGTTTTCAGGAACAACAAACGCATGGGCCAGCTCACTTTCAACACGCGGCTGCCGTCCACAGACGGCAGCCCTGTTCATGACCATGACCATCATGGCTACGACCTTCAGTGGCTTTGCCTGCTCGATCAGCTGTATGAGCTGATCGAGACCGATGGCATTGACGCGGTGATGGGCAAGCCCGGCTCGCAGGCTTGGCCGAAAGATTGGCCGGAACACTGGGAATCGCTGATGCGGGCTTGGGCAACACGCATTGGCGCCAAGTCGGTCAAGCCGGGTGGGCCACCCGGGGTGGCGCCATCGCTGCGGCACGAGACCCGTCTTTCAGGTCTGCGCAGCGTCAACGCTCGCCCTCCCGCCCATCGCGCCCATTGGCCAGCTGTTTCGGCGCAGAGCGGTTCGCCGGACGGATTCACTGCCAACCAAGAGCGTGAGTTCCATGCGTTGTGCTCACACTTGTATTCGGCCCTGGCGCTCAATGAATCGCTCGATGCCGCGCGGGAAAGCGTGGCATCCCTCTACAGCGTCATCGATGTGATGCCCATGGGCATTGCGCTGCTGGACGAGCAGCTGAACGTGGTGCTGATCAATCGTCAAGGCCGCGAAACGCTCACCCGAACCGAAGGGCTTGCCCTCCGTGGGCGGCGCCTGTGTCTGCCGTCACAGCAAGCCGCTTTCGATCGTGCGCTGCACGAGTTCGTCGCCGATCCGTTCAAGCCGCACCACCACCTGCAATTGAACGGCCTCGACGTCAAGCTGAAGAAGCTTGCCTACGCACGTGCGCTTCCACCCTCTGAGACGACCGATTTCGCGGTTCGCGAACTGCCATCGAGTTTGCAGTTCAGTGTGCTGCTTCTGATCCACGAACGCTGCGATCAAGGGCGACCCAGTGAAATCGCGACGCCACCGGCGTTGCTTGCCCGGCACGTGCAACGCCAATACGCATTGACCGACAAGGAGCTGCCCCTCGCGTGGAACCTCGCGCAGGGCATGCCGTTGAAGCAGTACGCAGGGCTGTCCGGGCGGTCCATCGAAACCTCGCGCGCGCAACTCAAATCCGTTTTCCGGAAACTCGGCGCCACCGACCAAAAGAGCATCGGCCTGATCTTGTTCGAGACGCTGCATGCGGTGATCCTGCAATCGATGGGGGAGCACCTTGCAACGGCAGTGGCCGACCACGCCACGGCATCACCTGAACCCATTCATCCCTTGCCATGGCGATGATTCAAACAACAGCGTCGTTCGCGCCCGTGCTTGACCTCGACTTCGACCTCGACACGCGCAACGACCCGGCACTCGCGTCACCCTGCCACAACGCGCCCACAGAAGCGTTGCTGCAAGCCATCTACCAAACAACTCTGAATGCAGAGAATCTGGCGCGGCTGCGCAACCAACTGCTGTTTCACTTTCGCGAAGACCGCAGCCGTGATGACACGCCGCTGACACGCGTGATCCTGAGCCACATCAAGAGGGCATTGCGACTGGGCGCCGCGCACTCGGCGATGCAACGCGAGCGGCAGCGCGTGCTTGAGATCATCGACGCTGTGGCGCCGCCGATCATCGTGATCGACGACCACATGCGCATCCTGGGTCTGAACCGCGACGCCGAATCCTTGATGGGCGACGACGCTGTGTTTTGCATCAAGGATGGCGTGCTGTTCTGCCGGGAACCCGGCTTCTTGTCAGAGTTGATGGGACAAGCCAACCAACAGCCATACATCAGCGCACGCATCAGCCCATCAGGCCAAGAGCAATCGGCCCCGACGGGTTCGAAGCAGGGCTTGCTGATCTATGTCTACAAGAATCAGGCACCCCACAACCATGCGGGTCCGAACTCGTATTCCTTGTTGCTGATCGATCGGCATCGCTGCATCAAACAATCGATCGTTTGCCTTGGCAAGCGCGCTGGGCTCACGACGCGCGAGATCGAAGTCATCGACCTTTCCATCCAAGGCATGGAGCTTGAAGCCATCTGCGAGCAAGCGCAGATCACGCTCAACACCTTGCGGCAGCACATCAAGAACATTTACATCAAGACCGGCGTGCACAACCAAAACGCGCTCTTCGCCTTGGTGCTTCGAAACATCGTGCTGGAACAGGCGGGGAGCAGCCAGAACTCGAAGCTGTTGCCGCACATCACCGGCCTGGCGCATTCGCGCCTGCTGCAACTTGCCGATGGCCGGCAATTGAGCTACGCGGAGTACGGCGCGCCCAATGGCGTGCCCGTGCTCTACTTTCATGCGCTGAACGCGTCGCGTCTGGAGCTGTTGATTCACGCCGACCGGCTGCGCGATCTGGGCGTGCGACTGATTGCGATGGACAGACCCGGCTATGGCCACAGCTCGTTTGTCGAGCGCCGCGACTATCGCGACTTCACTGCGGATGTGCGGGCGCTGCTCGATGAACTGCGCATCGACACGGCACACGTGCTCAGCGCTTCGGCCGGCAGTGCGCATGCGCTGCACAGTGCCTGGGCGCTGCCCGATCGCATTCGGAGTGTTCACTGCACGGCTGTTGTTCCACCGATAAACCACATCCTGGCTTCAGACTCGCCATCGACGCTGAACAGCATGATGAATCAGTTTTTCAGGGTGGTGCCGAGCTTGCTGCGCCCCACCATGGAACTCGCGCTGTTCGGGCAAACCGTTGAGTCGCTGCTGACCATGATGACGGCGGGGCGCAACAACAACAACGCGTTCAGCCTCACCGACGCGGACATCGACTACATCACCACACCCGACCACCTGCCGTACTTCGTGGCATCCATGATGGAATCATTGCGACAAGGCGCGCGTGCATGGGCCATGGAGAGTGTGTTGCTCAACCGAACATGGTCCATCGATCTGCGCGAGATCCGCGTGCCGGTGCATCTTTGGCACGGCACGCACGATGGTTTGGTGCCAACCGACATGGTGACGAGTTTCGCCAATGCCCTGCCGAACGCGAAGCTCATGATTCTGGACAGAGACACCCACTTGCTCGCCTTTCGCAACATCGAACGGCTTGCAGAGGCCATTCATCGCACGTAAAAGCGCCCAAAAAAAAGGGGCCACCCCGCGGTGGCCCCTTTCTTACAAGCCGGTGCTCTTTGGCAGCCGCTTGAAGCTTCTCTCAAGCTTGCTTGTGGCGGCGCAAGCTCAGCGTGACAAGGCCCAGCCCGGCCAGCATGAGCGCCCAGGTGGTGGGCTCTGGGACGGCCGTGGTGACGGTGGCCGAGGTGTAGGTGAGGTCGTCCATCACGAAGGTGCCATCGGCGATGCCGAAGGCGTAGATGTCGGCGCCGGTGCGTTGAATGCCGAGGAACTGGCCTTCGTTGTAGCCATAGGCATCGGTGTCGAGGCTGTAGTTGTGCGATTCCAGCGCCAGGCCGTCGATGCCATAGGCGATCAGCGTCAGGTTGTTGGCTCGCGTGCCCTGAAACTGGTTGAAGAAGGCACCCACGCCCGACATGCCCACCTCGAACGAGAAGGTGAGCGTGCCGCGCGGCGCAATGAAGTCGCTGGCGACGAAACGGTCGGTCGCGCCCCACAGGCCGTTGTTGCCCAGGTCGCGCTCGTAGGCGCCCAGTTCGGCGTACGGTGACGACGTGAACATCACCGTGTCACCGACTTCGGCGCCCACGTTTTCAGGCCCCACGGTGGTCAGGCTGTCGTAGCCGTCGAAGGTGATCACGTTTTGCGGGGCGTTGATGAACGCCGAGTCGGTGACAAGTACCGCGTTGGCAGGGGCCGACAAGGCTGCGGCCAGCACAGCGGCCGCGGCGAAACCTGTTTTTTGAATGAACATGGTGAATAAGCTCCCAAAAAGAAAACATCGCCCGGCAGGGCGATGTGGAGTCGATTGACGCGGTTAACGCGGGTGACGGCGGCGGCGTAACAGGCCCAAGGCACCAAGGCCCGCGACCAGCAAGGCCACCGTGCCCGGCTCGGGAACCGGCGCGGTGTAGGTCAGGTTGTCGAGCACAAAGCTGCCATCGGCCACGCCGAAGCCGTAGATGTCGGCGCTGGTGCGGCGAATGCCGAAGAACTGGCCTTCGTTGTAGCCAAACGGGTCGGTGTCGATGCTGACGCGGTGCGTCTCGAGGGTGTTGCCGTCGATGTCGTAGGCCAGCAGCAGCAGCGAGCCCAGCGTGGCGCCAGCCTGGAACTGGTTCAGGAATGCGCCGACCGATGCCACGCCGGTGGTGAACGTGAAGCCCAGTTCACCGGCATTGCCGAAGAACTCGCTGGCCACGAACCGTTCGCCCACGCCCCACAAGCCGTTCTGGCCGAGGCTGCGCTCGTAGGCGCCGATCTCGGTGAACGGGGTGGAGGTGAAGGTCACGACATCGCCGACTTCGGCGCCGACGTTGACCGGGCCAAAGGTGCTCAGGCCATCGAAGCCGTCGAAGGTGATCACGTTGCGGGGGCCGACGATGGCCGCTGCATCGGTGATCAGGTCCGCATGGGCGGGGGTCTGGATCAACAGGGCGGCAAGGGCCGCTGCGGACACCCAGGTCTTGCGAGAAAACATGGTGGAACTCCTTGATGGGTGGGACCCACGCGCGGGTGCGGGTGCAAACGCGGGTGGGTCGGGTTCGGGTGCGGGTCAGGTGCCGATCACGCCGCCGTCGTCTTTGGTGATGACGACCACCGACGAACGCGGGCGGCCCAGGGGCAGCGGCGTCACGCCGTCGGCCTGGGTGCTCCACTGGCTGGCCGGCCAGCTGGAGTACTGCTGCGGGTTGGCGGCGGTGGAGTCTTCACCCGGGTGTTGCAAACCGACGAACATCGTGCGGCCGTCCGGGGTCATGGTGACGCCGGTCACTTCGGCGTTCGGCGGGGCGGTGAGGAAGCGGCGGGCTTCGCCGGTGTTCGGGTCGGCGCACACCATGCAGTTGGCACCAATGTTCACCCAGTCGCCGGCTGCGTTGCCGGCCTGGTCGGTCTGGACCCACAGGCGGCCGAAGGCGTCGAACCACAAGCCGTCAGGGGCGCCGAAGTCGGCGCTGCCGCCGGGCACATCGACGATGTTGCCGACGTAGCGCGCGGCTGGCGTCTTGGCGGTGGCGCTGTCACCGGCCTGCAAGAACAAGTCCCAGGTGAAGGTGGTGGCGAGCACCGAGTCGCCGTCTTCCTGCCAACGGATGATGTGGCCGTAGACGTTGTCGGCACGCGGGTTGGCGGCATCGACGGCCGGGCGCGCAGAGCCGGCTGTGGTCGAGCCATCGGCGGCGTTGCGGGTGGGCGTGGCCGACGAACCACGGCGGTTGTTGTTGGTCAGCGTGCAGTACAGCTCGATCTTGCTGAAACCGCCAATGCGCGGGCGGGCGCCGGTCCATTCGGGGCGGTCCATCATCGTGGCGCCCACGGCGTCAGCGGCCATGCGGGTCTTGATGAGGATCTTGGCCAGCACCTCGGCGTCGTTCGCACCCAGGAAGTTGGGGTTGTCGCGCAGGGCCACGCCGTTGCTGCCGATCGTGCCCGGCAGCAGTGCAATCCACTGGCCGGTCAGGTCAGCGTTGAAGCGGGCCACGTACAGCACGCCGGCATCAAGCAGCTCACGGTTGGCGGCGCGGTTGCTCGTGCTGTAGGTGCCGGCCGCAACGAACTTGTAGATGTATTCGTTGCGCTCGTCGTCGCCCATGTAGAGAGCCAGCTTGTTGCTGGTGTCCACCACGTACTGCGCGCTTTCGTGCTTCATGCGGCCCAGCGCGGTGCGCTTGACCGGCACGCTGCGCGGGTCGTATGGGTCGATCTCGACCACCCAGCCAAACAAGTTGGCTTCGTTGGGGTTGACGGCCAGATCGAAGCGCGCATCAACGGTGTGCCAGCGGTAGCCAAAGCCGGCGGCGTTGACGCCGTAGCGGTTGTAGAGCTTGCCCGTCTCCGAGGTGGGCGTCGGCAGCGCGGCGGTCGCGCCGAAGTTGCCGTTGAAGTTTTCTTCGCAGGTGAGGTAGGTGCCCCAGGGCGTGATGCCGTGGGCGCAGTTGTTGATGGTGCCGAGCGCGGTGCGGCCGTCGGTGGTGTTGCCGGTGGCCGAGGTGGCGCCGTCGGTCACGCTGTATTCGTTGACCTGCAACAGTGGGTGGCCAGCGGCGGGGCCTGACACACGCATCGGCGTGTTGGCTGTGATGCGGCGGCCGTAAGGCGAGTTCTTCATCACCGTCCACGCGCCGTTGATGCGGCGGGCTTCGAGCAGCGAAACGCCGTGCGCTGCCTGCGACTTGCGGGCCTTGGCGAGGCTGTAACCCGATGCGCCAACCTGGCCGTCCGTGAACAGGATCTCTTCGTGCGTGTATTCGTTGTTCACCACCAGGATGCCGCGGTCGGGCGTGGGCACGCCAGCCGAGCCGGTGAACGGGAAGAAGTTCATGCCGTCGTTGTGCTCGCCGAACTGGCGGGCCTGCTGTGCGGCGGTGTTGCTGGCGTCAGCGGCGAAAGGCACGCCGCCCGCCATGATGGGGTCGCCCCACGAAACGAACGAACGCACGGTGTAGCCGGCTGGCACGCGCACCGCATCGGCAACCGGCGCAAGGCTGGCGGGAATGCTCTCGAAGCCGATGCCGGGGAAGCCCAGGCTGGCTGGCACGGGCGCGGCGTGCACGGTGTTGACCAGGCCCGACAGCGTCAGCCCGCCTGCCGCTGCAAGCGCCGTGGCGCTGGCCGAACCTTTGACGAAGAGACGGCGGCTCTCATCGACCTGGGCGATGACGTCGTGGATCGACGGGTTGCCTGACGCGTTCAGCGTGAGGTCGTTCTTGGGGTGCTTGCTGCCCTTCATGGAGGCTCCTGGCGTGTAGTGACTGGGTGGGAAGGTGACTGGCGGCGGAACAGGTCGCAGGGCGAAAAACTTGCCCGGGCAGTGCGCAACGCCACACGTTGAATGTGCCGATTGCGTGAGACAGTTCCATGATGAAAGCCGGGGGGCAATGAGCCGTTCAGCCCGTTTTTACGGGTGTCGGACCACCGAATGAGCCGTTCGGCATCTGGCTTGCCAAGGGGCGCCGCAGCCCAGGCCGGTCAAAAAAAACGCGGCCGAAGCCGCGTATGAAAGTCGCTTGTGAGAGGGCGTTGTTCAGCCCTTGTTTTGACGGCGGCGCGCGACAAACCCCACGGCGGCCAAGCCGGCCAGCATCAGCGCGTAGGTGCCGGGTTCAGGCACGGCGGTGGTGAAGGTCAGCACGTCACCGGCTCGCAGTGACACGGGGCTGATCTGCCAGTCGGTGCGGCCGTTGATGCCGGTCGGGTTGCCGATGGCGACGTCAAGGTACTCGGGGCTGCTGAAGGCGATGCGGGCCGTGTGCCCTGCGTCGGTCAGCGACACGGAGGCCGTGCCACCAAAGGTGCGCGACACGCTGCCAATGCTGTCGAAGTGGCTGCGGTCGAGGTTGAACAACAGGTGGTCGAGACCTTCGCCCGTGTAGTTGCGCACCACCGCGCTGAAGTTCAGCGGGCTCAACAGATCGGCGGCGGTGATTTGATAGCTCAAGCTGGTGAGGGCAGTGCTCGCCATGTCGAGGTCGAACGAGATCAGGCCGTCGGCGCTGTAGTCGGTGACGACGTTGCCCCCGCCGGTGCTCGACGAGATCAGCGTGACAGCGCCGGCCGGTGCGCACAGCGCGGCGCACAGCGCGGCGGCTGCAAAAAGTTTGCGCTGCATGAAATGAGTCCTGGTCAGAGGTTGCCGTTGGCCCAGGGGCCGGTGATGGCGAAGGTGACGCCAGGCGTTTGGGCGTTGACGAAGAGGGTGCGGCCGGTCGGGTCGAAGCAGGCTCCGGCGAACTCTCCGCCCAGTTGGTTGCCCGTACCGCCTTGCAGGTTCTTGCCGGCTGCGGCGTACTGGGCCGTCGTGAAGTTGATGTTGTTCTTGGCGAACAGGTAGGGCTTGCTGTCGAGCGCCAGGCCGAACAGGCGCGCGCCGTTGCCCAGCGTGCCGTCGTTGCTGTTGCCGCCGTCTTCGCAGCACAAGATGCCGCCGCGCGGGCTGACGGTGATGTTGTCCACGTTGTTGCCGGCCAGTTGCGTCTGGCTGACGTAGATCGCCTTGATGCGTTGCGTGGCGAGCGTCAGTTCCCACACGCAGCCTTCGGCGCCAGCGGCGGTGTCCACGATGTAGATCTTGCCGGCGTGGTACCAGATGCCTTCGCCGCGCAGCATGCGGGCGCAGCCTTGCGCCCAGGCTTGCGCGAACGGGCCGCTGACGTTGCGGGTGGTTCCCAGCACGCTGGCGGTGGTCGGGTTCGAGTCGGGCGTGGCCAGCTCGACCCATTCCAGCTCGTACTCGTCGCCGAGGAAGGGGGCCGCGAAGCCGGTCTGGTTGGCTTGCTCGACCGTCGTGTAGCAAGACGACACGATGGCGCGGATGCGCGCTGCCTTCAGCGTGCCGCCGTCGGCCAGCGTGTTGACGCCGCCGCTGGTGTTGTCGGGCTCGTAGCGGTACAGCCCCGCCACGGGGTTGGCGTCTTCGGTCTCGTAGGCGAAGTTGGTGCTTGGGTCGATGGCCACGGCTTCGTGGTTGAAGCGGCCCATGTCGAAAATGGGTTGTGCGGTCGTTTCACCCGGGTTCGGGCTGACTTCAAACACGTAGCCGTGCTTGCGGCCACCGACGCTGGTGCGGTCGCTGCTGTTTTCTTCGCAGGTCAGCCAGGTTTCCCAGGGCGTCACGCCACCAGCGCAGTTGGTCATCGTGCCGCCGAGCGATGGGCGCACTTCGACCATCACGCCGTCGCGCACGACCATCGTCGTGGTGCCGCCGGAAGGCAGGTTGCCGGTGCCGGAGTGGTCATAGACGGGGGCGTTGACGAGGCGCAGGCTGGCGGCGCTGGCGGTGCCCAGTTCGTGGTTGCGGATCAGCGTCAGCTCGGTGCTGCGGCCCACGCGGCGCGAGCGCACGACGGCCATGCCGTCGTGGGCGTTGGGGCACAGGCGGCCGTCGGTCATCGGGTCATCACGCCAGCCCATCGACTTGTAGCTGAAGCCCGGTGGCAGTTGCAGCAGATTCAAGCCGGTGGTGAGGTCGGCCACCGGGGCCACCGTGCCGTAGGGGCTGGCGATCATGCCGACAAGGCGCGCGCAGCCAGCGGTCTGGGCTTGCGCATTGCGCGTCGCCATCATGCCGAGCGTGGTGACGAATGGCGCGGCGGCAAGGCCGGCTCCGCTCTTGAGCAGGCGGCGCCGGGAGGCATTTGCCGAGGTTTCGTTCATTCAATGTCTCCGCAGGGAGGGTGAGCCTTCGATGCTCGCCACCGTCCGTGTCGTGATCATGTCGATGAAGGCGCAAGGATGGTCCGTTTGGGCCGGGGGTATTCAGCGTTCGAGGGTTTTCACTCTGCTGATGGGGCGCGACGGGGCCTCGATGCCCAGCGATGCATAGACCTGCCGAAGCTGCCCCCGCACGGCGGCGATGCCGAAGCCTTGCGTCGCGATGCGCTGCGCGGCCACACCCATGCGGTGGCGTGTGCCGGCGGCCGCGAGCAGTTTGTCGATGGCCTCGGCAAGCAAGGCGGGTTTCCCTGGTTCGACCAGGTAACCGGTCACGCCGTCTTGCACGAGGTCGGGAATGCCGCCCACCTTGGTTGCAACGACGGGCAGCCCGTGGGTCATCGCTTCCAGCACACACACCGGCATGCCTTCCATGTAGGAAGGCAGCACGAGCAGCGTGCCTTGCGCCAGCAGCCGTTCCTTGCGCGCACCGTCAACCCACCCATGCAAGCGCACCCGGTCGCCCAGGCCCAAGGCATCGGCTGCATGGCGCACTTCTTTCGACAGGCCTTCGCCAGCGATTTCCAGCGTTGCATCGGGGTGCGCGTGGGTGATCCGGGCGAACGCCTCCAGAAGATCGAACACACCCTTCTCACGCAGCAGGTGGCCCAGAAACAGCACGCGCAGGCCGGGCGGGGCGGGTCGGTCGCAGGCCGAAGGCGGTGCGGTGGGCGCGGGGTTGACGATGCAGTCCACCCGCCGCCCGCTCAGATCGGCCAGGCGACGCGCCCAGCTTGGCGACAGCGCCACCACCGCCTGCGCACGCCGCAGGCACAGGTTGATGGCGGCCCGCATCAACGGGCTGGCGTTGCGGTGAAAGCCGATGAAGTTGCCCCCGTGCACGTGCACGATCAACGGCCGCCGCGCGGCCAGCGCCATGGCAAAGAGCGGCAGCTTGCGCAAGAAGCTGCCGCCTGACGACACATGCACATGCACCGCCTCGACCTGTCGGCTTGCCAGCAGCGTCGCCAGCCGAACGCAGGCGCCAAGGGCGATGCCGATCTTTTGAACCCGGCCGGTCGAGCGGTGGGTGGGGATGAAGCGGATTCCCCATTCGTCCATCAGCCCACCATCACGCCACGCGGTGAGCACGGCCGATGCGCCGCCGCGCTGGCCGAAGTCGGTGCCCATCATCACGATGCGTTTCATGGCGGCGTCAAAGGCTCAGGTTTTGGCTCCCTCTCCCCAAAAGGGGGAGGGGGCATGCGGGCGCAGCGGAAAAACTCTCAACCACTCCTCAGGCCCGGCTTTCGGTCACGCGCAGCCGCCAACGCTGCACCATGGCGCGACCCAGCAGCACAAAGAAGCCCATGTCTTCGATGAAGTAGCGGCGGAACATGCGGCGTGGCTCTTGCAAGAAGCGATAGAACCACTCGAAGCCGCTGCGCTGCATCCACACAGGGGCGCGCTGTGTCAGGCCGGCCATCACGTCGAAGGTGCCGCCCACGCCCATGGCGAAGGGCACGCGCATGCGCTGCTGGTAGTGCGCAAGAAACTCTTCCTTGCGCGGCGAGTTGATGGCGACGAACAGGATGTGCGGGCGCGACTCGGTGATCTCATCGACCACGTCTTGTTCATCCTCAAGCGGCCAGTAGCCGTTGCGGTGGCCGGCGATCTGCAGGCGTGGGTGCTTCAGGCGGGCACGCTTGACCACTTCGCTGACCACCGCTTCGCGGGCGCCCAGGAAGTAGATGCGCCAGCCGCGTTCTTCGGCGCGTTGCAACAGGTTGAAGAACAGGTCCACCCCCGTCACGCGTTCTTTCAGCGGCATGCCCAGCAGGTGCGAGGCCCAGACCACCGGCATGCCGTCGGCGTTGATGAGGTCGCAGCGCGCAATGATCTCGGCCAGCGCCGGGTCGCGGGCCGCCTTCACCACCTTGTCGGCGTTGATCACGACGTGCTGGTGCGGCCGGCCGGTGGCGATCAGTTTGCCAACACGGTCCAGCGTTTCCGTCATGGAGAGGTTGTCCACCTCACAGCCCAGAATTTTTTGTCTCACGGGTGTCTTCCTCGATGGTTTGGATGTCAATGCGGGTGACGAACGTGGTGGGCCCGTGAATGGCTGCGTGCCACACGAGCGTCGGTGCGGCCACGCGAACCCCGAACGCTGGCGAATGCCAGCCGAGCATGGAATCGGTGGCGCCGTGGTGAAGCGTCCAGTGGCCTTTGACGGGGCTGTGTTGCGGCACGAGTTGAAGCGTCACCGGGCCGGATCGGACATGAACGGTGTCGCCGCGCAGCTCGACCCTGCATTGCGGGTCGAAATGCCAGGCCATGGCGATCGCGTGCGGGCCGTTGCCCGACAAGGTGTCGGTCACGATGAAGTGGCGCGATGCGCCCAGCCAATCGACCCGGCGGCGGTGGATCAACCCATGCGCGCTGCGGTAGCCGTCGTGCATGGCGTCCAGGTGCCCGGCGCCGTCCACGCTGACGAACGAGCTGACCTGGCAGCGTGCCTTGCGCAACCACAAGAAGGGCCCGCCGTACTCGGATTGGTCGGCGCCGTCCACGCAGACGGTGTTGTGTGCCAGCGTGCTCCGGAAGAAATGCCGCCAGGCGGGTTCGGTGTTGTAGACGCAGGTTCCGCGATCGACCAACAGAGGGTGGCCGGCCACCGACAGGCGAAGCGACAGCGCATCGGCATGCCCGTGCGCGGCGATGCCCAGGTAACCCAGCGGGCCGGCGTCAACCGTCAGCATCACCTCGTCGGCTTCACCGAAGCGGCTGCCCAGCAGGTAGTAGCCGCCTTCGGGAAAGGCGCGCGGCAACAACGCGCGCGTGGTGGCCCGGTCGCCGTCGGTGTCGGTCGAAGCGGCGTCGTCGTTCTGCCCCAGCAGCCACGCCGCGCTGTCGCAAGGGTGTTGGATCAACGGGCGCAGCTCGGGGGCGATGCCCATGGCAACGGCGAGTGTGAGCACCCGGTCGGTGGCGTCGTCGGCCTGGAAGCCCAGCGCCAGGGCGTGCGCGCCGTCGGCGTCGCCGTGGTGCGAGACGCGGCCGTTGCGGTCGCGCAGGCTCGCGGCGAAGCGCGCCATGGCGCCCATGCGCCGCAGCACGCGGTCGTCCACCACATGGCCTTGGGCCTGTTCAATGTGAACGAACAGGGCCAGCAGCTCGAACACGAAGCCCTGGTACCACGAGGCTTGCTCGCAGCCCACGCCGTCGGGGTGCACCTGGAGAATCGCTTCCACATAAACCGCCCGGCGCGCGGCTGCGCCCCAGCGCACCACCTCGGGCCACAACGGCCAGGTGGCCTGCGCCACCACCAGACCCATCAGCTCACCCAGCAAGTGGTTGTTGGCCGATGAATAGCGCGACTTGTTCTGGCGCACAAAGCGTGCGTGCTGGTACACGCTGGCCACCCAGCGCTTGCGCAGCGGGTGTGGCAGCGCACCGCCAGCGCGGTGGCCGTCGATCAACTGCCACACGATGGACCAGTTGATCAGGCGCAGCGCCACGTCAAGCGCCGAGGCCCACGCCACGCCTTGCGGGTATGGGCACTGGTCGAGCCAGGCATCGAGCTGGCGCAGCAGTGCCGCCAGGTGCCGTTGATCGCCGTTCAGGCGCCATGCCTGCGCCAGGCGCACCAGGTGGCCATGGCGGTGCATTTCCATCGCGTGGCGCACATCGCCCGGCGTGGGTTGATCCGCTCGCGGCTCGGTGCGCGACCAATCGGGCAGGGCGCCCAGGTCGAGGGTGCTGCCATCGAGCCTTTGCAACCGCCCCGCCGCAAGTGCGTCGGCCTCACGCAAGTAGGGTGCGGCGTCGAGCGTGGGCGTTGCCAGGCTCAGCCATGAAGCGGGCGGTTCGGAACGCAGGCGCGGTTCAGGCGACAAGGCCCCAACGAAGGCCAAGGTCCGGTCGGCGCAATTGCCGAGCGCGGTGGCCGCGCGGTGGGGAAGTTCAAGCGTTTCCATGACTCGCAAACGGTTCCAGTACCAACGGATGGAGCCACGCTGCGCGGCCGTGGCGGGGGCGTGGCGTGGGGGGGGTGTCATTGCGCGCACGTGTCCGGCGTCGAGCCGTTCGATGAAGGTTCGCCGAGGCGCGTGGTGCCACGCGGCAAAGCCTGCGCATCCACACGGCACGTCAGTGAAGCAAGCAAGGTGACCTTCTCCTGCGGCATGGTTCTCGTGTGAGTCACACGTGAGTTGTCAGAGGAAAAATGATCGGCTGCGCGAATGACAGTGCGGTTAAGCGTGCGCATCCGTTCGGACCATGCGCGTCACCGCGTTTGCCCTCCGGTTTGTGACAGTTGGCGAATGCCATGAGCCGAACGGCCTATGTCGGGGCGACACCCCGCGAATGCGCGGGCTGCAAGCAGCGGGCAGCGCGCGGCTGACACGGATTCTTCATGGGCCGTGGGTATGGTCATGGCTTCTTTCAACGCCTGAACACCCCGCCATGCCTTCCTTCTTGCGCCTTTCTTCCGCCCTGCTGGTGAGCCTGACCCTGCTGAGCGCCTGCTCCGGCTCCGGCTCTGACAAGGACAAAGACAAAGACAAAGAGAAGAAGACCTCATCGCAAGTGGCCGTCAAGGTCAACGACGGCGAACTGTCGGTTCACCAGGTCAACGAGCAACTTGCCCGCATGCAGGGCGTTGCGCCCGAGCAGCTGGACCTTGCGCGCAAGCAGATCGTCGAAGGCCTGATCGACCAGAAGCTGTTGATGCAGCAGGCGATGGAAAAGAAGCTCGACCGTGACCCCGACGTGCTGTCCGCGATGGAACAGAACCGCACGCAGATCCTGGCCCAGGCCTACCTGCAAAAGACGCTTGCCGCCCAGGCGCGGCCGAGCGCGGAAGAGGTCAAGAAGTACTACGCCGACAACCCCGCGCTGTTTTCTCAGCGCCGCGTTTTCCGCCTGCAGGAACTGGCCACCAACATCGGCCTCGATCGCGTTGATGAGCTGAAGAAGGTTGCGGCTTCGTCGAAGAACATGAACGATGTGGCTGCCTGGCTGCGCAAGAACAACCACCAGGTGGCGGCCAACTCTGCCGTGCGCGGCGCCGAGCAGCTCCCGATGGGGCAGGTCGAACGCATCAGCGCGTTGAAAGACGGCGAGATCGCCGTGTTCACCACCGACCAGAAGGTGACGGTGTTGCAGGTGCTGGCCTCTCAGCCGCAGGCGATCGACGAGGCCAAGGCCACGCCGCTGATCGAACAGTTTCTGGGCACGCGCAAGCGCGAGGAGTTGGGGCGCGCCGAACTGAAGCGGCTGCGCGACACGGCCAAGATTGAATACGTGGGCGACTTCGTGAAGCTGGCTGCGCTGAAGGCGGAAGCGGCTGCTTCAGCCCCGGCATCCGCATCGACGGCAGGGGCGGCGGCAAGCGCAGCCGCCCCCGCGATCGACAAGGGTGTGGCGGGCCTGCGCTGATCGCCGCCCGGAGGCCCTGTTCCATGCGAAACCTTTTGCTGCGTGCGTTGCGCACGGGCGCGCTCTTGCTGTGCCTGGCTTCTTGTGGCTTCGGCGCTGGTGCGGCATCGCCCCAACTGCCGGTGGCCGGCAAGACACTGACGATGGGTGCCGGTGACCAACTGCGCATCAACGTCTTCCAGAACACCGAACTTCAACTCGACACACGGGTGGATGGCGAAGGCCGCATCACCTACCCATTTCTTGGCGAGCTTGCCGTGGGCGGGCGCACCACGGCCGATGTCGAACAGATGATTGCGCAGGGGCTTGAACAGAAGAACGTGCTCAAGCGCCCGCAGGTCAGCGTGTCGCTGGTGAACTTTCGCAGCCAGCAGGTGGCGGTGCTGGGCTACGTGAACCGGCCGGGGCAGTACGTGCTCGACATGGCCTACACCGTGAGCGGTGCGCTGGCACAGGCCGGTGGCGTGGGGCAGGGCGGGGCCGAGACCGCGGTGCTCAGCCGCATCGAAGGCAAAGCGGTGCGCAACATCGAGATCGACCTGGTGCAGATGTTTCGCCCCGGCGCTTCACGTGCGCAAGACATCGCGGTGCAGCCGGGCGACGTGCTGTTTGTGCACCGCGCGCCCGCGTTCTACATCTACGGCGAGGTGCAGCGCCCCGGCATGCAGCGCCTTGAGCGCGACATGACGGTGATGCAGGCGCTGTCGGCCAGCGGCGGGCTCACGCCACGCGGCACCGAACGCGGCTTGCGCATCACACGCCGCGGCACCGATGGCGGCTTGACCACGGTGGACGCCGAGTTGTCCACGCGGCTTGAGCCCGACGACGTGGTGCAGGTGCGCGAGAGCTTGTTTTGAACGATGGACGCCCCAGGAAAGAAGAAGCGATGAACGCACAGCAAATTCTGCGCATCCTGCTGGCCCGCTGGTGGGTGGTGGTGCTGGTAAGTGGCGTGATGGTCGCCGCCACGGCCGTTGTCACGGCGTTGTTGCCCCGGCAGTACATGGCTTCAACCACGATGGTGATCGAGCCGCGCGGCACCGATGTGCTGGGGGCCGCCAACGTGGGCGCGCAAATGGCCGCCCAAACCTACATGGCGACCCAGATCGACGTGTTGCAAAGCGAGCGAGTGGCACGCGAGGTGGTTCGCAGCCTCGGCATCGAGCGCAGCCCGGCGGCACAAGAACAGTGGCGCGAGGCCACCAACGGCATGGGTTCTTTTGAGGGCTACTTCGGCAGTCTGTTGACGAAGAACCTCGACGTGAAGCCGGCGCGTGAAAGTTCGGTCGTTACCCTGTCCTTCACCGGCACCGACCCTCAGTTTTCGGCACAGGTGGCAGATGCTTTTGCCAAGGCCTACATCGCCACCAACCTCGAGTTGCGCAACCAGCCGTCGAAGCTGTACGCAACGTGGTTCGACGAACAATTGAAGAGCCTGCGCGCCGATGCCGAACAGGCACAGGCCAAGGTGTCGGCCTACCAGCAACGCAATGGCATCGTCGCCAGCGACGAGCGGCTCGACATCGAAGGCGCGCGGCTTGCCGAGTTGTCGCAGCAACTGTCCATTGCCCTGTCGCAGGCGGTGGATGCCCGCACCCGCTCGCAGGTCAGTGCGCCCAACGTGCGCAGCCTGCCCGAGGTGGGCTCGACCCCGGTCGTGCAGGGGATTCGCAGCGACCTTCTGCACGCTGAAACCCGGCTGCAGCAGGCGTCTGAACACATGGGCCCGGCCCACCCGACACGCGAACGCCTGGAGGCCGAAGTGAGCGGCATGCGCGAGCGGCTCGATGCGGAGCTGCGCAACGCAAATGGCAGCGTGGCCGCCGTGTCCAGTGGGCAGAACATGCGCGTCACTGAACTGCGCAAGGTGGTGCAGTCGCAGAAACAACGCGTGCTGGAAATCAAGGCGCAGCGCGACGAGATGCACACGCTGATGCGCGAGGCCGAAAACGCGCAGCGTGTGTTTGAAGTGGCGCTGCAGCGCTTGGCGCAAAACCGCCTGGAAAGCCAGAACACGCAGGCCAACGCGTACATCCTCAACGCTGCGGCGGTGCCCGGCACACCGTCCAGCCCGAAGGTGCGCCGCAACCTGCTGCTAAGTGCGGTGGTTGGCCTGCTGCTCGGGCTGGCGGCTGCTCTGCTGGTGGAGCTGGCCGACCGCCGCATCCGTTCGGCCCAGGACCTTGAAGCCGGCGTCAAGCTGCTGGTATTCGGCTCGCTGCCTCGCACCCGCCCGGCCCGCGCCTCGAAGGCGCTGGGTTGGGCCGAATCGACGACTTCAGCGCAAGGCGCATAGGAGATACCAGCTTGGCGCGCAACCTGAAGATTGCCCCGACGGGGCTCCGCGAAACCACCGGCTCGTCGTCAGACGGCAGCTGCCTGGAGGGCAGCCACCGCCTGGGCAGCATCCTCGTCGAGTTGGGGCGGCTGGAGAACAAGCATGTCGAGCACGTGCTGGCGCAGCAGTCGCAGGCGCAGCCCCGGCGCTTCGGCGAAGTGGCGGTGGCGCTGGGCCTGGTCGCCCGGGCCGACATCGACCTCGCGCTGGCACACCAGTTCGACGTGGATTTCATTCCCGCAGTTGACGACGTGGCCGCTGAACTGGCGCTGCCCGGCCATCCGCGTGACCCCCAGGGTGAGGTGCTGCGCTCGGTGCGCTCGCAACTGATGCTGCGTTGGTTCGGCAGCGAGCCCGAACAGCGCACCCTGGCCATCGTGAGCCATGGCGAAGGTGAGGGCCGCACCCACGTCTGCGCCAACTTGGCTGTGCTGCTGTCGCAAATGGACGAAGACACGCTGGTCATCGACGCCGACCTGCGCAAGCCCGCCATGCACACCTTCTTCAACGTGGACAACCACACCGGCCTCAGCAGCTACCTGTCGCAGCAGGTGGCACGCGCCCCGATCCGCGCGGTGCGCGGCAAGCCACGGTTGCACGTGCTGCCCGCCGGCCCGGCCCACCCTGATGGCTTGGCCCTGCTCGAGCGCAGGCAGTTCGGCCTGTTGCTGGGCAAGCTGGTGCAGCGCTACGCCTTCGTGCTGATCGACACGCCGCCCGCGGCCCACCACAGCGAGGCGATCACCGCCGCCGTGCGCGCCAGTGGCTGCCTTTTGGTGACGCGCCGTAACCGCACGCGCCTGGTCGACGTTCAGCGGCTGGCCGATCAACTGGGGCGGCACAGCGTCGAAGTGCTGGGCGCCGTCATCAACGAGCGCTGAGCGCCAATCTGCAAAGGGAAGCTTCCATGTCCATCGTTATTCAGCCCGCCCCCGTTCGCGTGGCGCCACCGGCGCTTCAGGCCTGGGTGCCCCTGGCGATCGGCTTGTTGGCCCTGCTGGTGCCGACCTACCTGCGCCTGCACGACACCTTGTGGAACGACGAGGCCTACGAACACGGCATGGTGGTGGTGGCGGTGTTCTGGTGGTTGGTTTGGCGCGCGAAAGACGAGTTGCTCGCATTGCCCATGAAGCCGGCCTTCACGGGTGGGGCAGCCTGCCTTGCGGTCGGTTTGTTTTTGTACTTCGTGGGCCGTTCGCAGAATCTGCCGCTGTTCGAGGTCTGCGGGCACCTGCCCATCTTGTTGGGTGTTCTTCTGCTGGCCTGGGGACCGGCCGCGCTGCGTTTGCTGTGGTTTCCGCTGTTCTTCCTGGTGTTCATGATTCCGCTGCCAGGCTTTGTGATCGTGGCGGTGACTTCGAACCTCAAGCAGTACGTCTCGGTGGCTGCTGAACTGTTGCTGTACCACGCGGGTTACCCGATCGCGCGCGACGGTGTGGTCATCTCTATCGGCATCTACCGCATGCTGGTGGCCGATGCCTGCTCGGGGCTGAACTCGCTCTACTCGCTGTCGGCATTGGGTGTGCTGTACATGCACCTCAGCTACCGGCCCGGGCTCAAGCGCAACCTGGCGCTGCTGCTGGCCATCGTGCCCATTGCCGTGGCAGCCAACATCGTGCGTGTGATGGTGCTCATTCTGCTGACGTACCACTTCGGAGACGACGTGGGGCAAGGCTTCTTGCACAACGCATCGGGCGTGCTGCTGTTCGTGTTCGGCCTGATGGCGCTGATGGCGATCGACTGGCTGTTGCAACGTGCATTCACAACCCGCCGCGCTGAGCCCAACCTCCAAGGAAAGTGAACCCCATGATGCGCAAAACCGTTCCCTGGCTCGCGGGCGCCGCCATGCTGTGCTGCGCCGCGTTGTCTTATTCCATGCGCCCGGTGGCCATGCCCGACCCGTCGTTCAAGCTCGAAACCCTGATCCCCACGCAGTTCGGTGACTGGAAGCTCGACCCGGACATCGTCCCCATCTCGCCGTCGCCTGATGTGCAGGCCAACCTCGACAAGATCTACGACCAGATCGTGTCGCGGGCCTACATCAACGGCCAGGGCGAACGCGTCATGCTGGTCATCGCCTACGGGGGCGATCAGTCCGACAGCCTGAAGGCGCACCGGCAAGAGGTCTGCTACGCGGCGCAAGGTTTCGCCATTCACGACGTGCGCCCTGATGCGCTGTCAATGTCGGTGCCGGCGGTGTCGAGCGCGAGCGCGAACTCGAATGTGAACGTGGTGCGGGTGCATGCCCAGAAAGGCGCGCGCTCGGAGCCCATCTCTTATTGGTTCACGATGGGCAACCGCGTTGCCACCGGCCGTGCCGAGCGCCTGGTCACGCAGATCGGCTACGGCCTGGTCGGCCAGATTCCTGACGGCATGCTGGTGCGGGTGTCCAGCGTTTCGCCGGATGTGGCGTCGAGCTATGCGAGCCACGACGGGTTTGTGCGCGCACTGCTCGGCGCGGTAACGCCCCAGGTCCGCACACGGCTTTCGGGGCTTTCAGCTCCCGCTTCTTGATCACCGGCGGGCGCCTGAGGGTGCCCAGCCGGTGGTGGTTTTGACGAAGAACTTCGCAAGGCGCTGCGGCGGCACGACGCCTCGGGCATGGAACTCGCCGCTGGCGTAGCGGCGCAGGGCCCACACGCCCAGCCCGGCTGCCTTTGTGCAGGACTCGAACCACGTGGCGGCAAGCACCTTGTCGAACGTGGCGCGGTGGTAAATGGCGTACTGCTCGTTTGCCTGCCGCAGCCTCAGCAGCCAGGCGCTCAAGGCGTCGAGCGCTTCGCGGCTTGCGCCGGGTTGAGGCATTCCCGCCTGCAGGTGCAATGCCAGCTCGGTGGGGGTTGGCGTGAGCCCCAAGCGCAGCAACTGCTCGTTCACGATGCGCCGCCGGCACTCGTCCATCAGCTGGGGCCGGGTGGAGGTGAGGCTGCTTGCGTGC
>JAYSYW010000171.1:0-10249 GCA_043727255.1 Rhizobacter sp. | reverse complement strand
CGACATACCTCAGCCAGCCCTCCGTTCGCCCTGAGCCTGTCGAAGGGTGCGCCCAGTACTGCGCTGGCTTCGACAGGCTCAGCCCGAACGGAGTAAGGGGTCGGCGAGCCACGTCACTCATCAGGAAGATCGATGCCTGCATGCCTGATGCACATCCATTGAAACCGACAAGCCTGACCAAGTGACTGAGCTCTTTCTCGTCAACGCGGAGGCAGATTCAATGCCTCCGCGGCGGCCAGAACCTCTTCAGCTTGGTGATCAAGGCTTCGCGAGCCGCTGACGGCCATGCGCTGCAAAGCCTCGAACGCTTGGGCTCGTGGCAGTGCATGCCGCTGCATCAACACGCCGACTGCGATCGCAATGGATTGCGTCAACACATCGTGCGACGACGGCAGCCGGTCTTCGACCCTGCAGTAGGGCACCGGGCTCGGGCCCCGGCCGATGCGTGCAAATGCGGCTTCCACGGCAGGCACGATCTGGCGGATGTCGAGCGGTTTGACGAGGTAGTCCACCGCGCCCAAGGCCTTCACTTGCGCCAGGGTCTCGGCGTCAGCAAAAGCCGAAAGAAACATGAACGGGATCTGGCAGTACTCGCGCAGGTAGGCGGCCACGTCGAAGCCGCTTTTTCCTTCCATGCGGATGTCGAGCAAGGCGAGGTCGGGCCGGTGCTCACGCGCCAGCAAGATGGCGTCATCGCCGTTGTCGGCGTCGATGATTTCGTAGCCTTCCTGGGCCAGACCATGGGTCACCGTGGCGAGCACCAGCCGGTCGTCATCGACGACAAGAATCTTGCCTTTGTGCATTTTTTTCCCTGAAGCAAGCGTCGAAGAATTGTGGCGGAACCCTGCTCAAGACAGGGTCAATCTCGTCACACCGGGCGGGACCAATCTCACGGTTGCGACCACTTCCACGCCTTGTTGTTCCACCGTGAGGCCGGCACTGCGCCGGGGCAGCAGCGCCCGCACCAGGCCCAGGCCCGACACACCGCCCGGGAAGCGCGCCAGGTTGAAGCCAGGGGGCAGATCGCCGCTGTTGCTGATGATGATGCGCACCTCGTGGTCGCTGCACGCCAGGCGACAGCTCACCGGCGTCGCGCCGTCGGCCACGCCCACGCTGTGCTTGATGGCGTTGGTCAACAGCTCGTTGATGCTCAGCGCGATGGGGATGGATTCGGCCTCCGGCAACGCCCAGCGGTCTGGCGCGGGGCCTTGCATGTCGAAGCTGATGCTGCGCCCGAAGGTGCGCTGCACCGAGCTGGTGATGGCTTCGAGCACGCTCTTCATGCGCAACGGCCCGCTCATGCCCACCTGCAATCCATACACCTGCGCGATCGCCTGCACCTGGCCCACCACCTCGGACATCACCGTCGCCATCTCGGGCTTGCGCGCGCCGATCTGCTGCAACAGACCCGCCACACCCTGCAGGTTGTTCTTGATGCGGTGGTGCACTTCCTTCACCAGCATCTCGCGCTGCGCGATGGCCGCCTCGAAGCGGGCTTCTTGCGCGGCGCGCTGCTCGGTCACGTCGGTCGCCACCATCAGCAATTGATCGGGCGGCTGGCCGGGTGCCGCCAACGGCATGTAGCGGGCGTCCCAGACACGGCTTTCGCCGAGCATCTGGATGCGGTATTCGCGCTGCGTCACGTCGCGTGCGGCCAGCGCTTGTTCCATGTCGCGCCGGTGTTCGGCCGCGTGCTCGGGCGTGAACAGTTCTTCGGGTGTGCGGCCGATCAGCTCGTTCGGTGAGCGTTCGACGATCTTGGCCGCCACCTCGTTGGCTTGCAGCACCCGCAGGCTGCGCGCGTCGCTCAGCGTGATGGCCAGCGGCGCCGCTTCGATGATGCGTTGCAGCGACGACTGCGCCTCGGCGATGCGCGCTTCGGCCTGGCGGCGGCGTTCGATGTCGAGCAGTGCGTAGGTGAGTTGCCGGCCGGTCGCGTCGCGGCCCGTGGCCACCGCATTGCCGACGATCCAGAACTCGCGGCCATCGCGAGCCTTCACCTTGCACTCGAAGGTTTCGGCCTGACCTTCGATCAGGTCGTCGAGGTACTGCGTGCGGCGGAATGGGTGGTCCGGGTCGGGCGTGGCGACGGTGCTGATCGGCAGCTTCACGAAGTCAGCCAGGTCGCCCCCGAACATGCGGCGTGCCGAACGGTTCATCCACTCAATGCCGCCCGACCCGACGGTGACGATGCCCACCAGCACCGAATCAAGGATTGCCCGCGTGCGCTCGGCCTGCAAGGCCACCGCCTGCTGTGCGCGGTGGCGGTCGTCCACGTTCACATACGACGCGATGTAGCCGCCGGCGGGGTCGGCTTCGTCCACCAGCCGCTTGCTGACCTGCACCCAGACCAGCGTGCCGTCGTTCCGCCGCAACTGGCGTTCTCCCAGCCAGCGGCCCGAATGCCTCATTGATGTATTGGCCTTGTTCGTTACCCGCAGAAACTCGGCTGGGCTTGCAAACAGGTCGGCCATGGGCACGTCGGCCAACTGCCCGACGTCAAGGCCGGTCAACAGGCACAAGGCTTCGTTGGCTCGCAAGATGCGTTCGTTGCGCACGAAGGCAATGCCCACCTCCGACAAGCTGAACATCAGCTCGCGGTCGCGGGCCAACGCCTCAAGCTCGATTTGCTGGGCCTTCAGGCGCGTGATGTCGGCCAGCACGGCGATCGCTTCCACCGCGTCTTGCCCCGCGCTGCTGCGCCGCACCGACAGCGAGCACCATTGGCGCGCGCGGCCCGGCAGTTCCATCACCATTTCAGATTCGTGCACGCGGCCCAGCGCCAACGCGGCTTCGATCTCGGCCACGAGCTGGGGCGCGTCGGGTTGGCCGGCCAGCAGCTCTTGCAGGCTGCAACCCGCCATGGCACCAGCGGTGAAGCCCAGCATGCGCTCGAAGCGGCGGTTGCAACGCACCAGCATGTTGCCGCGCAGGTAGGCGATGCCGGCGGTGGTGCTCTCCAGAATGGTGGTCATCTCGCGCAGCAGCACCTCGCTGCGCTGCTGCGACAAATGCTGCTCGGTGATGTCGAGCGTGACGACCGAGGTGGTGCGCTTGCCCGAAGCCAGCGTGCCCGGCTCCACGCGGGTCAGCAGCCAGCGTTGGCCCATTTCGGGGTGGCGGATCGCGTAGCGCACCTCGGCGCGTTCGGCGTGGCGCAGCGCGTGCTGCAGCTTGTCGTATTCGGGCAGCGACTCGGGCAGCACCACCTCGCGGCGTATCGACTGCAGCGCGCTGCCGTTGCCTTCGTCGCCCGCATTCGGCGAACCCGGCCCGCCCAGGTTGACCCAACCCGAGTTTTCCTCGAAGGTGGCCAGGCCCACACCCGCCGTGTCCATCAGCGCGCCGATCTGCATCTGCGCGAGGTCGCGTTCTTCTTCCACGCTGCGGTCTTCCACCACCGCCATGTAGCGGTGCTGGCCGCTGGCGGTGCGGTAGCAGCGCACGATGGAACGCAGGTTGCGCACCGAGCCGCCGCGCTGCGGCACCCAGGCTTGCGACTCGACCGGGCTCAGCCCCGGCTGCAACGTGGCCGCCGGGCCACCGCCTTCCCAGGCCAGCAGCTTGCGCACCGCCGGGTGGGCCTCGGACATCAGCACCGGCACCTCATCGGTCAGGTCCTCAAAGGCGGGGTTGGTGCGCACCAGCAGGCCTTGTTCGTCGAACAACACCATGCCCACCGGGCTGAGGTCGAACCAGTCGTCCAACTCACGCACTGAACGGTCGGCGCGCTCACGCGCCACATGCTCGGCGGTGCAGTCTTGCAAGATGGTGAGGTAGCGATTGGTGCCGCCTTCGCCCGACCACACACGCCAGCCCACGCGGCACCAACGCTCGCGGCCACTGCGGTCAAGAATGCGGCGGTCCAGCAGGCGTGGCGGCTGTTGCAACGAACGCGAGGCCAGCAGTTGCAGCCGGTACACACGCTGCGCTTCGCGGTCTTCGTCGGGCGACAAATCCAGCGGGTCGGTGCCAATCAACTCGTCGCGCGAAAAGCCTGTGAATTCGCAGTAAGCCGCGTTCACGTGCGTCAGGCGGTACGCGTCGTCGAGCATGGCCGACGGGAACGGCGAATCGCTGAACAAGGCGGTCAGCTCGGCTTCCATGGCCGCCGCGATGGGCAGCGCCGGCGTGGCCAAACGCAGCGCCCAACGCTCGCCTTCCAGCGGGCTCAGGGTGACGTCGAAGAGGCGCCCTCCGGGGCCCAGCACCTGGCTCGGCACAGCCGAAGCGGGCGGCATGCCAATGCGCGCCACGCCCTTGGTCAGCACCTGCGTCACTGTGTGGATCAGCTCTTCGCCCAGCTCGGGCACCGCCTGGCGCAAGGGCACGTGGGTTTGCGCGTTCAACAGGCGCTGCGCCGCCGTGTTGGCGAAGACGACACGCGCGCTGCGGTCCAGCAGCAGCACGGCATCGGGCAACACATCAAGGAACAGGCGAAAGGCCTTGGGATCAGACATGGTGGGCACGGCGGCGGGCACGGCTCAATGCGGGCACCCAGGGTCGGGAAGCGCGTTGCTGCGCACGGCTTGCGCCGGTAAACGCAAGCGAGCGCCGCAAACGAATCAATCGATCTGAGACGCGGACGTCAACGCGCTGAGCACCGCGCGGTTGATCTCGCTGACGCTGAGCATCAAGGCTTCAGCGGCGGCCCGAAAGTCGTAGAGCGATTCGTCTTCCACCGCTTTCACCAGGTTGAAGTACGGCTGGTACGGGCCACTGCCGTCCACCAGCGCCTGGTACACCCGTTCGGGCACAGGGATGGTTTTCAGCAAGTCGGCAAAGGGCTGCTTGAACATGCGGTCGAGCAACGAGAACACGCCGCAGATGAACATCTCGTTGCGCATCTCTTCGTCACCGACCGATCGCACCAGCTCTTCCATCAGCAGGCCGCGACGCACGGCCGCAAACATCACCGGCTTCAGGTTCGAGTCTTTGCCGGCGGTGGCCAGCAGCAAGGCCAGCCAGCGCTTCAGGCGCTTGTAGCCGAGCATCATGATCGCGTGGCGGAACGAGCTGATCTCAACCCGCAGCCCGAAGGCCGGCGAGTTGATGTAGCGCATCAGCTTGAACGCCAGCGAGGGGTCGCGCTTCAAGGTGGCTTCGAGCTTTTCGATCGGTTCTTCCGAATCGACCCGGTGGATCAGTTCGACGATCACGTTCAGGTCGGTCTGGCCCGTGGTTTTGCTGGCGGCCTGCGACATGTTGATGGCGTCGTCGATCGGCCAGCCCAGCACGCCATAGGCGCCACGCGCGAAGCTGGCCTCAAGTTCAGCCATGGTGCGCACGCCGGCTTGCATGTGCGGGATGTTGCGCACCACACCGGCCGGCGACGTGCCGGGCACTTCGTTGATGCGGCGGTCGTCGGACAAATCGACGATCGAATAAGCGAAGCAAGGCAGCACCTCGCGCGGCAGTTCGTTTGCCGGGCGGCCTTTCAGCAGCAGGGTGGTGCCGGCGGCTTTCAACGCCCGCAGTGCTTCGATGTTGGCCGGGTCGGTGGCCATGAACGAGGGCACCTCGACCATCAGGTTGGGCGATGGGTTGGCGCGCAGCAGGTCTTGCAGCAGGCTTTCGCTCAGCACGTTGAGTGAGGCTTTGCCACCGTTGGCAGGCCACACACCGCCCACGGCGTGCAGCAGTTGCGCCACGTCGGGGGTGAGGTCGGCGCGCAGCGGAAACACGGTCAGGCGTGTGGCGATGACCGCGCGGCTCCGGTCGATCAGCGGGGAATATCCAAGTGCCACCTGGCCAAGGATCGTGTTGTCGTTCACGCAAGCACTCCCGAATTGTTCGCTGTGGTGCGGTGGTGTTTCGCCGGGCCTCAGCCTTTGAGGTACTGGAACAGCGACATCTGCTGCACCATGGAATAGCTCTTGAGAGCGGCATCGTAGCCAGTTTGCTGGCTTTCAAAGTCTGAAATCGCCTTCACCATGTCCAAGTCTTCCGCGTTCGAGCGCTCGACCTGGTTTAGCAGCTTCAGCCCACCCAAGCGGTCGGCCACGCTGTCGGCGCGGTTGAGCGTCTGGCCCACAGCGGCACGGGTCGACAGCAAGCCGCCCATCACCGAGTCGATGTTGCGCAGGTTGCTCGACGTGATCTGCGCGCGCTGGGTCTGGTTTTGCAGCGGAAGTTCAAGCTGGGTGGCAGCGCGGTCCAGCACGTCGAACACCGACAGGCGCGGGCTGGAAGGCACGGCGGTGAAGGTGTCGAGGTCGGCCGGGCTGCCGGTGATGGTGAAGGCCAGGCCGTCGACTTCGATCGATTGGCCCGACACATACGGCGCCCCCGACAGCGCGGTGGGGTTGCCGTCGCTCAACACGCTGAAGGTGGTAACGCCCGCAGCCACCGCGAACTGCACCGTATAGCTGGCGCCGGTGAGTGCGGACGGGTCGGTGACGCGGCCTGTGTCGATCCACGCGGTGCTGCTGCCGCTCTGGGTTTCAAACACACCGTTGCCGCTGCGCGCGCCCAACCAGGCGGCTTCGCCGTCGAGCGTGAGGGGCAGTGACTCGCCAGACGACGCGTTCAGCTCGCCGCCGATGCCGCGAAATTGCACGCCGCCGGGCACGTCGAGGAACGGCGGGTGCGCCGCGCCCTGCCCGCCGAACACATAACCACCCGCGCCGTCGTTGCGGTTGGCGACCGACAGCATCTGGGTGCGGATGGCGCGGATCTGGTTGGCCAGGCCTCGGCGTTCGGCGTCGGTATAGCTGGCGTTGCCGCTGGCCACCATGGCTTCGCGTGCCTGCTGCAACAGTTCACCGGCGTCCCCGAGGGCGCCTTCGCTCAGCTCCATCGCGGCGCGGCTGGCGTCGGTGGCGCGCAGTTGCGCGTCGCTGCGCGAAATGCTGGCCAGCGCCCGCTCGGCGCGGGCTGCCGCCGCAGGGTCGTCGCTGGGTTTGTTGACTCGCTTGCCGCTGACGAGTTGCATCTGCGACTCGCTCATGTCGGACTGGCGCCGTGCAAGCTGGGCGACGGTGCTGTCGAAGGAGTTGGCGGTGCTGATGCGCATGAGGGGTCGTCCTTAATTCAGGTTCATCAGTTGCCAGCCACGTCGAGCAGGATGTCGAACACCGACTGCGCCACTTGAAGCATCTTGGCCGCCGCTTGGTAGCTCTGCTGGAACTGCATCAGCCGGGCGGCTTCTTCGTCGAGGTTGACGCCGGCCTTGTTGGCGCGTTCGGCCTCGGCGTTGCTGGCCACGCTGCCCGACATGCTGGCCGCCGACTCGTTGGTCTGCACCCGCAGGCCAATGGTGGCCATCGCGTTCGCATAGGCGTCAGTGATGTTGGTGCCCGGAATCACCGTGCCGTCGGGCAAGGTCTGCTGGCCCACCATGCGCTGGGTGGACAAACCCACCATCACCAGCGCGTTGTTGTTGTTGCTCTCGGGGAAGGCCGTCATGCGCACCGAGATCGCGTCGCCAGGCAACAGTTGCCCGTTCACGGTTTCGGGGCCGCGCGGAACGCCGGTGAGCTGCATCTCCCAGCCATCGTAGGGGGCGGTGTCAGACAAGCGGATTGGCTGGCCCGGCGTCCACACGCCCACGCCGATCACCGACGAGGTGGAAGGTGTGGTGGTGCTGTCCACCAGTTCCACGTCGTAGTCAGTCGCCGTTGTGAAACGCAGCGTGATGCTTTGGGTGGCGCTGAGCACCGGGTTGGGTGTGCCGGTGGTGGCCTGCAGTGACGACACGGCCGCCGTGCCCCGGTTGGCGTTGTCCACCGTGGCCGACACGGGTGACGCGGCCGCAATGCCCTTGGGGTTGGTCAGCACGCGCTGCATGCCATTCGCTGCCACGCCCACGGGTTGGAATGTGAAGCGGTCGCCCGCGTTGGCGGTGCCCGAAGCGAGCGTGAAGCGCACGCCGTCGAGTTCAACCCCGGCGGCCAATTGCGCGTCGGTGAACGGGCTGCCGGGCATCACCACGTCGTCGCTCAAACGGGTCAGCGAAAACTCGGTTCCGTTGAAACGCAACTCGTAGTCAGTGGCCTGCAGTTCGACGGAGTTCGTCACCTGCATGCTGAAGCTTGCCGAGCCGGTGTTGGTGGTGGCCGTCTGGGTGCGTGGTGCCCCCACGGCGAACAGCGGCGCGCCACTGCCAGGCGGGTTGCCGAGGTCCAGGCCGAGTGCCTGCTGCTCGTTCACCGAATACGCCAGCGCGGCGGCCATCTGGCCGATCAGGTTGCGCGCGTCGCTCAGGTCCTGGTCTTGAAAACGCTGCAAGCCGGCGATGGTGCCGGCGGTGATGGCGTTGTCGGGGACGATGCGCGTGCCGGTTGGGTCACGCACGCCCAGGCGCACTTGCGACGGGTCATACGGGTCTTGCACGGCGGCAAGTTCGGTGGTCTGCGCGCCCAGCACCAGCACCTGGCCGCCGCCGATGAAGAGGTTTTGCGCGCCGTCTTCCGAGAACACGCTGGTGATCTGCAGGTACTGGCTGATCTCGGACACGAGTTGGTCGCGCTGGTCGAGCAAGTCGTTCGGCGAATGGCCGGCGCCTTGTGATTCGGCGATGCGGCCATTGATCCTGGACACCTGGCTGGCCAGGTCGTTCAACGACGCGATGGAGGCCCGAAGTTCTTGCGAGACACCGCTTTGCAACACGCTGAGTTGTTCAGACGCGGCGCGAAAGCGCGAAGCCACCTCTTCAGCACGTGCCAGCACCACCTGCCGCGCCGAAGCGTCGGCCGGGCGGCTGGCCACGTCCACAAAGGCGTTCAGCAACTGGCCTGCGGCATGGCCCAGGCCCGACTCGCCGGTCTGGAACACCTTTTCCAACTGCTGCAGTTGCGACAAGCGCGCCGAGTCTGACGCCGCGAACGAACGCGACACCGCCGCTTCACGGGTCAGGAAGGCATCGTGTGAACGCTGCACGGTGGTCACGTCCACCCCACGGCCGAAGAAGCCGGCGCCAGTGAACTGGCCGCCCGCTGTTTCGAGGTCGACGCTCTGCCGCGAATAGCCCTGCGTGTTGGCGTTGGCGATGTTGTTGCCGGTGACCTGCAGCTGGGTGTAGGCCACCGAAGCGGCCTGCCGACCCAGGGTCATCAGCGAGAACGTGCCCATGATGCGTGCGCCTCAGAGCCTGTGAGGAATTTGATCGTGCCCGAGCGGCGCGCCAATACCGTCCTGATCTAGACACAAAGCACAGCCATAGCCCGGGCTATGGCGAGCATTTGTAACGACGAGCAGGGCGGTATTGGCGTGTTGAGCGGGCATGAGCGAAAAAATCACAAGTTTTCAGTCGGGTTGTTCAAGCCAGGCTGCGCTGCAGGCGCAGCGTGGTGTTGATCACCTTGCCCAGCTTGTCGGCGTAGGCGGGGTCGGTGGCGTAGCCGGCCTTCTGCAGGCCGACCGCAAACTGCTTGGCATCGGCGGCAACGGCCCCCACCTGGGCGTAGCGCGGGCTGTCCTTCATCAGCCGGGCATAGTCGGCGAAGGACTCGGCCTCGTTGGCATAGGCGCGAAACTTCTGCACCATCTTGCGCGGCTGGCCGCCGACGTATTCAGTGGTGGTCACGTCGACCGACGGGCCGCGCCAACTGCCGCCGGCCTTGATGCCGAACAGGTTGTGGCTGTGGCTGCCGTCATTGCCGACGATCTCGCGCTTGCCCCAACCGGTTTCCAGCGCCGCCTGGGCCAGCATGAACCGGGCCGGGATGCCGGTCGCACCGGACGCGGCCTCTGCCGCGGCGCTGTGCTGCTGCACGAAGCCGGCGGCGCTCTTTTCGGGCAGCTTGGGGGTGGCCTGCGGATCACTGACGATCGGCAGGCTGCTGTTGGCGCTGCCGGCGCTGGGGATCGGGCCGGGCACCAGCGCCATCTGCCGCTCGAGCTGCTTGGCGATGACGTCGGCCAGACCGCCCGGCCGCCCCACCATCTTGGTCACCAGCTGGGCGTCGAGCATCTCGGTACCGAGTTTGGTGATCTGGTTGTCCATCAGGCCCGACGCCTCGGTGGACGCGCGCATGCTCTTCATCAGCTCGTTCATGAACAGCGATTCGAACTGGTTGGCCGTCTCTCGCGCGGCCGACTTCGGATCCTTGGCCGCGCCGTGGCGCAGCGCGTCCAGGCTGCGCTGGTCGCTGGCCAGGGCCTGGCCGCTGGTCAGCGTGGTGGCCCGGGGCGCCAGGGTGCTGGCGGCCGTGGTGGCGCTGAAGTTCATCGGGATCGCGGCCATGGTCAGATCACCTCCAGTTCGGCATGCAGTGCGCCGGCGGTCTTCATCGCCTGCAGGATGGCC
>JAYSYW010000170.1:0-10361 GCA_043727255.1 Rhizobacter sp. | reverse complement strand
GTTCGCCCTGAGCAGGGACTGAGCTTGTCGAAGGCCCGCCCGTCGAAGGGCTGGGGAGCGAAGTCACGACGCGAGCAGGGCTTCCTTCCTTCGACAGGATCAGGACGGTCGGAGATACAGGCTCAGCCTGAACGGATTGGGTGGCAATGACCCACTCGAAATTCAAGAGAGGCAGCTTGTAGGAGCCGATGAATCGAACGCTCAGATGATGTCGCGCAGAAAGCGCTTTGGCACAAGCTGAGTGATCTCGGAATCGTTTGGCTTCTCGCGCAGCAAGCTCACCTTCACGTAAGGGAAACCTCGTTCCACCAACTCATTCCAACGGAAATAGGTGTCATTCGCGTCATGACGACGCCCCATGGCCGGAATCATGGCCTCGCATTTGAAACCTTGCTGGGCAAAAGTTTCTGTCAGCCAAGTCTCATATACATCAATGACTGAGTCTTTTGACGGAAAGCAGACGATGTTTCCGAGTACCCGGTCAAAGGCCAACGACTGGATGAGTTTTTCATTGAAGACCAGGAAGAAACTCTGAAGATGCGGCCTTGGGAACACGCTCTCTGTCAGACCGATCAGGTCTGCGGTTGATGCTCTGACTCTTTCGAGCATGTTTTGAAACAGTGGGGTCGTCAGTGGCCCGGCGACACTGTCATTGACCAGATAGAGCCTCACGGGCTTGTCGCGAGCGGGCAGCATCTGCAACAGATGGCCCCATGCCGCGAAGTCGAACCCCAAGTTTTCTCGAACGAAGAAACCTGAGAGGCGTTGCAACAGAGCCTCGCTGACTTGCACTTCATCAGGGTTCAGATCGGTGTTCGCGATCAACACCACGTCGATGTTCGCGGCCAAGAAGTGCTGGATGTGTTCTTGAACGTGGGTCTTGAGGGTTGGCGAAACCATGTGCGTGACGAACAGGCACAACTCACGGCCGCGTGTGTTTGCGAGCGGCTTGATTTCTTTGATCCGCGCGGAGTTCGCTGGCATGAGGCCGCTTGCCATCGCAGCGGTCAGGGCATCGAAGCGACGCCGCAAAGTGGCGAACTCGCGCCGCCTGACATAGGGCAGTCGTGCTTTGACGTCGCGGCGCCAATGGCGAAATGCTATGCGAAGGCGTTCCAGTCGTTTGGCCAAGATGCTCATGCGGACGGCTTCCTGGCTCGGAGTTCCCAAAGAAAGTGCGACAGCCGGTACTTCCGAATATTGCGGACATGCCTGCGTGTCTCTCTCCAGCCCATGGGGCTGATGGCCGCACTGAATGCCTCTGGCAGACGCGCCCACTCGGCGCGGACGACATCGAACGCTCCATTGAAGCCGTACATCCGCCCAAGCGGAGATTCCCCGCAAAAGTACTCGTGCGTACGGGCTGAAATGACGTTCACGTGAGTGGGATCTTGGAACGCTTCAGGCCGCGGATAGGCTGGGGTCAACGCGTAGAGCAGCCCATTGGGTGCGAGCACGCGCCATATATCGTTCATCAGTTCAATGAATGGGAAACGAGTGCCCTTGCCGTCGAAGGTTGAAAGTATGCGAGGGACGTGCTCTATGAAGTCAAAAGCAGAAACCGATGAGAACGAGTTGTCAGGGTAGGGAATGGGCTCGATCGCCAGATTGGCCGCTCTGAAATCGCAGAACAGGTCTGAGTCTGGGCGGCTCAAGTCCACGCCGTAAAGCAGTTGCTTTCCGTAAGGGTTGCGCGGTGTTGCTCCACATCCGAGATCAAGATGTGATTGTTCTGTTCGTGCGCTGTCTGTTTCCATGAATCCGGAATTTGAATGTGTTGGGCAAGCGATTGGGAATTGGCGCGACGTGATTGACGTGCGTCACCCTCTCAGGTTCGGTCAACGATATTCGACCTGTCCACTGCGGTGGACCATGTGCAAGGTGAGGCCGTGATGCCGCTGTTCCTCGCCTGACCAGCGCCGAGTCTGTGACTTGCGAGCGAATTTGGCTTGCTGTCGGCCCCACCAGGTCAAGCCGACCTTTGCGTAGAAGTAGCGATGGTCGCCAAACTTGCGAACGCCCATTTCCTTCTTGATGGCTTTCTGCGTGATGGAGCCAAAGTGATGAAGGAGTGCCGCACCCACTGTGCCCACTTTGATGCCGTGTCGCTTGCAGCGTGCCAGGAATTCGGCATCTTCTCTGCCGTAGAGCAGCCTGTCGGTGTCGAGGAAACCTATTCGCTGGAACACACTGCGCCGAACCGAAAAGCACACGCCGTGAAACCAACCGACACGAACGACGTTGTGCATTCGGGCAAGAAACTCAGGCGTGAAGGCCTGGAGGTCATAGTCCAAATCGTCTTCAATCATTGATGGGCTGACAACATCGAGACCCTGGGCTTGCGCCGCGAGAATTTGGGCCTCGATGGCGTTGTGCCCCATCACGACATCGTTGTTCAGAAGGACGACCCATTCCTTGTCCGAGACCAGGGCACCTTGGGTCCAAGCGCCGCCGCAGCCCAAGTTCACCGCGTTGTGAATGGATCGGATGTCGGGTCTGGACGCCAGCCACGCAGCCGTTTCATCGGTGCTGCCGTTGTCGATGACCAGCAGCGACGACGCATCGACGCCGTTGTCCAGCAGGCTGGCAATGCACTGCTGGGTGTAGTGCAGCTGGTTCAGAACAGGAATGACGACGGTGTAGTTCATGCGGCCTCTGCGGTGGGGGCGCCACGGAATTGCAGGGCGTGCAGACGGGCGTACAGCCCGCCGCGAGCCAGCAGTTCGGCATGGGGGCCTTCTTCGACCACGTGGCCCTTGTCGAGTGCCACGATGCGATCGGCCCGTTCGATGGTGGACAAGCGGTGGGCGATGACGAGACTGGTGCGGCCTTGCATCAAGCGTTCGAGCGCCTGTTGCACCAGCCGCTCAGATTCTGAATCGAGGGCCGAGGTGGCTTCGTCCAGGATCAGGATGGGGGCGTCTTTGTAGATCGCGCGGGCGATGGCCAGGCGTTGGCGTTGGCCGCCCGACAGCCGGCTGCCGTTGTGGCCCACGGGCGTGTCGATGCCTTTGGGCAGGCTCTCTACAAAGTCGAGCAGGTTGGCGGCTTGCAAGGCATCGCGTGCGCGTTGTCGGGTGGTGTGTTCATCCGCAGGGTCACCCAGGGCGACGTTGGCGAGCACGCTGTCGTTGAACAGCACGACATCTTGGCTGACGAGTGCGAACTGTCGGCGCAAGGCTTTGACGTTCCATTCACGCATGGGGATGCCGTCGAGCAAGAGTTCGCCGCCCGTCGGCTCAAGGAAGCGTGGCAGCAGGTTCACCAATGACGACTTGCCCGCGCCTGACGGGCCGACCAGCGCAACCGATTCACCTGCCCGCAAGTGCAGCGTCACATGGCCCAGCGCGCAGGCCTGGTCGCTTGCGTAGCGCAAGCTGACGTTGCGCAACTCCAGGTCGCCGGTCGAGCGGCTGGGGTTGTGGCCTCCGCCTTGTTCAAGCGGGGTGTCGTTGATCAGGGCCACGCCTCGGTCAAGCGATGCCAGCCCGCGGGTGATGGGGCCGGCCACTTCGGACAGGTGTTTGATCGGTCCGATGAGTTGCAGCATGGCGACCACGAAGGCGACGAAGCTGCCGACGGTGCCCGACCCCGCGCTGCTTTGCCACAGCGCGGCAACGATCACGGCTGACAGCGCACAGGCCGAAATGACCTGCGTGATGGGCGTCATTGAAGCGGCGGCGACGACGGCCTTGATGGACAGCCGTCGCAGGGTTTCACTGAGCTGGCCGAAGCGCGCCGCCTGGGTGCCGGCGGCGTCGTGCAAGCGCACGATGCGCCAGGCCAGCACGTTTTCTTCCACCACATAGGCCAGTTCGTTGGTGGCTTCCTGGCTCTCGACGGTGAGCCGGTGCAGGCGTTTGCCCAGCACCCTCATCACCACGGCCACGGCCGGGAACAGCACAGCCACGAACAGCGTCAACTGCCAGTTGAGCCACAGCAGGTAGCCCAGCAGCGCAAGAAGCTTCAGAGAGTCCTGGATCAGCGAGAGCAGTGAATACACCAACTGGGTGGCACCGCCCTGTACCTCGTAGGTCAGCGTGTTGGTCAGGCTGCTGGCGGTGTTGCGGCTGAACAGTGAAGGTTCGGCGCGCATCAAGCGGTCGAACATGGCTGACCGCATGTGCAGCGTGCCGCGATTGGCTGTCCATGACAGCCCGTACTGGGCCATGAAGCCGGCCACACCGCGCACGAAGAAGATGCCGATGACGGCCACCGGCACCGCCCACAGCGGCAGGTTGCCGCCCTTGAACCCGTTGTCGAGCAGGGGCTGCATCAATGCCGCGATGAGCGGCTCGGTCGCGGCGCCGATGATGGCGCCCACCAGCACCAGCGCAACGCCCGGGCCGCAACCCACGAAATGGGGGCGCAGCCGCTTGAGCCGCTGGGAGAAGGTGAGCGAAGGCGGAAGAGATGGCGATTCACTCATCCACGGAACTCCGGCCGCGTGGGCGGACTCTTCATGAACATGAGTTTCAGGTACTTGTAGTAGGTGTACTCGGCGTTGTAGATGGCAAGCATCAGGCCGCGCTGTCCGTCGAGGAAGCCCAGACGAACCACATACGTGCGAAGGAATGCGAAGAAACCATGCAGAACCGCCTTGAACAGATTGCCTTCCTTGCCCCGCGCCAGCATGTCGCGCGCGTGCCCGCTGGAGTAACGGTCAAGCTTCTCCAGCACGTCATGCAGGTCGGGGTAGCTGTAGTGAACGAGGCTTGATTTCAAGTGACCCACGCTGCCTTGAACTGTCATGTGCGCATGAAGAAAGTGGTCAGTGAAACCCGCCTTCACACGCTTGCCAAGCCGCAAGGTGTGGTCTGGGCGCCAGCCGGAATGCTGGATGAACTGGCCGCAGAACTCAGAGATGCGCGGGATGCGAAAGCCCTCGTGCGAGCCGGCGCGAATGGCTTGTTGAACCTCTTCGCGCAAGGCGGGGGTGATGCGTTCATCGGCGTCGAGCGACAGCACCCAGTCACAGGTTGCCATCGAAAAGCCCCGCGCCACCTGGGGGCCGTAGCCGGGCCAGTCGGTCGTCACCACCTTGGCGCCGGCCTGCCGGGCCAGATCGGCGGTGCCATCGGTGCTGTTGGAGTCGAGCACCAGCACCTCATCGGCGAACGATGCGCTGGCGATGCACTCGCTGATGTTCCGGGATTCATTCTTGGCAACGATCACGACGCTCAAGGTCGGTGGGGTTTGCATGCTGTCGTGTGAAGCTCGCTCTATCATCGAATATTGTCCCTCATCCGGCCCGTGCGCCGACTGTCCATCCCACGTGCCCACATCCTGCCCATGCGACATCTGACCCGGCGCTCTCTCGTCCTCTTGACCTCTTGGATGGCGCTGTGTGCGCCGAGCCATGCGCAGTTTCGCGTCGAGATTTCTGGTGTGGGCGCAAGGCAGCTTCCCATCGCCATTGCGCGTTTTCGGGACGAGGACAAGACGACGCAAAGTCTCTCCACGATCATCCGCGCCGACCTTGAACGCAGCGGGGTTTTCCTGGGCATCAACAACGCCGCGTTGCTTGATGAAACCGTGACGCCCGAGATGAACGAGTGGCGCAAGAAGGGCGCCGATGCGCTGGTGCTGGGCTCGGTGAGCCGGCTGGCCGATGGGCGCTTCGATGTGCGTTTCAAACTCTGGGATGTGGTGAAGGGCAAGGAACTCGCAGGTCAAAGCAACGCGGTGGCGCCGGCCGATCTGCGCTTGGCGGCGCACCGCATCGCCGACTACATCCATGAAAAACTGACGGGCGAGAAGGGCGTGTTCTCAACGCGCATCGCCTACGTCACGCGCAGTGGCAGCCGGTTTGCGCTGCGGGTGGCCGACGCCGACGGCGAAGGGGGCCAGGTGGCGCTCAACAGCCCTGAGCCGATCATCTCGCCGGCTTGGTCGCCCGATGGGCGCGAACTGGCCTATGTGTCGTTCGAGAGCCAGAAGGCAGTGGTTTATGCGCAAGATGTGTCCAGTGGCAAGCGCCGTGTCATTGCAAGTTTTCGAGGCTCGAACAGCGCGCCCGCGTGGTCGCCCGACGGCCAGTGGCTGGCGGCAACGCTGAGCCGCGACGGTGGTTCGCAGATCTATGTGATGGGGCGCAATGGCGAGAACCCGCGCCGCGTGACGAACAGCCAAGCGATCGACACCGAGCCGGTGTTTTCGCCCGATGGCAAACAGCTCTATTTCGTCAGCGACCGGGGCGGTGGCCCGCAGATTTACCGCACCACGCTGAGTGGTGGGGCGGTCGAGCGCATCACCTTTACCGGCGGCTACAACATCAGCCCCGCACTCAGCCCGGACGGTCGCTACCTGGCTTACATCTCCCGACAGGGCGGGGCGTTTCGCCTTTACCTGAGCGACTTGGGCGGCAATGGCGGGCCGGTTGCGTTGACCGATTCGAGCGACGATGAGAGCCCGAGCTTTTCGCCGAATGGGAGGTTGGTCATCTATGCCACGCGCTCGCAGGGCCGCGACGTGCTGATGACGACCACGCTCGACGGCAAGATCAAAGCGAAGCTGGTCTCGACCACAGCCGATGTGCGTGAGCCGGTGTGGGGCCCTTACGCGCGCTGAGCGCCCCACCTGAGCGCATCAATCAGTTTCAATGACCAAGGAGTTCTTCAAGATGAACATTTCTCGCAGCACTGTTGTCATCGCGGCTTCGGCCTTTGCGTTTCTTGCCGGCTGTGCCTCGGACGTCAAGCTTGACGACAAGCCGGCGCCGGTGGAAATCCGCACGCCAATTTCTCCTTCGACCTCACCGAACGTCGGCGCCACGCCAGGTGGCACGTCGCAGTCAGCGGTGACCAGTGTTGACCTCACGAAGAACCAAGACACGGCCCCGGCCGCGATGGACCGGGTGGTGTACTTCGACTACGACAGTTTTGTGGTCAAGGATGAGTTCCGCTCGACGCTCGACACCCATGCAAAGGCCCTGGTGGCCACCCGTGGCAAGAAGCTGTCGCTCGAAGGGCATACCGACGAGCGTGGCGGCAGTGAATACAACCTGGCGCTCGGCCAGAAGCGCGCTGAATCGGTGCTGAAGGCGCTGACCTTGCTGGGTGCCACCGAGGCGCAACTCGAAGCGGTGAGCTTCGGCAAAGAGCGGCCTGCTGTGCGTGGCAATGACGAGTCCGCCTGGGCCAAGAACCGCCGCGTTGAACTGAACGGCCGCTGAGGAGCTGGTGATGGTTTCGCTTGCACGTTTTTCCGCCCGCTGGTTGTTCGTGCTGGCGTGTGTGGCCCCGGCTGCACATGCTGGCTTGTTTGATGACGACGAAGCGCGCAAGGCCATCCTCGACCTGCGCCAGCGGGTTGAACAAGGCAACGCGCAACGCGCTGCGCTGCAGGCTGAGTACGCCGACTCGAACAAGCAACTCACCGAGCAAGTCAACCAACTCAAACGCAGTCTGCTTGACTTGAACACGCAGATCGAGCTGATGCGGGTGGACATGGCCAAGCTGCGTGGCACCGACGAGCAGGTCGCGCGTGATGTGGCCGAGATTCAGCGGCTGCAGCGTGACCTGCAGCAGGGCATCCGCAAGCTTGAGCCGCAGAAGGTGGTGGTGGACGACAAAGAGTTCACTGCCGACGCGGACGAAAAGCGCCAGTTCGATGAGGCCATGGCTGTCATGCGCACCGGCGACTTCGCGGGTGCGGCCAACGCGCTGGGGGCCTTCCATCGCCGTTATCCAGCCAGCGGCTACAAGGCTTCGGCGCTGTTTTGGCTGGGCAACGCCCAGTACGGCAAGCGCGACTACCGCGAGGCGATGAACGCGTTTCGTGCCTTGGCTGCAAGCTTCCCTGACCACCCCCGTGCACCCGAGGCGTTGCTGTCGGTGGCCAACTGCCAGTTGGAGCTGAAAGACAACAAGGCCGCCCGGCGCACGCTGGACGACTTGGTGAAGGCCTACCCGCAGTCCGAAGCGGCGCAGGCCGCGCGTGAGCGCATCACCGCGCTGCGTTGAGCGGCGCTGAAGGTGCTTGACGCACCGGGCGGTTGACCCACAACCGCCTCCCTAAAATCCGCCGCATGCAAGATCCCGCCGACATTCAGTCGCTGTCACAGCTTGTGCTGTGGGCGGGCTTTGCGCTGTCCGTTGCCTTTGGGGCGGTGGCTCAGCGCACGCACTTCTGCACCATGGGCGCGGTGGCCGACATTGTTCACATGCAGGACTGGTCGCGCATGCGGATGTGGGTGCTGGCGATGGGTGTGGCCATGCTGGGCTTCAATGGCATGGTGGGTCTGGGCTGGCTTGATGCCGGCAAGAGTCTGTACGCGTCGCCGCGCCTGCAGTGGCTGTCGGCCCTCGTGGGTGGGGTGATGTTCGGCTTTGGCATGGTGCTGGCCTCGGGCTGTGGCAGCAAGACGCTGGTGCGCGTCGGCGGTGGCAATCTCAAATCGCTGGTGGTGTTTGTGGTGCTGGGCATTGCTGCGTTCGCCACGCTGAAGGGCGTTACCGCGGTGCTGCGCGTGAGCACGGTCGATCAGGTGGCGGTGCTCTTGCCCGTTGGGCAAGACCTGCCTTCGCTGGCTGCCCATGCGGGCCTTGGCACCAAGAACAGCTTGGCGCTCATGCTGGGTGGGGTGATCGGGCTTGGGCTGATCGGATGGGTCTTGGCGCGCGCCGAAGGGCGCCGCTCCGAGACGCTGCTGGGGGGCGTGGGCATCGGTGCCTTGGTGGCCGTGGCTTGGTGGGTGTCGGGGCGCCTGGGCCATGTGGCCGAAGACCCGGAGACCTTGCTTGAAACCTTCATGGCCACCAACTCGACGCGCATGGAGTCGTTCAGTTTCGTGGCGCCGGTGGCTTACACGCTCGACTGGTTGATGTTCTTCAGCGACCGCAGCAAGCGGCTCACGCTTGGCATCGTGGCCGTGGTCGGGGTTGTGCTCGGTTCTTTCGTCGTCGCGATCGTCACCCGGACATTCCGCTGGGAAGGCTTTCGCAACGTGCAAGACACAGCCCAGCACCTCATCGGCGCCGTGTTGATGGGTGTGGGCGGTGTGGCGGCGCTGGGTTGCACGATCGGGCAGGGCATCTCGGGTGTGTCTACTCTGAGCGTGGGCAGCTTCATCGCGCTGGCCTCGATTCTTCTTGGTGCGGTGGTGGCCTTGCGCTGGCAGGCGTCGAGGATATGAACTCATGGACAACGTGAAAGACCTTCCCCTGGATGCCGACCTGGAACGCCGCTTCGGCGGCCTGCGCCGCTTATACGGAGATGCCGACTACGGCCGCGTGCGCGCGGCCCGCGTGGCGGTTGTGGGGCTTGGGGGCGTGGGCTCGTGGGCCGTGGAGGCGCTGGCACGAAGCGGTGTGGCCGTGCTGGTGCTGATCGACATGGACCACGTGACCGAGTCCAACATCAACCGACAGGTGCAGGCGGTGGGTTTGACCTTGGGCCAGGGCAAAGGTGAAGCGCTCGCGCATCGCATCGCCGACATCCACCCGGGCTGCGTGGTGAGCCTGGTCGATGACTTCGTAAGTGAAGACAACTGGCCCGCCTTGCTTCCGTGTCAGGTCGATGCCGTCATTGATGCCTGCGACCAGGTGCGGGCCAAGGTGGCCCTCGCGCAATGGGCGTTGCAAGCGAAGGTGCCATTGGTGAGCGTGGGCGCGGCAGGGGGCAAGCAGCGCCCGCAGGCGGTTGAAGTGGCCGACCTCGCCGAGGTCACGCACGACCCCTTGCTGGCATCTATGCGTCAGCGGCTTCGCAAGCAACATGGTGCCGCGCGGCAAGGTGCGATGGGGGTGCGCTGCGTGTTCTCGCGAGAGGCTGTGGCAATGCCGTCGGCCGTGTGTGATGTGGGCGATGAAGCGACCGATGGAAGCCTCAATTGCCATGGGTATGGATCAAGTGTCACGGTGACCGCCACCTTCGGCATGGTGGCTGCAGCCCAGACGCTAGAATCGATGCTTCGCTGAACCTGGTCAGCCGGCACGAAAAGTTGGCTATAATCGTGGGCTTGCTGGGTTGTTAGCTCAGTTGGTAGAGCAGCGGACTTTTAATCCGTAGGTCGTGGGTTCGAGTCCCGCACAACCCACCATCTTGGTCATGCCAACTGCAGCGGGCAAGGCAGCAAGAAGATTTCAGGGCTCTTAGCTCAGTTGGTAGAGCAGCGGACTCTTAATCCGTAGGTCGAGTGTTCGAGTCACTCAGGGCCCACCATAGTTAATAACGGGGGCCTGGCAGCAATGCCGGGCCCTTCGTCGTTTTGGCGTGTAGGCACTTGTGAAGGTGCGGCGGCAAGGTCCGTACAGAATGCTTGGAAGGTCCGCGCGGTGCCGCTTAGCTATCAACTAATTTCACGCCCGACCCCTCGGGTCGGCGGTTTTTGCTGCTCGGTCTCAAAGTAGCCACTAGGC
>JAYSYW010000169.1:0-25627 GCA_043727255.1 Rhizobacter sp. | reverse complement strand
CCCTGAGCCTGTCGAAGGGTGCGCCCAGTACTGCGCTGGCTTCGACAGGCTCAGCCCGAACGGAGTAAGGGGTCGGCTGAGCCACGTCACTAATCAGGTAAAGCATTGCTTCTTGTAATCATGTTTTTTTGGTGCAATGAAGCGCACTTCCACATGCTTAGGGGGGGTGCCAGGGGGCTGTTGCAGATGGAGGGAGCGCACGGTGCACTAGACTCGTCTTCATTCAATATGCGACGACGCTCGCTTCCATAGAGAAGCTGCGTGAGTCGAAAAAACAAGATAGAAAAGATCAAAAGGGGAGGGAGGGATGCACGCGGACCTCGCGCTACGCATGCTTGCGGAATTGTTTTGGACGGGCCTGCTGGTGTGCTTGCCTGTCCTGGGTTTGACGATGCTGGTGGGGCTGTTGATCAGCATCCTGCAAGTGGTCACCCAAGTGCAGGAAATGTCGCTGACATTCGTGCCCAAACTCGTCACTGCGGCAATCAGTCTTATCGTCTTCGGGCCCTGGATCCTCCGCACGCTGACCGCGTTCTCGACGCGGTTGTGGACCAGCATTCCGTCGATGTTCTGAGCCCCTCATGGATGGGTTGAGTGCGTGGCCTGGGGTGCAGACCTGGGTTTCCGCCACGTTTCTTCTGAGCATGCGGACGGCAGGCTTGTTTCTTTTCGCCGCGCCTTTCTCCTCTGTCTCCATTCCTCCTTTGGTCCGCGTGCTGATCGGTCTGGCGCTGGCCATCGTGCTCGCATCGGCGCTGCCATCTGCGCCGGTTCCGGAGGGCGTGATCTCCGCTGGCGCACTGATGGCATCCTCGGTCAGTGAGTTGGCGCTGGGCGCCACGATGGCCTTGGGCGTGAACATGGCGTTCGCGGCGTTTTCGATCGGGGGCCGGCTGCTGGACGTGCAGATCGGTTTTGGCATCGGCCAAGTGTTCGATCCCCTGAGTCAGCAGCAGGTGCCGGTGTTGACCAGCGCTTTCAACCAGTTGGCCGTGGTGGTGTTCCTGGTCAGCGACGCCCACCACAACGTGCTGCGTGGGTTGGCTTTGAGCGTGGAGCGCTTTCCTCCGGGCTCGCCCTGGTTGCTTCAGCAAGCGGCGGCGCCTTTGATCCAACAAGCCTCGTCGATGTTTGCGCTGGGCTTTGCGATGGTCGCGCCGGTGGTGTTTTGCCTGTTTCTCGTCGAGGTGGGCCTGGGCGTTGTGGCTCGCAACCTGCCGCAGATGAACATGTTCATGTTGGCCATTCCGGTGAAGGTCGTGGTCGGCCTGACGGCGCTGTCGCTTTCAGTGATCGCGCTGTCGGGCGTCATCGAACGCGTCAACGGCACGATCTTCAAGACCTGGGAAGCGGTGTTTCGCTGATGGAACAAGACCTCGACCGCAATGACGCGGCCACACCCTACAAACTGGAGCAGGCCCGAAAGAAGGGCCAGGTATCCAAGAGCACGGATGTCGTCTCCGCCGTGGTCTTCACGGCGGCGGTGGTCTATTTCTATGCGCGCGGCTGGAATGCGCTTGCTGCTCAGTTCCAGTTTGACCGTGTGCTGTTCCTGCGCATCGCGGGGTCCGAAGGCAACCCGGCGATTCTTTGGCAGATCGTCGAGCAGGCGGTTCGTGCCACGTTTGTGCTGTTGTTCCCGGCACTGGCCACGATCGTGATTGCGGCGATCCTTGCCAACATCGCGCAGACCGGCCCGGTGCTGACAGGCCACCCGTTGATCCCCGACTGGGGGCGAATCAACCCGGTCAACGGCTTCAAGAAGCTGATGTCCATGCGCACCCTGTTCGACGCATTTCGTGCCTGTATCAAGCTCGTGGTGCTGTCACTCGTGGTGTTTTTCGCGCTGAAGGCGTTGCTTCCCCAGTTCCATCAGCTCGCGGGGCGGCCGCCGCTGGCATACACCCGCCTGTTGCTGGAAGACGCCGCATCGCTTTGCTTGAAGCTGGCGCTGGCGCTGGCGGTGATCGCCGCGATCGACTTCGCCTACAGCCGACGCGAGTTCTCGAAAAAAATGCGCATGAGCAAGCGCGAGATGAAGGACGAGGTCAAGCACCGCGAGGGCGACCCGCGAATCCGCGCCCGTCTGCGCGAGCTGCGTCGAGAAATGCTCAAGCGCAGCCTGTCTTTGCGCAAGACCGGCGGCGCCGATGTGCTTATCACCAACCCAACGCACCTCGCGGTGGCCTTGAGCTACCGCCATGGCGAGATGGATGCGCCCTTGCTGGTGGCCAAGGGCGCGGGAAGCGTGGCTGCCGCCATGCGCCAGATTGCCGCCAAGAACCGGATCCCCGTCGTGCAGAACAAGACCTTGGCTCGCGCCATTTATTTCGGCATGGAAATTGAACAGCACGTACCTCCGCAGCTCTACGCCGATGTGGCTCGCCTGATGGTGTGGATCCTGGCCATGCGCCAGAAGCAGCAATCGCCGGCCATGGCCAGGGGCGCGGCATGAACGCCCTGGCCCGACTCTTCGGCAAGCACAGCGACATCGCGATGGTGGTGCTGGTGCTCGGCATTCTGGTGATCTTGTTCGTACCGATCCCTGCGGTCGTGCTCGACTTCCTGCTGCTGACCAACTTCTGCTTCGCGTTCCTGATCCTGTTGCTGACGTTCTACATGGCGCGGCCCGTCGAGTTCTCGACCTTCCCTTCGTTGCTGCTGATCGCCACGCTGTTTCGTTTGGCGTTGAACGTGGCCGCCACGCGCCTCATCCTGTCTGAGGCCAGCGCCGGCAAGGTGATCGGCGCCATCGGCTCTTACGTCGTTGGCGGCAACTACGTCATCGGCCTGATCGTCTTCCTGATCCTGATCGTCGTGCAGTACGTGGTGGTGACGAATGGCGCCCAGCGTGTGTCCGAGGTCGCGGCGCGCTTCACGCTCGACAGCATGCCTGGTCAGCAGATGAGCATCGATGCCGACCTGAACATGGGCTTCATTGACCAGGCCGAAGCCCAACGCCGACGCAAGAACCTGGAAAAGGAAGCGGGCTTCTATGGCGCGATGGACGGCGCCAGCAAGTTCGTCAAGGGTGACGCCATCGCCGGCATCCTCATCATGCTCATCAACATCATCGGCGGCATCGTCATCGGTGTGATGCAGCATGGGCTTCCGTGGGGCCAGGCTTTGCAAACCTACACGCTGCTGACCATTGGCGATGGCATCGTCACTCAGGTGCCTGCTCTGGTGATCGCGGTGGGTACCGGCATCATCGTCACGCGCTCGGCGTCTGACGGCAACCTGAGCCAGGAAGCGCTGCGCCAGATCACGTCTTTCCCCAAGACGCTGCTGTTGGTGGCGGCGGCACTTTGCGGCATGTTGATGCTGCCCGGCATGCCAGTGCTGCCGACCTTGTTCTTGCTGGCTGTGATTCTTGGTGTGTGGTGGGTGGTGTTTCGCATCGCTGCCCGCAAGGAGGCCGCTGCGGACGCGACGGGCGGCAAGCCCGAAGCCGACAGCGCCGATGGCACCGGAACCAAGGACGACCCCTACGCCTTGCTGCCCGTCGAACCTATCGAGGTGCTGGTCGGTTCCCGATGGGCTGACCTGGTCGCGCAGTCCGACAGCCTTTTCATGGACCGCATCGCCAGCTTCCGCAAGCAACATGCTCAGGAGTTCGGCTTGGTGCTGCCACGCGTGCGCTTCAAAGACCTGGCCCGCCTGGGCGCCGACCGCTACGAGATCCACATCGATGGTGTGGCCGTGGGCCGCGGCGAGGCGCGTGCCGACAAGCTGCTGGCCATCCATCCGGCCGGAGATGTGAAGTCGATTCCTGGAGAGCTGACCCGGGACCCCACTTACGGCCTGCCCGCGCTGTGGATCGACCCGGTGCAGCGCGAAGCCGCGGTGGCCGCTCGCTACACGCTGGTCGATGCGCAGACGGTGCTGATGACGCACCTGACCGAAGTGCTGCGGCGCGAGTCGGCCACGCTGCTCACGCGGCCCGAGACCGAGCGCCTGCTGGCTCGTGTGAGGCAATCGCAAGCGACGCTGGTGGAAGAGCTCATTCCGACCGTGCTGTCGGTCACCGACGTGCAGCGCGTGCTGCAAAGCCTGCTGCGTGAAAAGGTCAGCATCCGCCACATCGAAGCCATTCTGGAAACGCTGGCCGACGCCGGCCGTGCCAGCAAGGACATCGGTTACCTGACTGAACGTGTCCGGCATCGCCTGGGTCATGCGATCTGCCAGGGGCTGATCGGCGAGGCCACGTCGCTGCAGGTGATGACGATTGACCCGGCGATGGAAAGCCAGTTCATGCACAGCCTGCGGCAAGCCGAAGCGGGCCAGCCGCTGGTCATCGACCCCAGGCTGGCCGAGCAGTTCATCGCTCGCCTCGTGTCGCATGCCGAACGCATGATGAAGAACAACCTGCTGCCGGTGCTGCTGTGCTCGCCCGATTTGCGCCGGCATCTGAGGGCACTTTCCGAACGTGTGCTGCCGCACTTGCGCATCCTGTCGATGACCGAGGTGCCGCAGACCATTGAACTCAAATCCTATGCCGTGGTGAGCGCCTGACCACGCGTTGATGAAGGAACCGACATGCAAGAAGTACTGGCCATCGCACTGAGATCCATGCAACAAGACGTCGCCCGCCTTGAACAGGTGAGCACGAACCTCGCCAATGTCACGACGCCGGGCTACAAGCGGCAACTGCTCTTGAGCCGCCCGGACTTGTCCACCAGCGCGACCTTCGCGCAGGCCATGGGCGGCGCGCAGGCGGTGCGTACCGATGGCGGCGTGCCTGTTCCGCAAACGCAAGCCTTCGACCTGCTGCGCGACATGCGTGCCGGCACGCTGCGCACGACGGGCCGCAACCTCGACGTGGCCCTGGCGGGCCCGGGCTACTTCGAGGTCCAAACGCCGCAAGGCCCTGCGTACACGCGGCAGGGCGAATTCCAGCTTGATGCGCGTGGCCGACTGGTGACGATGCAAGGTCACCCGGTGCAGGGGCAGTCCGGTGAGGTCACCCTGACAGGTGGGCCGGTCACCATCGACGCCGCCGGCAACGTGACGGAAAGCGGCCGCCAGATGGACCGCCTGAAGGTGGTCGCGTTCGACGTTGGGCAAGCACTGACACCCCAAGAAGGTGGGTTGTTCTCCGCAGGACGGAACATGACACTCGTCGCGTCCGGCGACGTGCAACTTCGCCAGGGCTTTCTGGAGAACTCGAACGTGCAGCAAGTGCAAGAAATGGTCGAGCTGATCCAAACCATGCGTCGCTTTGAGTCCATGCAGAAGATCGTGCAGGGCTACGACGACCTGATGGGTTCCGCCATCCGCAAGCTCGGCGAGCTCTGAGCCGCCTTCCTTCTTTCGTCCCCCCTTTCGACACCTCCCAAAGGCTCTCAGATGTTCGATTCGCTCTACATCGCCGCAACTGGCATGCACGCCCAGCAACTGAATGTGGACTCGGTGGCCAACAACCTGGCCAATGTCAACACCATCGGCTTCAAGAAGGCCCGCGTGAGCTTCGTGGACCTGGTGTCCCGCGAGGCCAGCCGCGTGGCTGGCACGGGCGATCTGTCGGTCACGCAACTTGAAGAGGTGCAGCGCGCGGGGGTGGGGGTTGGCGTGGCCGGCATCACCCGGATGTTTGAAGCGGGTGACATCAAGAAGACCGATTCGATGTACGACCTGGCCATCAGTGGCGAAGGCTTCCTGGAAGTCACGCTGCCCGATGGCACCTCGGCCTATACCCGGGGCGGTACGTTCAAAGTTGGCGCCGACGGCCTGCTGGCAACACAAGCCGGCCATGCCCTCAAGCCGTCCATTGCCATCCCCGAGACGGCGCAAAGCATCACCGTCGGCCAGGACGGCAAGGTCATGGTGAAGATGCCCGGCCAGTCCGCCTTGGTCGAAGTCGGGCAACTTGATCTGGTGCGCTTCACCAACATGGCGGGCCTGCAGTCACAAGGCGACAACCAGTACCGTGTCACCACTGCTTCGGGTGAACCTATCGCCGGCCGCGCCGGTGAAAACGCCATGGGCACTGTGCGCCAGGGCTACCTGGAAGGCTCGAACGTCAAGCTGGTCGAGGAAATGGTCAACCTGATGGTGGCGCAGCGGGCCTATGAAGCCAGCGTCAAGGTCGTGCAGGCGTCCGACGAGATGCTTGGCATGGTGAACAGCCTGCGCAGGTAATGAAGAGCGTGTTCATTCGGATGGTTGCCGCGGTGGCAACAGCGTTGCCGCTGGCGCTGGCCGCCGCAACCACGTCGTTGGCCCCCGTGCACGTCGATTTGCTCGGCCGCGCGCAGGTGTACTCGGCCCAGGTGAGGCTGGGTGACGTGGCCCGCATCCATGGCGACAACCTGGACGCGGTGCGTGCCGCCGAAAGCGTCAACCTGGGCGCTTCGCCCCGTATGGGTGAGAGCCTGAAGTTGACGCGCAGCCGTCTGGAAGCGGTGTTGAGCAGCGACGCCATGGGGACGGTGAACCGATTCGCGTGGACGGGCGCGACGGACGTCCGCATCGACCGGGCGGGGCAGATGGTTGATGCGCAGGACGTTTGCCGAGCGGCTCAAGAATGGCTGGGCGACTGGTTGCGGCTTCGCAGCACGGAGTTCAAGCTGGCACCGGTTTGCCGCGAAACCAGTTGGGCTGTGGCGCCGGGGCGCATCGAGCTTCGGCCAAGGCCTTTCGCTGACGGCCAACTGCCCACCAAGCGCATGCAGGTCTGGATGGACATTTGGACGGATGGGCGGTTCGCCCGTTCGGTGGCCGTGGCGATCGATGTTCAGGCAACCCAGCAGGGGTGGGCCGCGCGCGAAGACCTGAAGGCCCAGCAGGTGCTGCGGCTCGACCAACTCGAACAGCGTGACATTGACATCACTGGCCTCATGACCGCGCCACTGTTGTCTCTGGCTGAACCCGCAAACCTGCGGCTTCGCAAGCCACTGCTCACTGGGCAGGTGCTGACTGTGGCGCATGTGGAATCTCAGCCTCTCGTGGCGCGCGGTCAGCGGGTGACGCTGCGCACGCAGAGCGGAGTCATCTCGCTCGTGACCTTGGCCGAGGCCTTGCAAGACGGTCGCCCCGGGCAGCAGGTGCTGGTCCGGGTGAACGACTCAGCACGACCTGTGGTGGCCTGGGTTGTTGGACCGAACCAAGTGGAGTTGAAACAATGAAGACCTCTCGTGTGCCGGTGCTTGCGGGTGTGTACCTGGCAATGGTCGTGTTGGCGGCAAGCGGCCTGCCTGCCTCCGCGCAGAGTCTGTATGACGAAAAGACCTACCGTGCGTTGGTTGCCGACAGCAAGGCCTACCGCGTGGGCGACGCGTTGACCGTGCAGGTGCTCGAGAACTCCGCGGCCACGGCCAATGCCGACACGGGTACGCGGCGCAAGAACGACATCTCGGCCGAGTTGGGCCGCGCGCACGTTCCCGCCATTGGCGTCGGCATCGGCCTGGGTGGCGAATTTGATGGCGGCGGGCGCACCGTGCGTTCCGGCAAGTTGCTCGCGCAGCTCACCGTGTCGGTCAAAGAGGTGCTGCCGAACGGCGACCTGCAGATCGCTGGCGAACAACTGCTGCTCATCAACGATGAACAGCAGCGCATCAATGTCGAAGGGCGAGTGCGCCCGCAAGACATTTCCGAGAACAACGTCGTGCTGTCGTCACGTTTGGCCGACGCCAAGATCACCTACGTCGGCGAAGGCGAACTGGCTGAGCGGCAGAAACCCGCCTGGTGGCGCAAGCTGTTCGACGCGGTGGGGTTCTGATGGAAATACTGATGCAACGAATTTCCCTGGTCCTGGCTGCCATTGCACTGGCCCTGCCGTGTGGCGAAGTGGCGGCGCAGTCTGGGCGCAGTGGCGACGCCATCCGCGTCAAGGACCTCGGCAAGATCCAGGGCTGGCGCGACAACGCGCTGATCGGTTATGGGATCGTCACCGGCTTGGCCGGCACCGGCGACTCGCCCACCAACCGCACCACGCGGCAGGCGCTGGCCAACGTGTTCTCTCAGTTCAACCTCACCGTCCCGCCCGACCAGGTGCAAAGCCGCAATGTGGCCGTTGTGATGATCACCGCCGCGCTGCCCACCTTCGCCCGCGAAGGCGACACGCTCGACATCGGCGTCACCTCGGCTGGCGATGCGCGCAGCCTGCTCGGCGGCACCCTGCTGCTGACGCCGCTGAAGGCCGCGAATGGGCGCGTTTACGCATTGGCCCAGGGGCCGCTGTCTGTGGGCGGCTACCGCTACGACGCCAACGGAAACGTGGTGCAGAAAAACCATCCGACGGTGGGCGCCGTTCCTGGCGGCGCGACGGTCGAGGTGGGCATGCGCACCGCATCGCACGACGGGCAGCCGAATGTCACCTTCGTGCTGCAAGACGCTGACTACACCACCGCGAACCGCGTGGCCACGGCCATCAACGCGCAGCTCGGTGCCGGCCTGGCCGAAGCGCGTGACGCCTCGGGCATCGACGTCCGCATTCCTGAGTCGCAGCGTGAGCGGCCGGTGGCTTTCTTGGCCAAGCTGGAAAACGTGATGGTCGAACCCGACCGCCGTGCCAAGGTCGTGATCAACGAGCGCACAGGCACGGTGGTGTCGGGTGGCGATGTGCGCATCTCGAAGGTGGCCGTGGCCCATGGCGACCTGCGCGTGTCGATCGACGCTGAAACCGCGGTGTCGCAGCCACTGCTGCTGAACCGGCCGTCCGACGGCATCCGCACGGCGATCGTCACGAACAGCCGCGTCGATGTCACCGAAGGCCGTGGCACGGGTTTCGTGTCGGGCAACAACACGGTGGCCGACCTTGTGCAGTCGCTGACCCGGCTGCGCACGAACACGCGCGACATCATTTCGATCCTGCGTGCTGTCAAGGCCGCAGGCGCCTTGCACGCCGACCTCGTGGTCCAGTGACCAGGCCGATCTGAAAAAACAAAAAGGGGAATTGCATGAACAAGGAGTGCTCAGCATGAATCAGGGAGTGGAAGCCGTCACCACCGCATCGCTGTCGCTGGCCCTGGACGCAGCCAGCCTGCGTCAGCAGGTGATCGCGGCCAACATCGCCAATGCGGGCAGTGTGGGGTTCGTGCCGCGCCGCGTCAGCTTCGAGGCGCAGTTCGCCGACAACCTGCGTGCTCTGCAAAACGGCAGCACGGCCGCGCGGCCGCCAACGGCCGAATTGCAGGTGCGCATCGAGCCCGACCTGGGCGCGAACGGCCAGCCTCGCGATGTGCACCTGGACACCGAAGTGGCCTCGCTCGCGCAGAACAGCCTGCACTACCAGGCGCTCATTCGCGGCCTGAACCGCCACCTTTCGATCATGGCCAGCGCCGTGAGCGAAGGTAAACGTTGAGAAGGCGCGAATGAACCTGCTGCGTGACCCGATCTTGCACCTGCGCTGCTCGCCGTACGCCAGTACGGCTGCGCCGCTCGGCGCAATCTCGGGCCGCTCGCTGCGGTTCCTTCACGCCTTCTGACGTTGTCAACAAGGAACGAACATGAACTACCAACAATCGTTTGCCATCAGTGCCACGGGCATGGACATCGAGCGCCTGCGCGTTGAAGTCGCGGCGCTCAACATCGCGAATGCCAACACCGTGCTGTCGGCCGATGGCAAAGGCTTCCAGGTCATGCGGGTCGTGGCGCGTGCGGCCCTTGGCGCCCAGTCGCTGGACGGCGCGGGCTTCGCATCCCTGGTCGGCCAGGGCCTTGGCGGCCCCAGCACCACGGTCGAACCCAGCGGCCGGGCCCCGCGTCAGGTGCTTGATGCGGGCCACCCCCAGGCCAATGCGCAGGGCTATGTGTCTTACCCCGGCGTCGATCCGGCCACTGAAATGATGACGATGCTGGGCGCTTCTCGCGCCTACGAAGCGAATGTGGTGGCGATGAACGCGGCACGCATGATGGCCATGAAGGCGCTGGACATCGGGGGCACGACATGAGCGTCTCGTTCATTCCACCGATAGCGGCCATTCAAGAGCCCGCGTTGGCAGCGGTTTCGCAAGCCATGCCCGACATGGCAGGTGGCGTGGTGGCACCGGTCTCTTTCGGCAGCATGGTCAGCAACGGCCTGCAGCAGGTCAGCCAGCAACTCAACGTCACCCAGGCCGACCTGCAGGGCCTTGCCAGCGGCAACGTCGAGAACCTGCACCAAGTGATGATTCGCATGGAAGAAAGCCGCGTTGCCTTCCAACTGATGCTGCAGGTGCGAAACCGCTTGCTGGAGTCTTACCAAGACCTGATGCGCATGCAGGTGTAGCCGCGCTTCGGCGTGGCATGGGGGATTTGATTTGATCGGGTTGAACGGGGAGCAAGCGGTGTTGAAAGCGTTTTGGCAAGGGCTGGGGATGGTCGCCCGGGTGACTTTGGTGGCGGGCGTGGTGTTGATCGTTGGCGTGACCCTTGCCCTGGCTGTGTGGGTGCTGCGCACCGACTACGACGTGCTGTTCGGCAGCCTCTCGGCTCAGGATGCGTCGGCGATGACGGCCGAGCTGGATCGCATGAAGGTGCCCTACCAGCTGGGCGACGACGGGACGACCATCCTCGTCGAAAAGAAAGACCTGCACGCGACGCGCCTGAAGCTGATGAGCAAAGACATTCCGCTGCATGGCGCGGTGGGATTCGAGCTGTTCAACAACACCGACTTCGGCATGACCGAGTTCGCGCAGAAGGTGAACTACCAGCGCGCGTTGCAGGGCGAGATCACGCGCACGATCATGTCGCTGGCCGAGGTAGAGACGGTGCGCGTGCACCTGGCGTTCCCTGAAGAAGGCCTGTTCAAGCGCGACCAAGGCAAGGCCAAGGCAGCAATCACACTGGCACTCAAGCATGGCCAGACGCTGCGCGCCGAGCAGGTCAAGGGCATACAGCGCCTGGTGTCGGCGTCGGTGGCCGGCGTCAACCCGCAAGACGTGACCATCGTCGATCAGAACGGCATTGCGCTCACGCGTGCCACGGCGGTCGAAGGCCTGGCCGAAGTCGGCCCGCAGCTTGAACTGAAGCGCGACATCGAGCAGCACCTCGCCAGCAAGGCGGCGCAGGTGCTTGACCGCACCTTCGGTGTGGGCCGCACGCTGACCAGCGTGGACGTGACGCTTGACATGAACCAAGTGCGCACCACGACCGAAGACGTGACCGGCCCGCAGTCAAGCCCGGCGAGGCCATGACAGGCGTGATCGTGCGTGAGCGCGAGACGACCAAGGATGACCCGCTGCAGGCCACCAGCCGCGACGGCGGCAAGATCGGCAGCGGCACCTCGCAGCGCGAGACGGACTACCAGGTCGGCCGCCGTGTTGCCCAGGTTGTATCGCAGCCGGGTTCCATTCGCAGCCTGCAGGTGCTGGCTGTCATCAAAGTGCCGATGGACGCGCAACAGCTCGAACAGACCCGAGCGCTGATCAGCGCCGCTGTGGGGGCATCGCGCGAACGGGGTGATGTGGTGGTGGTGCAGTCGCTGAACGGTTTGCTGAACAGCAGCCGTGAGTCGATGGCCGAACCACCCATGATGCTGGCCTCGCCCACACCTGGCGCTGCCGTTCAGGCCGGTGGGCTGGGCGACCGCCTCGCCAGCCAGCAACCTGCGGCTGATCAAGGCGTGCCGGCGATCGTCTTCGTGCTCGCCGGCATGGTTGTGGTGGTGTTGCTGGCCCTGCTGGCCTGGACGCTGAGCCGTGGCAACCGCCGGCGCGCCACCAGCCCGCTGACAGGACAAGAGCGCCAAGCCGCGTTGGCGCGGATGCGCCATTGGATGGCTGTCGATTCGGCGCCGTCCCCCGGTTCGCAAGGGGCGGAGCGGTGAATCTGATGGAACCACCCCTGTCACTCCAGGTCCGGGCAGCGACCTCGCCCGGCGTGCGGCAAGCCGCTTTGCTGCTGCACACGCTGGAGGGTCTCGACCGCGACTGGATGCTCTCGCAGTTGCCAACGGATCAACAGGCCGAAATGCACGCGCTGCTCGACGAGTTGGCCGAACTGGGTGTGCCTGCGGACAAGGGCTTGTTGAGCGAGGTGCTCGAGTCTTCCGTGGGCAGCCCGCTGGCAGAGCCGGTCGATGATTCCGAAGGTGGGCGGCTCGTTCACCAGTTGCAGCAGTTGCCTGCCAAGGCCGTCGCGGTGCTCTTGCAGCCCGAACCCGACCGGTTCATTGCCCAGGTGCTGCGGTTGGGTGCCTGGCCATGGCGTGACGCGCTGCTGGAGCACCTGGGCCCGACGCGCCGGCGCCGCATCCACGAACTGGCCGAGACGGCAGACGGAGCCGGCACTTTGAAGGAGCGAAGCACGCGCGATCTGGCCGTGCTCGACGTGCTGTGGGTCCGCGCGAGCCGAGGTCTCGGTGCGCCCCGTTCGGCGCGGCCAGTGGGCCAGCCAAGGTCGCTGATGGACACGCTGGGCTCTTGGGCGCAGCGGCTCCAGGGTTCTTTCAAGCGGTGAGAGGCACGCGATGACCGACTCGTTCAAGCCTTCTGTTCTGCGCGGCGTGGCCATGACAGCCCAGACGCGAACGCTGGGCGTACCCCGGCATCGCGGCGCGGCCGAAGCCGAGGCCAAGCCCGAGGCCACGCGAGCTGCCGCTTCCAGCGTGGTTCAAGCCATCAAACCGGTGACGCCCGTCGGTGCCTACGGCATGCCCACCCAGGTTGTCGCAGCGCCCACGGATGTCGCGGTGTCGAAAGCCGTGGCCGAAGGGTTCGAGGAAGGGCGCGAGGCAGGCCTGCGCGAAGGGTTGGTCGAAGCGCAGAAACGCCTGGACGAAGCCCTTGATGCGGCGATGAAGAAGGTCGATGAGCAGGCTGCTTCGCAAGCCGCGCAGCAGCGCGCTGAGCATGCCCTCTTGATGGAGCGGCTGGCAGGCACGCTCAATGGACTGGAGGCTGCTTTGGCGGCGCGCCTCGAAACGTTGGAAACCGACGCCATCGAACTGGCGTTTGAAGCCGTCTGCCGCTTGATGGGTGAAAGCCGGGGCGACCGCGCTGCGGTGTCCGGCCTGGTGCTGCAGGCCATGGGGCAACTGCGCGCCGGCACCTTGCTGCGCGTTCGCCTGCACCCCGACGACCTGGATGCGCTGGAGGGCGATGCCCTCATCGCCCGGCACCCGGCCGTGCAGTGGCAGGCCGACACGAAAGTCGCGCTGGGTGGCTGCATGTTGGACACCGAAAGCGGCACGCTGGACGCCCGCCTCGACCGCCAGCTGAAACAGCTGCGCAACGTGTGGGTGGCTTCGCATGCGGCCCATGCGGCGGCCGATCTTGACCACCCCCACCTGGGCGCGTGATGTCGATGCTGCGCGCGTTGTCCGCTGCCACCCGTTCCGCTGACCTCACGTCGCGCGTGGGCGTCGTTCACCAGCTCTCCGGCTTGGTGATCGAAGCGAATGGCCCCGACGCCGTGCTCGGCGAGGTGTGCTCAATCGCGGTGCGCGGGCAATCTGCGCCGCTGCAGGCCGAAGTGGTTGGCATGCGTGGCGGGCTTGTGACGCTGATGCCTTACGGCTCTTCGCAAGGCCTGGCAGCGGGTTGCGAGGTTCTCGCCAGCGGCGAACTGGCCAGCGTGGGCGTGGGCGAAGCCCTGCTCGGGCGCGTCATTGATGGCTTCGGCCACGCGCTGGACGGCAGCGCAGAGCCGGTGACTCGGGAACGTCGCCCGCTCAAGTCCAAACCGCTGAACCCCATGCACCGGCCGCGCATCTCGACGGTGATGGAAACCGGCATCCGCAGCATCGATGCCCTGTTGACCCTGGGCCAGGGCCAGCGCGTTGGCATCTTCGCCGGCAGCGGTGTCGGCAAGAGCACCTTGCTCGGCATGGTGGCCCGGCATGTTCGCGCCGACGTGAACGTGATCGCCTTGATCGGCGAACGCGGCCGCGAGGTGCGCGAGTTCATCGACAAACACCTTGGCGCCGAAGGGCTGGCGCGCTCGGTGGTGGTGGTGGCCACGTCGGACCAGCCGGCGCTGGCTCGGCTGCGCGCGGCGCACGCGGCAGTCACGATCGCCGAGTTCTTCCGCGACCAGGGCAAGCAGGTCATGCTGACCATGGACTCGATCACACGCTTCGCGATGGCGCGCCGCGAGGTCGGGTTGTCGGCTGGTGAACCGCCCACGGCGCGCGGCTACACGCCTTCCGTGTTCGCCGAATTGCCCGAGCTGTGCGAGCGTTGCGGCACATCGTCCAGCGGCGGCGCCATCACCGCGCTGTTGACGGTGCTGGTGGAGGGTGACGACTTCAACGAGCCCATCACCGATTGCCTGCGAGCCACGCTCGACGGCCACATCGTGCTGTCACGGCAGTTGGCCAACCAGGGCCAATACCCGGCCATCGACGCGTTGAAGAGCGTGAGCCGCCTCATGCCCGACCTGGTGTCTTCCGAGTTGCAAAGCCTGGCGGTCAAGGCCGTCGAGTACCTGTCGCTGCTGGATCGCAACCGGCAACTCGTGGACATCGGCGCGTACGTGCGGGGCTCGAACCCGGCGCTCGACCGTGCGCTGGACCTTGAGCCGCAACTGCTGGCCTTCCTGAAACAGGCCGATGGCGGGGCGGATCGCAAAGCCTCGGTACACGGTCTGGCCACGATGCTGAAAGAAGCGCCCCAATGAGTGAAGACCGCCGCGGTTTCGTCTACCGCCTGGAGCCCCTTCGATTGCAAGCGCGTTGGAAGCTCGATGCGCTTTTGCGCGAGTTGGCCTGCGCAGGCGAAAAGCTGGCCGGCCTGTGCAGGCAGCTGCAAGTGCTGGAATCACACAAGAGCGCCTTGGTGGCATCGTCAAAGCCATCGTCGATGACGCTGTTCGACCCGACGCTGGCGCATCGCCGCCTGGCCTACCTTGTGGACGTGGTTCGTCGCATCGACACGCTGACGCGAGAACAGGCCGCCGCGCAGGCGTTGCATGCTGATCTGCAAACCCAGAGTCGCTCAGCCCAATTGAAACTTGATGGCATGGACCGTGACCACGACCGTTGTCTGAAGGAACACTTGGCGGAACAGGCGCAGCGGAACGCCGTGGTCGCAGACCAGGACTGGCTGGCGCGGGCTGAATGGCGGCGTTCGCAGGGTAGTCAAGTGATGTCGACCCGAGGTGGGGAGGGCTTGTCATGAGCATTCCCTTGCCAACTGCCTTGTCCACGGCGTTGCCTCGGTCGTCCGATCAGGGGTCGGGTACCTCGCGCTCGTCCAACGACCTTTCGCGTCAGGCTTGGCGGCGCGAGATGGAACGCGCGCAAAGCCAGGCTTGGTTCAAGCAGGCGCAACAGTCAACGGGGCAAGACGGCGATGAACCCGCTGCGCGCACGGCCGGCATGCGGCCAGCAGGGGCAGCCCTGCGCCCAGCGGCGGTGGCCCCTGTGATGCGCCTGTCACCGGCCTTGGCAGCGCAGCCACCAGGGCGCCATGCCGGTGCCTTGGTGGCCGAGCCTTATGCCACGCGGCTGGCGCCACCAACCACTTCTGCTTTGCGTAATGCAGGTATGGAAGTGCGGGTTTCCGTTGCCAGCCCAACGCCGGTGAGTTTGCACACGCTGCCACCGTCCGGCCCCGAGCTGTCGCCCATCGTTGCCCCGCCCGAAAACCGGCCGATCTCGACCATCGCTTTGAAAGTCGATGGAGCCCAAGAGCCCGTGCGCGTGCACATGCAATGGGAAGGCGACGCGGCCAAGGTGTGGGTGGGTTTGAACGCTGAACACGCGGCGCGCTTGCCGCACATCGCAGACATGGTGATGCGCTGGCTTTCTGGGCAGGGGCTGCGCGTGCTGAGCCTGGTGTGCAACGGGCAGGTCTGGGCGGGTGGCCCCGATGCCGCCGCACCCTCGTTTTCAGATTCCTTTTCGGCTTCCGCGAGGCCGCCGTCGGCGCAGCCCGACCGTGATGCCTTCATCCAAATCATTGCAACAACGGAGTTCTGAATGCCAAGCATCAGCGCGATCGGCGGTACCTCGAACGTGAGCCTTCAAGCCAATGGCCTGGGCATGGAAGACTTCCTGAAGATCCTGCTGACGCAGCTGACCTTCCAGGACCCTATGAAGCCCATGGACAACCAGGAATTCATGGCGCAGATGGCCCAGTTCACCTCGCTTGAACAGACCCAGCAGCTCAACAGCAAGCTCGACGCGCTGCTGTCCACGCAGGCCTCGCTGCAGTCGGTGGGGCTGATCGGTCGCACCGTGGACATCTCCACCGAGAGCGGCACCGTCACCGGCACCGTGAGCGCGCTGTCGTTGTCGGGCGAATCGCCGTCATTGGCCGTCCGCACCGCGGCGGGCGTCACCATTTCGAGCGTCAGCCTCAGCCAGATCGTCGCGGTGCGCTGAAGCGCCGCCAGCCGATTCGAACTTCTTTCAGGGAACAGACATGCTTGAGTCCATTTATGTTGGCATGAGCGGCCTCATGAGCTATTCGCACGGCTTGCGTGTGATCGCCAACAACACCGCCAACCTGAACACACCCGGCTTCAAGGGCTCGTCGTTGCAGTTCGCCGACATGTTCTATTCGAGCAGCGACCTGTCTGGCGGTGGTGGCTTCGGTCGGGGCCAGATGGGCTACGGCGTGACGACCTATTCCGCCGCGCTCAACTTCAAGCAGGGTGAACTGCGCCAGACCGGCAACGACCTCGACCTCGCGGTCGACGGGCAGGGCCTGTTCGTGCTGAGAAACGAAGACGGCGAACTGCACTACACCCGCGCAGGGCAGTTTGAATTCAATGGCGAAGGGGTGCTGGTGAACCGCGCCGACGGCAGCCACGTCATGTCGTCCAACGGCGCGGGCAGCTTCAACGACATCACCCTTGCCGACCAGCGCACCAACGCCGCGAAGGCCACCAGCACCATCAGCTTCCAGGGCAATCTGCCCAGCACGACTGCCGAGCAAACCGTCAACAACGTGCTGGTGCGCGACAGTGTCGGTGGTGAACATACGCTCAGCCTGCGGCTGGTGCGCACCGACCAGCAGTGGGCGGTGAACCTACTTGAGGGCACCACGACGGTCGGCACCGGCACGTTGGTGTTTGAAGACGGCCGCCCCACCACCGCAAGCTCGAAGATGACTTTCAACTACACGCCGGCTGGCCAAGAGGTGATGCCCATTGAACTCGACTTCAGCACGGAGGTGCGCTCCTTCGCGTCGGGCGACATCTCGACGCTGGCCGTCACACGACAAGATGGCTACGCGGCCGGTGCCCTCAGCAAGATCACCTTCGACGCCACCGGCACCATGGTGCTGGCGTACACCAACGCGCAGACCGTCCAGGGCCAGCGGCTCGCGCTGGCCCGATTCGATTCGGCCGAGGCCGTTGAGGCAAGTGGCGACAACCAGTTCCAGGCGCTCAATGAGGCGTCTTGGCACACCGGCGTGGCCGATGGGCTGAGCTTCGGCAACATCAAGTCTGGCGTCATCGAGATCTCGAACGTCGATTTGTCCCAGCAGTTCAGCGACCTGGTGATCATGCAGCGCGGCTACCAGGCTTCGTCGCAGGTGGTGTCCACCGCGAACGACATGCTGCAAGAGCTTTTTTCGATGAAGAAGTGAGCGCGTGATGCCTGATTCTTCAAAAGCTTTGGCGGCGCACCGCCCCTTGCAATGGTGGTCTGCCACGGCACTTGACACGCTGGCCCGCACGATCAACCGCGCTTGGCAAGACTGGGCCGCCAGGTGGGGTGTGGCCGCCCAGGCGGTCGAGGCCTTCAATGCACACGAAACCCTGGCGGATCAGCAGGTGCTTCCGGGTTTCTGGCGACCCTGGCTCGCCGATGCCCATGCGGCTGCGCCATGGTCGTGGATCAGCGCCGGGGGCGATGAACCTTCAAGCGTTGTGGCTGCCTTGATGTTCGGCACCGCGTCGGATGGTGCGACCGCGCCAGCACGGGTGTCTGGCACCTCGCTCGCCGCAGAAGTCGCCCAGCGTGCCTGGGCGGAGTTCGAGGACGACCTGGCCCGGCTGATGGGGCACGCCCCTTCCGGCGGCGTCGGCGTGGGCGAGTTCGCGCAGGGTGTCGGGCCGAAGTTGGGCCGCTGGTCGGGTGCCGCTTGCGTGCGCCTGCGCTGGGGCCAGCCTGCCGCGCCAGACCTGTGGCTGCATCTGGGTGCCGACAGCATTGCGCCCCTGCTCAAGAACGTGCCCAAACGCTGGACGGGCCTTATGGCGCCCATCGACACGACGGTTGTGGACGCCATTGCGCACAAGCCCTTCGTGCTGCGGGTTGAACTGAATTCGACTGAACTCGACCTGGGTGCCTTGCAGTCGCTGCGCGTGGGCGACGTGCTGACCCTGTCGCATCGGCTCGACATGCCGTTGTTGCTTAGGCCGCATGGCCCCGAAGCAGGCGCTGCAGCCGCAGTGGCATGCGCCGGCTACCTGGGCGCGCGCAATGGGCGCCGCGCCATCGAACTCGTACAAAACAGGCGCGCCTGAACTTCCACAGATTCCCAGATGAACACGACCATGATCGAACCCAACCTCAACCACCGCGCCGACGCCTCGCCCACCACTGCGGCCGGCCCCGCCGGTGCGCAGCAAACGGCGCATGTCATCACCTTGAACGAATTGCACGACATTGCCGAAGGCGCCAAGATGGCCATCACCGATTCCGTCAATCCCTTGCACAACATCAAGACGCAGCTGCAGGTGTGCGTGGGCAATGTCGAACTCACCGTTGGTGAGCTCATGTCGGCCAAGGAACACCAGGTCTTCGTGCTCGACCGCCTGGTTGACCAGCCGGTAGACATCTTGCTCGAAGGCAAAGTGGTCGCACGCGGGCAACTCGTGGCCGTGGACGATCAATTTGCGGTTCGCATCACCGACATCCCGGTGCCTCTGAAGCCGTGACCCGGTTGGGCTGCCGTTCCATGCGCACCAGCGTTTCGCTCCTCCCGATGAGGCGGTCACTTGCGTGGCGAGCAGCCGCAGGCGCGGGCCTGTGCCTGCTGCCCGCGCTATCTGCCCATGCGCAGGCCGTGGTGCCGCTTGCCGCCGCATCGCAGGCCTCGTCGCCCCTGATGTTCCGGCGCGAGCCCGAAGCCCCGGCCTTTCCCACGGCCGGTCTGGTGTTCATGCTGTTTTTGATGGGCATCGCCGCGTTCGGGTGGTGGCTGCGCAAACGGCGTGGCGGGGCAGCGGCTGGTGCACGACCCTGGGTTTTTGGTGGCCTGGCTTCGAATAAATCCCCCGACCTGAAGCTGGTGTCGAGCCTGCGGCTTGACGCCGGGACACGGCTGCACGTCGTGGAATGGAAGAACCGGCAGGTGCTCCTGGCCGTGCAGGGAACGCACGCGCCCGTGGTTCTGGACCGCATCGAACTCGCCGATGCGACCGAAGGGTCCACGCCGTGAGCCTTCGCGTCCTGTCGATCATTCAACTGTTGATGCGCGCCGCACTGGCGTGCGCATTGGTGTGCGGCGGCTCTCAGGTGCACGCACAAGCGGCGGACCTCAATGTTCCGGTGGCTGTGCCTGAGCCGTCCGCACTGCCTGTGGTTTCGCAAGCGGCGCCCGAGCCCAGCGCCATGCAGCTCACCGCGACCAACAGCCTGCCCGAAGCGCCAGCCCCAGCGGCATCGGCCGACATGCCGCGCCCGGCCACGTCATCGGCCGGCGCACGCACCGAAACCCGCACCGAAACCCGCGCCAAAGCGCGCACGCCAACCCAGGGCGTGGGCATCGACATGCGACTGCCGCAGATCAATGCCAATACCAATGCCAACGGCAAAGGCACCGACACCGCATTGGCGGTGCGCATCGTCCTCGGCCTCACGTTGCTGGCTGTGCTGCCCGCGCTGGTGGTGTGCGTCACGGCCTTTCTGCGCATCATCATCGTGATGTCGATGCTGCGGCACGCCATCGGCATGCCAGAGACGCCCCCCAACACGGTGCTGATCGGCTTGGCGTTGTTCCTCACCGTGTTCACCATGTCGCCGGTGCTTCAAAGCGTCAACGAAGACGCCTTGCAGCCCTTCATGCAAGGCACCTTGGGCACCGACGTCGCTTTCGAGAAAGCCAGCAAACCCCTGCGTGAATTCATGGTGCGGCAGACACGCGAACAAGACCTGGCGCTCATGGTCGAGCTGTCCAAGGCCAAGGCCCCGCAGAGCATGGACGACATCAGCAACATCCAGCTCGTGCCGGCGTTCATGCTCTCTGAGTTGCGAGCCGCGTTCCAGATCGGCTTCGTGGTGTTCTTGCCGTTCCTGCTGATCGACCTGATCGTCTCCAGCATCTTGATGGCCCTGGGCATGATGATGATGCCGCCCGTGACCATCGCCCTGCCACTCAAGGTGCTGATGTTCATTCTGGTGGACGGCTGGAGCCTCATCTTGAAGGCGCTGGTCGGTTCTTTCCATTGACCGTGGCGGCATGCAATCGCCACCGGACATCGTTGAAGATGACCCGCCCGCGGCGTCCGGTCGGGTGGGCATGCCCGGCAGCGAAAGCGAACTCTGGCGGCGCCTGCGCGAGTCGAACGACCTGCAGGCCCGCGACCAACTCATCGAGCTGCACCTCGACTACGCCCGTGTGGTGGCTGCAAGTTACTACGGGCGTCGCATGCACAACGACATCGAATTCGCCGAATACCACCAGTTGGCGGCGCTCGGCCTCATCGAATCCATCGACCGCTACGACCCCGTACGCGGCGCCCAATTCAGAACCTTCGCCGCGCGCCGCATGCACGGTGCCATCCTCAACGGGCTCGAGCGGCTGACCGAGAAACAGCAGCAAATCGCGGTGCGCACTCGCCTGCGAAAAGAGCGCTTGAACTCCATCAAAGAACAAGCGATGCAGGCAAAGGGTGACCCTGTCGTGGAGGCGGGAAAGTTCGACAAACACCATGCCGAAGAGCTTTTTCGGTACCTGGCTGAAGTGGGCATCGGCATTGCGCTGAGCAAGCTCCTCGAAGACAGTGGAATGCTCGCGGACCCCGCGCGCGATTCAATCCAGGTTGACGGCCACTACCAGGCGGTGGAACTCAAACAACTGCGGCGCCGCGTGCGCGAATTGATCGGTCAGCTGTCACACCAAGAACAGACCGTGATTGCCTCCCACTACCTGCACGAACACGCGTTCGCCGACATCGCCGCCCACTTGGGTGTCACGTGCGGTCGCGTGTCACAAATCCACCGCCGGGCCTTGCAAACCATGCGCGGCCTGCTCAAGGCGGGCCGGCGTTGCGACGTTGCCTGGTAAACCATTCCGCACATTTCTGAGTGAGATTCTCATGACCCATTCCCCCGCCTTGCAGCGCCTCGACCGACTGGAGGGGTACCTTCGCGAAGACCCAGACAACCTCTCGCTCTTGGGTGAAACCTTTGAGCTTGCCCTGCAGGCCGGCGAATTGGCGCGTGCCGAAATTCCCCTGCGGCACGGCTTGGCCCTTGCCGCTGGAAATACGCAGTGGCAACTGCGTGAAGTGCACTGGCTGCTGGCGCAGCACCGCTGGGCCGAAGCCGAGCTGTTGCTTCATCCGATTGCCCTGGCCGAAGACGCACCCGCCGAACTTCGCCCCGTGGCTGCTCACGACCTGGCCTATTGCTTGATGCAGCAAGGCCGCTCCGCCGAGGGCTACGACGCCTTGTCGCCATGGGTGAAAGACATCGCCCCCTCAGAAGCCATTGACCCTGCGCTCCAAGTGCAGTGGCTGCGCCTGGCCCACCGCGCCGGAAAGCTGGAAGAAGCCATGGCCTGGGCACGCGCGCGATGGCCGGCACAACAGCTGGCCGCACCAGCAGCTGGCGTGGCCAGCCTGATTGCGCTAGACGCAGAAGACTTTGCGGCCTGCCTGCTGTGGTCCGACCATGCACTGAAGGAACACGGCGGCCCCATGGAGGCGATGGTTGCTCGCGCCTCGGCGGCCCTGGCCCAGCAAGACCCGGTCTTGTCTCGCACGCTGCTCGACCGGGTGCTTCAGCTCAGCCCGCAAGACGGCCGCGCATGGTCTGCCCTGGCCTTCACCGACCTGCTGGAGCAAAAGGCTGACGCTGCCCGCGCCAGCTTCCACAAAGCCGTGCACTACATGCCCGAGCACGTTGGCACCTGGCATGGCTTGGGCTGGACATGCCTGCTGCAGCGTGACCTCGACGGCGCGCTTCAAGCCTTCGAGCAAGCACTTGCGCTCGACCGCAACTTCGGTGAAAGCCATGGGGGCTTGGCCGTCGTTCAGGCGGCGCGCAACGAGCGTGCGGCGGCGGAAGAATCGATCGAACGCGCGCTGCGCTTGGACCGCAGCAACCTGTCTGCGCGTTACGCGCAAGCCGTGCTCAGCGGCGAGGCGGGTGACCTGCAAGCCCTGCGCCGCCTGGCGACGCGCCTGCTGGGTAGCCGCACCGGGCCCATGGGCGGAAGCATGCTCGACATGCTGCCGCAGTTGGTCGAGCCGGCCGGTCTGTCCGGGCCAGAGAGTGGACAGGAGAGCGGCCAACAGAGCGGGGAAGGGCAGGGCGACGAGCCCCCGGGCGGCAACCTGCACTGATGAAGCAGATCGCCCAGCGGGCAACATCTGGGGCGCTTTGCGTCGGGCTCTGTGGTGAGCCCACGGGCGGCGGCTCATCACCCCCCCCTTCGAGAACCCTGAGCCTCGCCCCGTCGAAGCAAGAGTGCCCAGCACACGCGTACTGAGGCGCTGTGGCGTGGCCCCCGCCCCTCAACCCCGAGTGGCGTCGCGGAACGCCGGGTCGCTGAACAACTGACCAATCAACTTGCGGTAGAGGGCCATGTGCTCTTTGGCGGCCCATTGCGTGCCCACGTTGCCCAACGCCGGCGCCCAGGTGGCGCTGATGCGCAACTCTCGCTCATAGAGCACCCGCCCGCTGTCAGCCGCCGTGACCGTGAAGCGCGCGGCCAGGCTGCCTTGGCCCGACCGCATCTGGCTGTCCAACATCTCGGCACCCACAACAGCCTTTGCGCCGCCGTCGAGCAGACCGGCCGCCTTCAGTTCAACCGCCAAGCCGTCTTTCAGGTACCTGGCCTCCGTCACCAGGGCGTCTTCTGTCCCGACGATCGGCGTGAACTCGCCCAGTGCCAAGGGACCAAGGCCAGCGTCCCTGGCCTTTTGCACGTTGGAAGGGCTGGCAACCAGAGAATCCAAGGGCAGCAACTGGGCACATGCGCAAAGCCCGAAGACGCTGACTGCCAGCAAGGAGCCGAGGCGCATCGAAGAAACATTCAACAGTTTTTTGTTCATGGGGATGAAAAGCAGAAACGAAGATTCGGTTGGCCACCGGCAACTGTGCCAGGGCAGGTTTGCAGAGAGTCCGCGCCCCACGGCGGCGGTTGCTCACGTGGAAGATTCAAAGATCGGAGAGGGTCAAGCCAGAGACTGAGAGGCCAGACCCACCAAGCCCTGGCCTCAGCGGCCAAGCTGCGCACACTGCCGAATCAGGTCTGCGGCAATGCCCTCCCTGTCGATGATCACCCGAGTGTCACTGGAGCCCACGGCCTGTGCCGCCTTCATTGCGGCGCTGGCGAACTGATCGCGCATCAGCACCGCCAAGGGCGCTGAGTTTCTTCGCCGCCTTCACCACCTCAGTTCAAGCACCTTCCCCCGGCCGATCCGGCAGCGCTGCCTCGTAGCGTCGGCCGACAAGGTTCTCCTTGCCCTCCTTGTCGATCAACGCCCTGAACTCGCGCCAGTGCTTGAGCGCCACGCGGAACTGCTCGTAACCGAGTTGGGGTGTTGAGCTTCTTCATTGGCACATGAATGCAGCGATGCTGCAACTACTCTGGCAGTGCTTCATCCTCGCCGTACATCAGTTGCCATAGCCCGCGCAGATCAGCCGCCACCTCGTCAACCGATTCGAAGTCCAGTCCCGTCATCTGTTCGTACTGCTCCAGCGTGTATCGAGGACTGCGGATCGCCTCCGACAGCATCTGGCGGAACTCCTCTTCGTTCACCGGGTGGCGTGGATCAGCAAGAGAGGACTTCAGATCAGAGATGGAGAACTGATCGCGTGATTCGCAGTGCCAATACAACGAGAGATCTTTGTTGAATGAGATTTTCTTGTCCATATTCATCTTGGTGATGGGAAGGCCGTATTGAACTCCCACTGACCCGTGGCCCCAAGTCGGTATCTGGCTGTGAGCGAGCCGTCGGTGAAGTCTGTGACTTTCGCACCAATCGGGTTATTTGCTGTGCCCAATCTGGTTTTCCCAAACACATGGTTCAGGTAGTTGGGCCCAAACGTATCTTCCAGCCCCAGCTTGACTTCAAAGCGTCTTTGTCCAGTCGCTTGAGCGTTGGCAAGCTCCGCCGCGTATGCGCCAGACCCTCGTGCCGCAGCATCAGCTCGAATCATGGCTTCCCGCCCAGTAATTTTCGAGGCGGTAGCACCTGCTGCATGCGACTTGCCTGTATAGAAGTCCGTCGATGTCCCCGTCATCGGATCCCACTTGAACATGGCGCGGTTGTCGAGCGCGAGTTCGGTCACACGTGGGCCGTGGCGTCCCACGGCATGGCCTTGCATGGCCAGTCGATCGAACTGCACCTGGATGGCCGCATCACTTGCACCACGTGCATTGATGTCGAAGTCAAGATCGCCAGTACGGCCGAACTTCTGATTCAGGTAGGCACGGTTTGCATCCCCCGGGGCCTGGCTGCCTGTACCACGTCCACCCCTCAATCCGGAGGCCAACGTATAGGCACCAGGCGGCGCCGCGGTCAGCGTCTGCCGGTAGGCGCCGCCGCCCACCGTGCCTTCCAAAGCACTGCCCCCCAAAGCCAAGGCATCAAGCGTTCGATCATTGGCGCCTGCGGCATGGCCTGCCATCACCGCCATGCCCGCGAAGCCGGAACTGCGCAGCGCATCGATGCGGCCCCAGCGTGCCGCGTCGGCTTGCGCCTGTGCCGCATAGTCGGCCATGCGTTGGCCTGCGTCAGGCGTGGTGTAGGTCAGCCAATCCAAGGTCTGGCTGAACTTGGTTCCAAGCGAGTTTTCTGCACCCCAGATGGTGCCGAACTGTGATCCTGCGTCGTAGTTCGACGGGCCGTTCCACGGTTGGCCCATCGAGTCCACGTCGGCGGGTGGCGCTGTCGAAGCCATGTCGTCGCGTCCACGGTCGCCACGAATCACCATCGTCGGCATGACCAGCGTATCGACCGTGTTGCCCGACGCGCTGTTTGCATTCGCAGCCTTGAGCGCATCAAGGTTCGCTTGTGCCTTTTGCAGCATGTCGTTGATCGAAGGCGCGCCGGCATCGTCGTTGATGTAGACACGGCGGCCACTCTGTCCCACCGAGATCTCGCCTCGGCCCAGCTTGACGCCATCGCCGGCCGCCAACAGCACGTCGTCTCCGTAAACCGTCGGCGTGTAGCTGCCGAAGCCGTCTCCACCCGTGAAGCCTGTGAACGTCGGGAGGTCGGCTTGATAGGGCTGTCCGATGCGCAATTCACTGCGCTCGATGTCCCCATCGTTGTAGACCGTGCCCCGTGGATCGCTTGATTGCGGTTCAGCAATGCTTCCAGCCAAGCTGTCGCCCAACGCATTGCCAAACGCATCCGTGGCGATCTGCGCCAAGCTGACCCTGCCGCCGCGCATGACCGAGGCGGCTGTTCCTGAGATGACGCCCGTCAGCGTGCGTCGAGCGACGGCAGCGAAGGGACCCAGGGTGCTGTTGAACGCGTTCTCTGTTTCCAGCGCCCCGCCGACCTCCTTGTTCAAGAACGCGCTGGCGGCGGAGATGGCGACGGCCTTCCAATCGAACTTCTCCTG
>JAYSYW010000168.1:0-50639 GCA_043727255.1 Rhizobacter sp. | reverse complement strand
GGCGGCGCCGGCGCTGCCAACGCCGCGCTGTTCGCCGTGGCGATGCTGGCCAACCACGACGACGCGCTGCGCGAACGCCTCGAGCCGTGCGTGCAGGTCTGCGTCTTCATTGGCCAGCAACGCCACGGCGAAAAGGGCGGCATTGGCGGCACCGGCGGCGCCGATGGCGAATGTGGCAACCGGAATGCCTTGGGGCATCTGCACGATCGAATACAGCGAGTCGACGCCCTGCAGGTGGCGGCTGGCAACCGGCACGCCGAGCACCGGCAGGCTGGTCTTGGCGGCCAGCATGCCGGGCAGGTGCGCCGCGCCGCCTGCCCCGGCGATGAGAGCGCGCAGGCCGCGGCCGCGGGCGGCTTCGGCATAGGCGAACATGTCGTCGGGCATGCGGTGCGCAGAGACCACGCGGGCTTCAAAGGGAACGCCGAACTCGGCGAGAATCTCGGTGGCGATGCGCAGGGTTTCCCAGTCACTGCTGGACCCCATCACCACGCCAACCACGGGGGCGCTGTTCACAGCTCGCTCCAGGTGCTTGAAGAACCTTGAATTGTAGGCGGCGAGCCACCCCGCCCCGCCCCCCAAACCCGGCAGCAGAAACGATGGACATTTCGATTCAAAACTTCGAGAGCGACCTCATCACCGCATCTCTCACGCAGCCGGTGCTGCTCGACATCTGGGCGCCGTGGTGCGGCCCCTGCAAGGCGCTCACCCCGGTGCTTGAAAAACTCGAAGTGGCCTATGCCGGCCGTTTCAAGCTGGCCAAGCTGAACGCCGACGAACAACCCGAGATCTCGGGCCAGCTGTCGCAGATGTTCGGCGTGCGCAGCATCCCGTTCTGCGTGATGTTCAAAGACGGCCAGCCGGTCGATGGTTTCGTGGGCGCGTTGCCCGAGGCAAAACTGCGCGAGTTCCTCGACAAGCACGTGCCCACCGCCGAAGAAATGGCGGCCGACGAAGACCTGGCCGCCGCCGAGGAGTTGCTGGCCGGCGGAGACGCCGACAGCGCGATCGAGAAGCTTCAGGAAGCCGTTGCCATCGACCCGGCCAACAACAACGCCCGTTACGACTACCTTCGCGCCCTGCTGATGGCCCACCGCGCCGACGATGCGCGCCGCGCGTTCGAGCCCGTGGCCAGCAAGGTGTTGCTCGACCCCCGCCTGGCCGCAGCCGGCCTGTGGCTTGATGCCATCGAGAAAGCAGCCTCGGCCCGCAGTGAAGAGGCGCTGGCCGCCGCCATCGCCACGAACCGGCGTGACTTCGATGCGCGCTACGAGTTGGCGCAAACCCATTTCGCCGCCCAGCGATTCACTGCTGCGATGGACGAGTTGCTGGAAATCGTGATGCGCGACAAAGGCTGGCGCGACGAGTTGGCGCGCAAAACCTACGTGGCGATCCTTGAGCTGATGAGCAAGCCGGCGACCCCCGCCAAACCCGAGGCCGCCGCGGCCAAGGGCACGCTTGAATTGGCTGGCAAGGTGAACACCGCGTCCGCCGACCCGGTGGTGGACCAATACCGCCGCAAGCTGAGCATGGCCTTGTTCTGACCCGGCCAGTGGGCGGCCCGTGCCGCCCGGAGCGCCGCACGTTCAGTTGGGCTTGATGTTCAGCGCTTTGTCGAGCGTCGCAATGGCCAGGGCTTGATCGGCCACATGCTGGGTCCAGTCGAGCGGCGCTTGTTGGGCATGCCGCTGCGCCGTTTCTTCGTCGTTGAGTGCCCGATAGAACATCGCCAAGCGGCTGTGTGTGGCGGCGCGGTCATCGATGTCGCATTCTTCTTCGAGCGCCATCAGGGCCGCGCGCGCATCGGCCCGCGCCGCGTCGATCTGGCCCAGCTGAAGCCGGCACCACGCCATCTCGGCACGCAGGTTCGCCTGCATGCGCCCCAGGCCTTGGGCCACGGCGTGCGCCAAATGACCATCGAAGAGCGCCAGCGCCGCTTCCCACTGGCCTTGCAGCGTCAACACCTGCGCACGAAGCATTGGCACCAACGAATCGAGTGACGACACGCCCAGCAAGGCGTCGAAGTTGAAGCTTGATTCAGCCCCCAACGCGGCCTGACGCGTCGAGCCACCTTCAGGTGATATGCCGCCCAGCAGCGCCTGGCGCGACTGGTTCAAGTGCATCCACGCCATGTTGTGGATGATCGCCGCCTGCGTCACTTCGTCGCCTTCGGCGCTGGCGTGCTGCCGTGCCTTGGCGTACCAGGGTTGGGCCAGATCAAACCGACCGGCGAAGTGGTAGACCTGCCCCAGCAGCAAAGACACACGGGTATGCACGGCGTGGTGGTCGGGCGCCGCGAACTGCAACGCGTCGGCGACATGGCGCCCGAGCGCGCCGAAGTCGTGATGCACGAAATCCATCAGGGCCAACCATGCGGCCGACAGCGCATGCAGCGGCAAATCGCGGGCGGCCCCGCTGAGTGCATAGGCGCGGCGCATCTTGTCGCGCGCCATGTCGTTCATGTCGCTGAAGTAACCGAGCAAACCGTCGGCCAGCGCCAGCCACGCGCTGACGGTGGCTGTGGGGTGGCTGGCGTACTGCATGTGCAGCGACGACAGCACCTGCCGGGCTTCGTCGAGCCGCCCTTGCCGGGCCAGGAAACCGGCGCGTTCGGCCCGCAGGCAATCGGCCTTGACCGGGTGGCTGGCCGCCGCGATGGCGGCGTCGAGTTGGGTCAGCAGGCGCGAGGTGGCCACGTGGAGCCTCAGCCAGTCAGCCGTTGCAGCGCTTCGCGGTATTTCGCGGCGGTGTGGGCGATGACGTCCGGCGGCAAGGCCGGTGCGGGTGCCTGCTTGTTCCAGGGCTCGCCGTTCACGCGTGCCTGCTCCAACCAATCGCGCACGAACTGCTTGTCGTAGCTGGGCGGATTCTTGCCAGCCTGGAATGCCGCTTCATAACCTTCAACCGGCCAGAAGCGCGATGAGTCGGGCGTGAGCACCTCGTCCATCAAGGTCAGCGTGCCGTCGGCATCGAGCCCGAATTCAAACTTGGTGTCGGCAATGATGATGCCCTGGGTCAGCGCGAAGTCGGCCGCCGTCTTGTAGAGCTGGATCGACACTTCGCGCACCCGCTTCGCCAACTCGGGGCCGACGATGCTTTCCATGCGGTCGAACGCGATGTTCTCGTCGTGGTCGCCCATCTCGGCCTTGGTCGCGGGCGTGAAGATGGGTTCGGGCAGCTTGCTGGCGTTCTTCAAACCGGCCGGCAGCTTCACGCCACACACCTGCTGGTTCGCCTGGTACTCGGCCCAGCCACTGCCGGCGAGGTAGCCGCGCACCACGGCCTCAACAGGCAGCGGCTTCAGGCGCTTGACCAGCATCGATCGGCCGGCCACTTGGGCACGTTCGGCTTCGGTCACCACGCCCACCGGGTCGTCGCCAGTCAGGTGGTTCGGCACGATGCTGCCGAGCTTGTCGAACCAGAACAGCGCCATCTGCGTGAGCAAGGCGCCCTTGCCGGGAATCGGCTCGCCCATGATCACGTCGAAGGCGCTGAGCCGGTCGCTGGCGATCATGAGAATGCGGTCGTCACCCACCGCGTAGTTGTCGCGCACCTTGCCGCGGGCGAGCAGCGGCAAAGAAGTGAGCGTGGATTCGAGAACGGATGGAGTCATGGTGTGTTTTGCGCGGAGCCCGTTGGTTGATCCCGGCATTGGGGTGAATTGTAAAGAGGCGCCTGTGGCAAGCGGGGTCAGATGCTCAACACCTTGGTGCTTTCCTCACCAAACTGGCTCACCACCCGCACAGCCACTCGACGCCCGCGTGTGGCCTCGATGGGGTGCGACTTGAAGCCATACACCCGCTCGAAAGCCTCGTCGTCGATCTCGACCTTCAAGGTGCGCTCGACCTTCGCCTTCACGCTCGCGGCGGCCAGTTGCGACAGGCCACGCTTGTACTTGTCGAACTCGTCGTGGTCGCCGCCGCAGAAAAACACCTGCCGCGCGATGAAGCTGGCCCCGTCGTAGTCGTCGTCCACCATCCAGTAAGAGATGTCGGCCGCGCTGCGTGGCTTCACCTCGTCGGCAATCGGGTCGTAGATGTCGAGGCCCAAGATTTCAACCTGCTTGGCGGCGCGGCCGTCGGGCAGGGTGGCATCGATGAGGCCGATCTCGGGCTCGCCGATGGTCACAAAGCTGGCGGCCTTTTTGTCTTTTTTGATCAGGCCGTCTTGCATCAGGTCGTCGTGCATGCGCACCTTGGTGACCTCGAAGCTGCCGACCTTGAGCGTGACCTGCCGGTTGTCCACATCGCTCTCGAAGCCAAAGCCCAAAATCACCAGCCAGTCGGCATCGGCCCGCCGGCTGCACGCCCGAATGGCGTCGTTCACCGACTTGCGGCTCACCGTGCCGAACTGCGGGCCGATGTGGAAGTAAGCCTTGCGCTCGCCCTCGGCACTGCCGTACCAGCCCTCGGCGTGCAGGCTGCCCGAGTCTTCATTGAGCATGTCGACCCGGTTGAAGACGGCGGTTTCGTTCTTCAGACCGTTTTTGATGCCCGCATGTTTGAGGTGCTCGAACACCCGTTCGGTGAAGCGCTGCACGTTGTCCGTCGAGGTGTTGGCTTCGTCGATGGCGTCGGGGGGCAGTGGCTCGAAACCTTGCAAGGTTTCGACGGTGAACGGGCCGGCGACACGCAGCTTTTTCTTGTCTTCATGCGGGGCATCAAACAAGTCCTCAACATCCGGTAACTGATCGTTCGCTAGCGACTTCAGCGTAATGTTCGTCACTTGCTTGTAGTCAAACCCAAAACGAATATCTTCGCCTGCGGGGTCCTTCAGTCGATACCAGGGAAAGACCGCTGTCATCAGCCGAGTCTTCGCAATGTTGAGCGCGATACGTGACGTATCGGTTGTGATCCAGCGCCGTCCCCACTGCTCAGCAACGTAGGCGGTCGTTCCAGAGCCGCAGGTGGGGTCCAGTACTAAATCACCCGGGTCGGTGGTCATCAAAATGCAGCGCTCAACGATTCCCCTGTTTGTTTGCACAACATACTGTGGTGCACGCTCGCCATGAAAGTCCCAGATGTTCGAGAGCGCTTCACGCGGGTAGTCGTCGTGATACACGACCCCTCTGAGGGTCTTATTGGCGGCTCGAAGCCGGTTGAGCGTCTCAAGGCGCTTCATCCCGACCTCAGGGTCATAAGTCCAGTGCCGCCCCTTCCCTGGGTTGTACGGCTGGGGATCGCCTTCAAGGTAGTAGGGCTTGCTACGTGCTTCGCTCTCGTCCTGGCTGACCAACGGGTAGTCATCATTGAGGAGACGAATACCAGGGGCTCGCAATTCATCGTCGGAGCACTCCTTCACCAACTTCCTCTCGCCGTCTAAAAACTCGATCCATTTGTAGCGGCTCTTTTCAGCAAACGGATCCTTCGCGACAGTGAGCTTCCGAAACTTCTTCCTCGCCTCTTCAAAGTTTTTCGTACACCACAAAATGAAGTCGTTGACTGATTCAGTCTGACTCGTAGCGGACTTTTTCTTAACGACCAAGGTCACGACGTAGTTCTCACTGCCGAAAACTTCGTCGGCGAGATTTCGCACAAGGTGCACGTTCTCATCGTTGATCTGCACAAAACACGATCCGCTCGCTGTCAACAACTCCTTCGCCACCAGCAAACGGTCCCGCAGATAGCTGAGGTATGAGTGGATGCCCAGCTCCCAGGTGTCGCGGAAGGCCTTGATGACTTCGCCCTCACCGCTGAGGTTGTCGTCCGCGCCGTCTTTGACGTTGCGGTCGTTCATGCGCATCTGCCAGTTGCTGCCGTACTTGATGCCATACGGCGGGTCGATGTAGATGCATTGCACCTGGCCGGCCATGCCTTCGCGTTCGAGCAGGCTGGTCATCACCAGCAGGCTGTCACCCTGAATCAGCCGGTTTTGCCACTTGTCTTTGCGGTGGTAATAGGCCCCCGGCTTCTGGTCTTCGTCGAGTGCCAGCGGGTTGCCATGCAACTCGTTGACGAACAGGTCGTTCTGCGAAGCCTCGCGGTTTTTGAAGCGGTAAAGCCGCGAGATCAAGGTCTCGGGGGCGATGTGCTCGTGGCGGTAGAGGCTGCGAATGTCCACGTCAAGCGCGGTTTGCGCGTCGGTGCTGCCGTATTTGCCCAGCCAGTACAGCTCGGGGTCTTGCCCGCGGTGGGTCACGGGGTTCAAGGGCACGCTCTTGACCGTAGGCCGCCCGGCAATGGCTTCGGCTTCCCAGCCCGCTTCTTCGCGGCTGGGGATGAACGGCCGTTCGGCCGCATGCTCGATGGCATCGACGGGCTGGTGGCTGCCCTTGGCGCTGTCGCCCGCGCTGGCCTTAGGCGCGGCGGGCTTCTTCGGAGTGCGGGGTTTTGTTGCCATGCTCAGGCCGTCCAGTCTTCGACCGTGAGGCCATTCACGCGCTTGAACTCGCGGGTGTTGCCCGTGACCACGGTCAGCCCGAGCGACCGCGCATGAGCGGCAATCCACAGGTCATTGGCACCGATGCGTTCGCCGGCGGTTTCGAGTTCGGCACGCACGGCGCCGTAGTGCTCGGCCACATCGGCGGCCTGCCCCGCCCCGCCCGGCCCGACGGGCAGGCCAAGCACGGTGACTTTCGCTTGCAGCTGGCCGAGCAGTTGCCGGGCCTGGGCAGCGTCGCGGTGCTTTTGCGCCCACAGCGACAGTTCACCCAAGGTGATGAACGACATGGCCAGGGTCGATGCCGGCAAGGCCTTGCATTTGTCGATGAGCCGCTGGGCGGCGGCCTGCCGTGTGGGGTCTTTGCTCGTTTGACCCTTGAGGTTGTTGCGAATTGCGATGCAGGCGTTGGTGTCGAGCAGGTAACGAAGGGGGGTCATGTGTCGTCGTCCAGCAGGCCAGGGCGAACTTCAGGGAATGGGTCGTGGCGTTCCGTGGGGAACATGTCGTCAGGCAATGCCAACAACAGTTTGAACACTCCCCATGCAGAGTTGTCTATCGCGTAGTCGATCTGTCGTGAGACGCGTTCAATCTCGTCGGTGAGCTGGTTTTTGATGCGCTCGATGTCTGTCACTTCGACAAAGTGCCAAGGGGCAAGGCCCAGGCGCTCGCGCTGTGTGTTCACGGCCGGCAGCCAACGTTGCTGCACGTAGTAGCGCTTGGCTTCTTTGTCTTTGGCAAAACCAGTGATCTCGACGATGAGGTTGAAAAGCTCACCGCCCGGGGTGCGCACCCGGCAGAGAAAGTCGGGCTGGTAGCGCCGCTCTGCCCCGGTGTTGTCAACGTAGGGCACGTCAAAACCGAGAAAGGCGTTTTTGACGTAGCTCTCAACGGCGTCGATCTGCTCGAAGGTTTTGGCTGCGATCTGCTCCCAACTGCCGGTGTCGGCGACCACGAGGTTGACGTGGCTCTTTTTGGTGGGGAACACCGGCTTGATGGTGGCCGCGTGCACGTGGTGGGTCGAGCCCCGGGGGTTGTAGCGGTTGAGCAAGGGCACGATGCTGGCCTGACCCTGCAACCCTTCTTCAACGGCGGCGGCTTCAATGCCTTGGTGAACACTGGCGATGACACGGGCTTCGTCTTCAAAGCGCACGAGGCGCTTGAAGCGGGGGTCGGTCTCGCCGATGAGTTCGATCTTTGTGTCGTACCAGACTTGCGCGATGCGACGCAGGTCACCGAACTTTTCCAATTGGGGACGGCCGGCTTCGTCGCGGAAGTAGCGCGAGAGCACACGGCTGGCGATCCAGTACACCACCTCTTGGTCGCGCACGCGGGAGGGGTCGGCCCGCAGTTCGTCGCGTTCTGATGAAAACGCATTGCCGAGTTCGGTGCGCACGGGCATGCGGTGCAGGTCGATCGCAAACTTCGGTGTGCCCGAAAAGTCGGCACGCACCACGTCGTGCGCATGTTCGATGCGGTAGCCCACGAGGTTGGGGAACTCAATCGCCAGTTCGCTGCGCTCGTCGAGTGCCCGCAGCAACTTGATGTCTTGCGGCGGGGGCAGCTCGGTCTGCCCGCCTTTGAAAAACTTGAAGGGCACGCCGATGATGTGCGCGTACTCGGGCGGGAACTTGCCGGTCTTGGGGTCGATGAAGTACTGACGCCTGCGCAACGCCCGACCGGCCACTTGCTCGCACAGCAGTTGTGAGCCGAACGCACGCACACCGACGATGTGGGTGACGGTGTTGGCATCCCAGCCCTCCGTCAGCATGCCCACGCTGACCACGCAACGAATGTGCTGGCCCAGCTTGCCCTCGCGGCCCACGGTGTTGACCACTTCGCGCAGGATGTCTGCGTCTGACAGCGCATCAAGCGATTTCTCGGGGTGGGTCACCCGGTAGTCGCGTTTGAAAGCCTGAATCTCGGGCGCAAAAACACGTTTGAAGTCTTCGTCAATCTGCCCCGAGTGCTCAAGCGCATCGGAGTCGATCAGCAAGGTGGGTGGCTTGCGACGCGCGGCCCGCGTCACCGGGTCGAAATTCGAGAACAGGGGCAGCGTGCCCGGCACGGCAAAGGGGTTGCCGCGTTCGTCGAGGGTTTCATAGCCCGCAAGCAGTTTGTAGATTTCTTTCGAGACGGTGGTGTTGCTGCACACCACGATGAAGACGGGCGGAGCGCTGTACAAGTCGCGAGACTGTTCACCTTGCTCGCGCAAGCCTTGTTCGTAGGCTTCGTAGTGCCGGTAGAACTGCTCAAGTGCATTGCGCAGCAAGGCCGGCAGCTCAGGTGGGGCCTCAAAAGCCGTTTGCCCACCTTTGCGTGGTTTGGCTTTTTTCTCGGTCGTGTCTGCGGCTTCTTTGCGCGTCGTTCGTTGGCCCTTGCGTGGCAGCGACTCTTTGCAGTGCTCATAAAGATGACGCAACACCGGCTCGCCGATGGCCTGCGAGCTGTCATCCACCGGCAGAAAGGGAATCTTGACCAAGCCGGCCTCGATGGCTTCGATCAGACTGAAATCGGTGACGACCCAAGGGAAGTAGCTGTACGCAGGCCACCCAGAGCCGGACAGGTAGTAAGGCGTTGCAGACAGGTCATACACACTGCGCACCTGCCAGCGCCTGGCAATGGCACGAACACCCGAAAACCAGACCGCCGCACGTTCGTTTTCAGTGGCGCTTTGTTCTTCTTCGGTGTCTCGGCCCTTGGCCCGGGGCAGGTAGCAGTGGTGGGCCTCGTCGTTGAGCACCAGCAGACGTCGCCCGGGCTTGAATGGGCCCAGCACACGCTTGAGCATCAGTGCTTCGTCTTCGCGCGCTTCGACCTTCTTGCCGTCGGCACCGATCTTTCCGTCGAGCGGGCTCTTTTTGTTGCCCCCTATCAGACGCTGCTCGAAGGCGTGGTAGTTGGTGATGACGATGCGGGCGTTCAAACCTTCCAGCAAACCGGCATAGGCAGGAGGCACCAACTTGCGTTGCCGGTAGTAGTCCTGCGCGTCGATGTCGCTGGCGGCATGGGTGTCCACCCGCAACACACTCAGCCGGTCACGGATGGTGACCCCGGGGGCGATCAACAAAAAGTAGTCGGCGTATCGCGCGTCGTTGCGGTACTGGTTGCGGTTGAGGTAGTGGTAGACGATCAGGCAGGCCATGACCACGGTCTTGCCCGTGCCAGTGGCCATCTTGAAGGCCATGCGGGGCAGCACATCGTCACCCGTGCCCACGGTTTGCCGAGCCTCGCGAAGCTGGTTCAGCAAATGGGTGCCCGCGTTGGACTTCTCGGCGACTTCGTTGAGCCAGATGGCCGTTTCGACCGCCTCTCTCTGGGCGTAGAAAAGGCGCTGCCACGCGGGCCGCTCAGGGTTCTCGAACCAGAACGAAAGCAAGTCTCGGGTCACCCGGCTGGTCACGCCGGCATAGCCCTCTTTGCGCCACGCGGTCACTTGCTCGCGGAGCTGATTGACCAGTTGGTCGCGGTACCTGGCAGAGAAGTCGTTGATGTCGAACATCCCGCCTTGAGCCTCAGACCCCAAGGGAACTTGGGGCGTCTCGGGCGCAAAGATGCGTCGGCCAGGGCGTTTGTCGCGGTAGTCGAGGTTGCCGTCAGGCGTGGTCGCGTAGTGAAACTGGGGCTCGTCGTAAGGGCCATTCAGAATAGGAGTCTCATCCCTGGAACCGCCTCGGACTTTTTTGCCAGTCATCGCGATCTCTGGTTTCGTGTGGCGGGTAGTTTACGTTGGGCGCGCACGTAAAAAAGGCCGCCTGCTGGCGGCCTGTGGGTCAGGCAAACGCGGTATGCCAAGCGGATCAGGCCACAAGCTGGGCCAGCTCGCCTTGTTGGTACTTCTGCGCGATCTGCGCGAGCGTCAACGGCTTGATCTTGCCGGCCTGGCCTTCGCAGCCGAACTCGATGTAGCGCTGCTTGCAGATGGCCTTGGCGGCTTCGCGGGCGGGCTTGAGCCACTCGCGGGCGTCGAACTTGTCGGGGTTCTCGAACAAGAACTTGCGCACCGCACCGGTCATCGCCAAGCGGATGTCGGTGTCGATGTTGATCTTGCGCACGCCGTGTTTGATGGCTTCCTGGATCTCTTCGACCGGCACGCCATAGGTCTCTTTCATCTTGCCGCCGTACTGGTTGATGATCGCCAGCAGGTCGGCCGGCACCGACGACGAACCGTGCATCACCAGGTGGGTGTTGGGGATGCGCTTGTGGATCTCTTTCACACGCGAGATCGCCAAGATGTCGCCCGTGGGCTTGCGCGAGAACTTGTAGGCGCCGTGGCTGGTGCCGATGGCGATGGCCAGCGCGTCGAGCTGGGTTTCGCGCACGAAGACCGCCGCCTCTTCGGGGTCGGTGAGCATCTGGCTGTGGTCAAGCTTGCCCACTGCGCCGATGCCGTCTTCTTCGCCGGCGTCACCCGTCTCCAAGTTGCCCAGGCAACCAAGTTCGCCTTCGACCGTCACGCCAACCTTGTGGGCCATTTGCACGACCTTGCGGGTGACTTCGACGTTGTAGTTGAAGTCGGCGGGGGTCTTGCCGTCTTCACGCAGCGAGCCGTCCATCATCACCGAGCCAAAGCCCAGGTCGATGGCCCCCTGGCAGATGGCGGGCGACTGGCCGTGGTCTTGGTGCATGACCAGCGGGATGTGCGGGTAAGCCTCGATCGCGGCCTGGATCAGGTGCTTGATGAAGGCCTCGCCGGCGTACTTGCGGGCACCCGCGCTGGCTTGCAGGATCACCGGGGCGCCGACCTCGTCGGCGGCTTGCATCACCGCCTGCACTTGTTCGAGGTTGTTGACGTTGAATGCCGGAATGCCGTAGCCGCATTCGGCGGCGTGGTCGAGCAGTTGGCGCATTGAAACGAGTGGCATGGCTATCCCCAGGAAGTGACGAAACGGTGGGGGCGCGTGGCGGCGTGAGGGCGGTGCGCGAAGGCAACCGCAGCCGGCGTGGACCGCGCCAAAACTGCGCAGATTGTAGCGACGCACCCCCGGTGCAACCCGCATTCCCCCCTCCCGGTCTGCGGGGTCGCCACCCGCGCCAAGCGCCGTTTCGTGAACCGAAATGGGCGCCAAAAGCGGCGCTTTTCCGGTTCAAGTCGGCCACCCCGGCGTCGACACTGTCCACCTGGACTGGAGTGGAGCGAACACCATGGCGCGCATCGACATCAACGCATTGACCCAATGGGTCACCCCGGCTGCGGCGCAGCACCCACACGATCTGGCCGACGCGCTGGCCGCGCACCTGGGCGTGAAGCGTGCCACCGCCAACAAGGCCCTGAAGCGCCTGATCGAGCTGAACTGGCTGACCCGCGAGGGCACACCCCGCAAGCCGCATTTCAAGGCCGGCCTGCTGCGCCAGGTGGTGCGGCGCTATGCGCTGGCCGGGCTGGACGAAGACCTGCCCTGGTCACGCGACTTCGCGCCCTTCTTTCACCTGCCGCGTGAAGTGCGCCGCATGACGCAGCACAGCTTCAGCGAACTGCTCAACAACGCCATTGACCACAGCGGCGGCACGAGCGTCACCGTCTCGTTGCGACAAACGCAGGCCCATGTGCAGTTGCTGGTGTCCGATGACGGCTGCGGCCTGTTCGAGCGCATCCACCAGTCGTTCGCACTCGACGACCCGACCTTGGCGATGCTCGAACTCAGCAAGGGCAAGCTCACCAGCCAGCCCGACCGCCACAGCGGCCGGGGCCTCTTCTTCACCTCACGGCTGGCCGATGTGTTCGACCTGCACGCCAACCACGCGGCCTTCCAGCGACGCGACTGGGACGCCGGCGCATGGCAACCCGGCCGCCCCTTGAAGCACGCCGGCACCTCGGTCTACGCCGCCATCGCGCTCGACACCCCGCGCACGCTCGATTCGGTGCTCAACGCCTACAACGTGGAAGGCCACGCGGCCGGGTTCGACCGCACCGTGGTGCCGCTGCGCCTGATGGCGTCGGCGCTCAACGGCTTGGAGTCACGCGCACAGGCCAAACGTGTGGCCGGCCGCTTGCAGCAGTTCCGCCGCGCCGAGATCGACTTTCATGGCGTGCCGCAGATCGGGCACAGCTTTGCCGATGAACTGTTCCGCGTGCAGCCCGGCCAGCAGGTGATGGAGTTGGTGCCGATCAACATGAGCCTCGCCGTGGCCGCGCTGGTGAACAGCGTGCGCAACGGCACCGCCTGATCACGCCCCATCCCGTTTGAACTCCGTCTGAACGAGCGTCAGCCTGCGCGTTCGACCCGGTAGCCGCGCGTTTGCATGGTGGCCAGGATCTGGGCCACATGTTCGGCACCCCGCGTGTGCACCACCACGTCGATCTGAACCCGCTCGACCGACAGCGAGTTGAACGCCCGCTGGTGCTGCACCTCTTCGATGTTGGCGCCCAGCTCACCCAACAGCGTGGCCACGTCGGCCAGCGCGCCGGGCACGTCGCGCACGTCGAAGCGCAACCGCGCCAGCCGGCCCGACTTGACCATGCCGCGCTGAATGATCTCGGCCAGCACCAGTGGCTCGATGTTGCCGCCGCACAGCACCAGCCCGACCTTGCGGCCGGCGAAGCGTTCCTTGTGTTTCAGCAACGCGGCCAGGCCGACCGCGCCGGCGCCTTCGACCACCGTCTTCTCAATTTCAAGCAGCAGCACGATGGCTTGCTCGATCTCGTCTTCGGCCACCAGCAACACGTCGTCCACCTGCCGCTGAATGATGGGCAGGGTCAATGCGCCGGGCGACTTGACCCCGATGCCGTCGGCGATGGTGGCCTGCGCCACCTCCCGCGTGCCGCCGTGCTTGGCGTTCCATGCGGCGGGGAAACGCTCGGTCTGCACGCCGATGACTTCGATGCCCGGCTTCAGCGCCCGTGCCGCCAAGGTGATGCCACCGATCAACCCGCCGCCGCCAATGGCCACCAGCAGCGTGTCGAGTTCGGGCTGCTGGGCCAGCATCTCCAGGCCGACCGTGCCCTGCCCCGCGATCACCGCCGCATCGTCGTAAGGGTGGATCAGCACCAGCCCGCGCTCTTGCGCCAATTCCACGCCCAGGGCGCGGGCGTCGTCGAAGGTATCGCCCTGCAACAGCACCTCGGCGCCAAAGCCCCGGGTGCGTTCCACCTTCACGGGTGACGCGAAACGCGGCATCACGATGGTGGCCGGAATGCCGTGCCGCTGCGCGTGGTACGCCACGCCCTGCGCATGGTTGCCGGCCGACACCGCCAACACGCCACGCGCGCGTTCGTCGGCCGTCAACTGGGCGATCTTGTTGAGCGCGCCGCGCTCCTTGAACGAGGCGGTGAACTGCAGGTTCTCGAACTTGAGGAACACCTCGCAGCCGGCCAGTTCACCCAGCGTGCGCGAAGGCCAGCACGGGGTTTCGATGATCTGGCCACGCAGGCGTTGGGCGGCGGCTTCGATGTCGGCAAACACGATGGGGCTCATGCGCCGGATTGTCCCGCTGCGCCGCCACCCCGTGCGGCCGAATAAGCGGGCGAACCCTGGGGTTGACCGGGGCTTGCGGCAGCGCCTCGGAGACGCATCCCTATAGTGGCCGCAGGCTCACGACTGGAGACCCCGACGATGCCTCGTTCCCTGCCGCTGGCCACCTGGTGCCTGCTGATTCACGCCCCGCTGGCGCAGGCCCAGATCATGGTGCAGCCCGACGGCGTGCTGCGTTCCATCTTCGGCGTTTCGACCAGCGTGATCACCGGCAACACCAAGTCCACCAGCATCAGCCTGAACGGTGAAGCCATCCGGCTCACCGACCGCAGCAAGTGGACGCTGCTCGGCCGCTCGCTCTACGCCGAGAGCCAAAACACCGTGAGCGCCGCCAGCCTGGCGCTGGGCACGCAGTACGACCAAGACGTCACACGCGACGTGTTCGGCTTCACCAAGATCGACTTCCTGCGCGACAAACCGGCCAACCTGGTGTCGCGCCTGTCGGCCTACGGCGGCGTGGGGCGCCACCTGCTGCGCACGAACCAGCACACCTGGGACGCCATCGTCGGCTTCGGCTACACCGACGACCGCTATGTGGAGCCGACCGCCGTGTCAGGCGAACTGCTCAAGCGCTATGGGCGCACCGAGATGCTGCTGAGTCAAAACTCGAACCACAAGCTGACGGGCAACACCGCGTTCCGGCAGAAGGTCGAGTTCTATCCCGACCTGCGCCGCAACGGCGAATACCGCTGGGTGCTCGACTCCAGCCTGTCGGTGTCGATGACGACCTGGATGAGCCTGACCGCCGGGTTGATCTACCGCCACAACAGCAACCCCGGCGCAGGCGTGAAAACCGGCGACGCGATGCTGCTGACCGGCATCATGGTCAGGCTGAACTGACCGGGGTCAGAGGCTTCTCAGTTGACGCGGCAGACCTTCAGCATGTTGGTGCCACCCGGGTAGCCCATGGGTTCGCCGCAGGTGATGGCGTAGGTGTCGCCGGGCTTCAACACCCCTTGCGCCACCAGCAACGATTCGGCGTGCGACAGCGCTTCGTCGCGGTCGGTGAAGTTGGGCATCAGCACGGGGCGCACGTTGCGGTACAGCATCATCCGGCGCTGGGTGGTCACCTGTGAAGTCAGGCCGAAGATGGGGACGTGAATCTTGTGGCGGCTCATGAAGAGCGCGGTCGAACCCGAGTCCGTCAACGCCAGGATCGCCTTGCAACCCAGGTGATAAGCGGTGAACAGCGCGCCCATCGCAATCGACTGGTCGATGCGGCCGTACTTCTTGTTGGTGAAGCTGGCGTCGAGCGAGATCTCTTCCGCGCGCTCGGCCTCAACGCACACGGCGGCCATCATTTCCACCGTCTCGACCGGGTAGCGGCCAGCGGCGGTTTCGGCGCTCAGCATCACGGCGTCGGTGCCGTCGAGCACGGCGTTGGCCACGTCGCTCACCTCGGCGCGGGTGGGCACCGGGTTGACGATCATCGACTCCATCATCTGCGTGGCGGTGATGACGATGCGGTCCATCTCGCGCGCCATCTTGATCATGCGTTTTTGCAGCGCCGGCACGGTGGCGTTGCCCACCTCAACCGCCAGGTCGCCACGCGCGACCATGATGCCGTCGCTGGCGCGCAAGATGCTCTCCAGCGCCGGTATGGCTTCGCTGCGCTCGATCTTGGCGATCAACGCCGGCTTGTGCTTCCAGGGCTCGCCGGCCACGTTGGCCAGTTGGCGCGCCATCTCCATGTCGGTCGCGCTCTTCGGGAAGCTGACGGCCAGGTACTGGCACTGGAAGCTCATCGCCGTCTTGATGTCTTCCATGTCCTTCGCGGTCAACGCGGGCGCCGTCAGGCCGCCACCGGCCTTGTTGATGCCCTTGTTGTTCGACAGCTCGCCACCGATCACAACGGTGGTGATGACCTGGTCGCCCTTGACCGAATCGACCGTGAGGCGCAGCAGGCCGTCGTTCAACAGCAGGGTGTCGCCGGGGCGCACATCGCGCGGCAGCTCTTTGTAGTCAAGCCCCACCAGATCGTTGGTGCCCAGCTCTTTGTAGCTGGCGTCGAGCACGAACTTTTGCCCGGGTTCAAGGATCGTCTTCCCGCCTTCGAACTTGCCCACGCGGATCTTCGGGCCCTGCAGGTCGGCCATGATGGCGACCTCTTTGCCCACCGCCGCCGCCACCTCGCGCACCAGCCGGGCACGGTCGATGTGGTCTTGTGCGGTGCCGTGCGAGAAGTTGAGGCGGACGACATCGACCCCCGCCAACAGCATGCGTTGCAGCACCTCGGGAGAGCTGGACGCGGGGCCGAGGGTGGCGACGATCTTGGTGGCACGAGGCATTGAGGGGGTCTCCGGATTCGAGGTTGGGCGGTTCAGAGCCTGAGAGCACTCAGCCCAGGGCGCGCTTTTGCAGAATTTCAAACGCCGGCAGCGTCTTGCCTTCCAACACTTCCAGGAAGGCGCCGCCACCGGTCGAGATGTAGCCCACGTCTTTTTCAATGCCGTACTTGGCGATGGCTGCGAGCGTGTCGCCACCGCCCGCAATGCTGAAGGCGCTCGATTCAGCGATGGCACGGGCCAGCGTTTCGGTGCCATGGGCAAAGGCGTCGAACTCGAACACGCCCACCGGGCCGTTCCAGACGATGGTTCCGGCGGCCTTCAACTGCTCGGCCAGCATGGCGGCGGTCTGGGGGCCGATGTCGAGGATCAGGTCGTCGGCTTGCACGTCGGCCGACGCCTTCACCGTGGCCGGTGCGTCGGCTGAGAAGGACTTGGCGGTCACCACGTCCACCGGAATGGGCACGGCGGCGCCACGCGCTTTCATGGCTTCGATCACGGCCCGGGCTTCGGCCAGCAGGTCGGGCTCGGCCAGCGACTTGCCGATGGGCAGCCCAGCCGCCAGCAAGAAGGTGTTGGCGATGCCGCCGCCGACGATCAAGCCGTCCACCTTCTCAGACAGCGCCTTCAGGATCGTCAGCTTGGTGCTGACCTTGCTGCCAGCCACGATGGCGACCAGCGGGCGCTTCGGGTTGGCCAGCGCCTTGCTGATCGCGTCGATCTCGGCGGCCAACAACGGGCCGGCGCACGCGATGGGCGCGAACTGCGCGATGCCGTAGGTGGAGGCTTCGGCGCGGTGCGCGGTGCCGAAGGCGTCGTGCACGAAGACGTCGCACAGTGCGGCCATCTTCTTGCTCAACTCTTCGTTGTTCTTCTTCTCGCCCTTGTTGACTCGCACGTTTTCCAGCAACACCAGCTGGCCGGGTTCGACGTTCACGCCGTCCACCCAGTTGGCGACCACCGGCACCTCGCGGCCCATCAGTTCAGACAGGCGCTTGGCGACAGGTGCCAGCGAATCCTCGGGCTTGAACTCACCCTCGGTGGGGCGGCCCAGGTGCGAGGTGACCATCACGGCGGCGCCCGCCTTCAGGGCCAGCTCGATGCACGGGATGGAAGCGCGGATGCGCGTGTCTTCGGTGATGCGGCCGGCGTCATCCATCGGCACGTTCAGGTCGGCGCGGATGAACACACGTTTGCCAGTGGCGCGGCCTTGGGCCACCAAGTCTTCAAAGCGGAGGACGTTCATTTGGAAGCGGGCTGAAAAGGTGGGTCGGATTCTAGGAGCCTGTCGGGCTTGGGGCGTCGAAGCGAGATTTGGGCTCAGCGAGGACAGTTTTTGCCGGGTTCGCAGGCCCATAGCCGTAGCTATGGGACAAGAAGCCGGTGAAAAATGGACCGCTGCGGCCCAATTGCAGCCGACGCTCCCCCAGCCCGACAGGCTCCTAGGTCACTCCACGAAGTACAGCACCGTGATGTAGTGGCACACCGTGCCGGCCACCACAAACAGGTGCCACACGCCGTGGGCATGGCGCCAGCGTTCGTCGTTGGCATAAAACAAGATGCCCACCGTGTAGAACAACCCGCCCCCCACCAACCAGGCCAAGCCCCCGGTTGAGAGCGACTCGACCAACGGCACGGCCGCCACCAGCGCCAGCCAGCCCATCGCCACGTACAGCGGCACCGAAGGCACCCGCTCGCGGGCCAGCCACAGTTCTTTCACGATGCCGATGACCGCCAGCCCCCACACCGTGCCGAACAACGACCAACCCCAGGGGCCGCGCAAGGTGACCAGCGTGAACGGCGTGTAGGTGCCGGCGATCAGCAGGTAAATGGCGCAGTGGTCGAGCTTCACCAGCAGCTTCTTCGACGCGCCCCGCACGCTGTGGTACAGGGTGGACGCCCCATACAGCAACACCATCGTGGCCGCGAAGACGCTGAAGCTCACCACCTGCCACACGTCGCCCACCAGCGCCGCATGCGTGATGAGCACCGCCGCGCCGGCCACCGCCAGCAGCAGGCCGGCCAGGTGGGTGAAGCTGTTGAACCGTTCGCCGTGGTACATCGCAAATCCCTCGCATCGCCAGAAGTCAGCAGCCGCTGAAGCTAACAGAGGGCAATGTCATCACAAAGACTTTGGCCCTGCATTTGACGAGGGTCAGGCGGGTGGGCCGGTGCACCGGGGTGCCCTGCCGGGCTGGCATCATTCGGCCCCATGACCGTCAGCTTTTCGCCCCCATGGGCGCACCCATCCGAACTGGCCGCCGCGCTGCGCGCGCAAGGCCACGCCGTTGTGAAACCCGAAGGGCTTTGCAGCTTGTTGCCCGCGACGTTGAGCGAGTTGCAAGCCCTGCAACCCAGCTGGGACGACCTGCCGCCCGACACCTACCTGCGCGACGGCGGCCGCTACCGGCGCCGACGCCATGCGAGCTTCGTCGTCCACGGCGACGAAGTGAACCCGGCGCCTCATCGCGCCCACTGGCAACCGCTGGAATACAACGCCCTGCACGGGGGCCTGGAACGCTGGTTCGAGCCGATGGACACCAGCGTGCTGTCCCAGCCGGTGTGGCCGAGCCTGCTGCGCATGCTGAGCGCCACCTGCTCGTCATTGAAGGGCGACCAAGCCTGGTTCGTGGAAGCACACCAGTTCCGCATCGACACCACCGATGGCATCGGCCGGCCCACACCTGAAGGCGCCCACCGCGACGGCGTTGATTTCGTGGCGGTGTTGTTGGTGTCGCGCGAAGGCGTGAAAGGCGGCGAGTCACGCGTGTTCGAGGCCGACGGCCCCAGCGGCTTGCGTTTCACGATGACCCAGCCCTGGACCTTGCTGATGCTGGACGACGCCCGCGTGATCCACGAGAGCACGCCGATCCAGCCCTTGCCTGGCGCCCCCTGCAGCCACCGCGACACGCTGGTGCTGACCTTCCGCTCAGGGTCGTTCCAGGGGCCTGCCGGTGCTTGACGCACTGACCCGCTTGCTGCGCACACTGTTGCGCGTGCTGCTGCGGCTGGCCGTCGTGTTGCTGGGTGCGGCCTTGGCCGTTCTGCTGGTGATCGTGGGCGTGCTGGTTGCGTCAGGCCTGGTGCTGTGGAGCCGTCTGCGCGGGCGGCCGGTGACGATCGGCAGCTTCCGCTTCCGCATGAAGCCACAGACGGCCGGGCCTGCAGCGCGGTCGTCGGGCGACGTGATCGACATCGACGCCCGCGTGGTGCCCGAAGCAGAACGCATCAAGCGCCTGCCGGGGGACTGAGGCGCAGCGCCCCAGTCCGCCCGTGTCACGACCCGTACTGAATCAAGGCAGCAGATTCACCGTCACGGTGTTCGTGTTGCAGATGTCCATGCCGATGCTGTTGCGGATGCGCAGGTAGCGCGTGTACGTGCCGGCCCAGCTAGATTGCGACTGATAGGCCGCCGTGGCCGAGCTGAAGCCGAACGGAACGTGGTTGGCGTCTTGCACGCCGTTCTTGGTGCCATACCAGTGCGCGGTGTGCCCCGCAGGCAGGTTGCCGTAGTACGTAAAGGAATACGTACCTCCGGCGGGCACGGTGTTCGCGCTGACGGTCAGCAGGCACGACGAAGCCAGGCTTTCGGCCACGGCCACGTTGTTCGGTGCCAGCGGCTGCGAGGTCGGTGTGTTCATCGGCGCGCAGCGGCTGCCCGACTCATAGCCCGTGATGCGCCACCAGCTGGGCAGCGTGCCGGACGAGCACACCTTCAGATTCGGGAAGCCCGCCAGGTTCGCGATGGTCATCACGTTGCCCCACAGCTGAGACGGGGGCTGCTGGCTCTGGTTCAGGCACTTCGACATGTCGGTGTAGACGTTCTCCACCCCAAAGCCGGGCGGCAGTGCTTGGCCAGAGCACACGTTGAGGCGTAATTCGGCTGGGGCATGGCGATACACGGCCATGTTCTGGTAACCGCCGCCGCACTGGTTGAAGTCGGTGTAGGTGTGCTCCAGCACCCATTCGTCGGAGAAGGGCTTGGGCTGGTTTCTGCACACGGTCTGGGTGCTCTGCGCAAACGCGCTGCTGCCCGCCGTCAATGAGGCCAAGATGAAGATGCCTGAAATGATTCGTTTCATGAACGTTGCTCCCTGAATTTGTTGAAAGGTTGAGCTCTTCTCGCCCGAACCGCTTGGCTTGCCGTGCTGCCTGCGAAGACAGCGGCACAAGCTGGCGCTCATCACGGAAGAGCGCTGTGATTTTGTTGGCGGGTGAGGGACTTTCAGAGCCCGCGCGAGCGGGTAGCCGCGTGCGGGTAATCGGTCTGCGCGGTAAGTAAACGCAAGCAAACTCAAGCGTCAGGGCCGCGCAATCGGCAGGCCGTGGACGCGCCACAGACGCCGCAATGGGCGTCAGGCCGATGCTGAAACGCTCAGGCTTCGCGCACGTCGGCCACGGGGTTGTGGCCGAAGTCGTCGCGGTTCAGGAAAGCCAGCACCTGTGCCGCCGCGTCGGCGGGCGAGGTCAGTTGGCCGGCTTCCTTCAGGCGAACAAAGTTCTCGCGGCCAGGGAAGCTCGCAGGGTCGCCAGCGCGCAGCTGGGTCTGCATGTCGGTGTCGACCACACCCGGTGCCAGCGACACGATGCGCGCGCCGTTCGGCCGAGCCGCTTCATCCAGCGCCATGGCGCGCGAGAGGTGGTCCATGCCGGCTTTGGCGGCGCAGTAACTCGCGCTGCCAGCCATAGCCCGGCGGCCCAGGCCCGATGAAATGTTGAGCACCCGGCGTTCGGCCGTCCATCCGCGCGTGGCACGCAGGAAAGCGGCGCTCAAGAGCAGCGGCGCCTCAAGGCCCACCCGCAAGGCGTTCGACAAATCGTGCGGCTCGGCTTCGTCCACCGGGCCAAGGCGTGAAATGACACCCGCGTTGTTGATGAGGCTGGCGCGACCGAAGCGCGTGCCATCGAGCGCCGCCAACCACGCTTGCAGCCGCTCGGCGACGGGTTGCGGGTCGGCCAGGTCCACCAGCCACTGCTCGCAGGGCACGCCCAGGCTTGCAGCGCGCGTGGCCAACGCGTCACGCATGGCCCGCGACAAACACAGCACCACGTGCCCCGGCCGCAGCAGGTGGGTGGCCATGGCCGCCCCCATGCCGCGCGAGGCACCAGTGAGGATGAACAGCGATTCGCTCATCTCCCCCCCGCGTCAACGTGCATCAACAACGCGCGTGGTGCAAACCGCTCAGGCGTACGGCGCGATGCCGGCGATTGCCCATTCGCGGCTGGCGTCGAGCGGCTTGACCAAGTGCCACACCTCGTCAAACGCCGATGCGGCGGTGTCTTTCTCTTCGCGAACCAAGCCATGGAAGCGCACGCTGACGATCTGCTGCGTGGCGTCTTGGCTGACGTCGATCACTTCGGCATCCAACTGCACCACGTCGGTTTGCTGGCTCGCGCCCTTGCGCTCTTGCAGGTCAAGCCGGGCGGCGGCAAACATCTCGGGCGTGGTGAACGCGCGCAGGTCGTTCAGGTCGCCCGCATCGTTGGCTGCTTGCATGCGGATGAAGATCAACTTGGCGGTGCGCTCAAAAGCCGGGGCATCAAAGCCGGCCGGCAGTTGTGGCGCAAAAACCTGCGCGGGCGCGACGGGTGCCGTTGTTGGTGCAATTGCATTTGCACCTGTGGCTGCGCTTGCGGAACCAGAACCCCAACCCGGCGCCGATGTGGGCGGCACGGCATGCGGTTGGGCGCCAGCGCCAGCGAACTGCAGACCGCGTTGTTGCGCCGGCTGCGGGCCAAAGCGCTTCATCAGGAAGCGGATGGCGACGAAGGCGACCACGGCCAGCAACGCCATCATCAAGAAGTTACCCATCTCGGCGCCCAGGCCAAGGTGGCTCATCAGCATGCCCAGGCCCAGGCCGGCGGCCAGACCGGCGATCGGCCCCATCCAAGAACGGCGGGGCGCAGCGGCTGCAGCGCCGGCTGCACCGGGTACGGCCTGCTGAGCGCCGGGCGATGCAGGCGTCTGCTGGGCGGTGTTGGGGGCATTGGGCGCCTTGCTCGGCATGTCGCGGCGCATGCCTGAAGTACCGCCGCCACCGAGTCGTTTGGCATCGACCTGCGGGGCCAGCACCGACAGGCTCAGGATGGCCACACTCAGGTTGAGAAGAAAGCGCTTCATCGTTGGTCCTTGGGGTTTTAAAAGTTCGCGGCGGGGCGCCGCCGTGGCTTCATGCACAGGCCTCGGATCAACGGCACTGCGCAAAGTTCACGAGCCGCGATGGTAAGGCTCAGGCCCCTCGCTGCAACCACGCCGCAAACCGGGAAAAGCTCACGTTGGGGCGCAAATCAAGGCTTCAAGTCTGCACCCGCATGCCGAAAACGGAAGACGACCCTCAATGGGTTGCCGCAAGCCAGGGTGGCGCACAGCGCTTTTGCCCAGCCACCGGTTTTGCCGCTGCACAAGTAATGCAAGCACGTCACGAATCAGCACACAAAGGCGCCACTGTGGATCCCCAAGGCAATGTCAACCCACACTACCTTGATCATGTGATGACGACCGCGCGCAAGCGCGAGATCGAGGCCAGCGAAGACATCCTCTCGGGCAACGGCATGAAGCTGCTGGCCAAGGGCGCCCGCATTGACGACAGCGTGAAAGAACGCCTGCTGCAGCACAAGCTGCGCAAGCCACTGGAAGACTGCATGAAGGTCGTGGGCAGCGTGAGTGGCCTCGACCTCATCAGCACCGCCGAAGCACTGCTCGACGAACAGCCCATGTTGCGCGAGCTGTACCGCAAACGCGGCCGGGCCTCGCCCTTGGCCGAACTGCGCAGCGGCATGGTGAGTGGCCCGATGGAATCGATGCTGACCGTGTATGCCGAACACGGCGAACACAAGCTGGCCCACGCGGTGGGCGCCAGCCTGCTGTGCATGGGGCTGACCGACAAACTCGGCATGTCAGACACCCCGCAGGCGCGCATCGCCATGGTCTCGGGCCTGTGCCACGACGTCGGTGAGCTGTACATCAACCCGGAATACCTGCGCAAAGGCGTGAGGTTGGAGCCGGCGCAGTGGAAGCACATCGCGGCGCACCCGATCATTGCGCAGCGGGTGCTGAAAGACATGCCACGTGTTGGCGAAAAGGTGGGCCTGGCGGTGCTGGGCCACCACGAACGGCTCGACGGTTTCGGCTACCCCTTCGGCCTGCAAGGCGACAAGGTGCCGATCTCCAGCCAGGTGTTGGCGGTGAGCGAATTGCTGATCGGCCTGCTGGAGTCGCGCCGCACCCCGCTGCGTGCGGCCGAAGTGGCCGTCAAGCTGATCCCGGGTGAATTTGGCCGGCCGCTGATTGATGCGGTGTCTACCTTGTGCCGCGCTTGCACGAACGACGAAGACGCCACTGCCGAGCTGCCTGCCATCGACGAGATCGTGCGGCGCGCAAGCAAGGTTTCGGCGGTGGGGCACCGCATCGATGATGTGCGCGGCTTGCTTCACGACGAAAGCTTGGGTGGCACTGCGGCCTTTCGAGACTTGCTGCTGCACGCCACCAACCGCTACGAGCGCATCCGGCGCGCGTTTTCAAGCACCGGGCTCGACTCCGAAAACTTCGAGGACATCCTCCACCACCTGAACGTGGGCGGCGACACCGCCATGCTGCTGGAGGTGACGCTGGTGATGCGCGAGGTGAACTGGCGCTACCGCGAGCTCGAACGCGAGGTGCGTGCGCGCGTTGAGCGTTCGATGCCGCAAGAAGCCGAACGCATCGGGCGGGTGCTGGCGCTCATCAAGGAAGACTCGACGCGGGAAGACAAGGCGCCGGCTTGATGGCCCTGCCCGCGCACGCGGATCAAAACGGCAACTCGCTCCCGATGCACACCACCCCGCCATGCGCCGGGTGCGTGAAGCTCAACCGCAGCGCATGCAGCAGCAGCCGGGGCGACGCGGCGGCAATGCCCGCAGGGGCATACAGCGTGTCACCCACGATCGGGTGGCCGATGGCCTGCAGGTGCACACGCAACTGGTGCGAGCGGCCGGTGACGGGCTCGAGCTCGACGCGGGTGGTGTGCCGCGACGCGTCGCGCCCGATCACGCGGTAGCGTGTCAGCGAAGGCTTGCCTGTCACGACGTCCACCTTTTGCAGCGGCCGGTTCGGCCAGTCGGCGATCAGCGGCAGCGCGATCTCGCCGCTGTCGTTCGCCATCAGCCCACTCACCACGGCCACGTAGCGCTTGTGCATCTGGCGTTCGGCGAAGAGCCGGCTGAACACCCGCTGCCAATGCGCGCCGCGCGCCAACAGCATCAGGCCCGAGGTGGCCATGTCGAGACGGTGCACCACCTGCGCATCGGGCATCACCGCCTGCAGGCGCGACGCGGCGCAGTCACGCAGGTGTTCGGCGCGGCCGGGCACGGCGGGCAGGCCGGCAGGTTTGTCGATCACGGCCACGCAGTCGTCGAGCCAGCCCGGCGCCAGGCCCTCCAGGTGCAGCGGAGCCAAGGGGCTGGGTGTGAGCACGGGCTCAGGCGTGGGCGTGGATGTGGCGGGGTGCATGGCGGCGGCATTGTGCCGGGGCCACCCACAGGCAGGCGAGGCATCGTCCGACACGCCCCGGCGGGTGCGGCCGACGTGGGATGCGCGCTTGGCAACTTAAGGTTTCACCACCCCGAGTGGGCCGGTTGCGAATGCGGCCGCCCCCAACCCGCCGCCTGGAGCGGCAGCTTGCAAAGGAGTGACCTGATGAACAAGCGATCGACGAACCGAACCCTCTCCGCCACGGCGGCCGCCACTTTGCTGATGGCTTCATTGGCTCTGGTGGGCTGTGACCGGCGCGACGACACCACCGCCACGACCAACACCACCGACAGCACGATGGCGCAGGGCGAGCAACGTGCCCGCGAACTGCAGGCAGATGCGTCGCGTGGCATTGATCAAGCGGCGAACAACGCGCGTGAAATCGGCCGCGATGTGCGTGACGCCAGCAAGGAAGCCAGTGACAAGACCAGCAGCAAGGTCAGCGATGCGTTGATCACGACTGAAGTGAACGCCGAGTTGGCGAAAGACCCCTCACTGAGCGCCGTGAAGATCAACGTGGACACCGACGCGGCCCGAGTGGTCTTGCGCGGCACCGCGCCAAGTGAATCGGCCCGCGAGCGCGCAACGCGGTTGGCCTCATCCGTCAAGGGCGTGACCAGCGTGGACAACCAGCTGAGCATCGAACCCCGCAAGATGTGATGACTACGGCGGTGTGGCGGGGGCAATGCCCACCGCCCCCGCCGGTTTACCGCCCGTTCGCATCAACCCCTGCAATACCACTGTAATTTCCCTGCACTACGACGGGTTCGACAAGGTGGCCAGGGCTTCGCGCACCAGCCCACCCGTCAACACCTCCGGCAACAGCAAAGGCTCGCGTCCGGGGCGCACCAGCAGGTACACCGGCACACCGTTGCGGCCCAGGCGGGCCAATGCGGCGGTGATGCGCGCATCACGATGCGTCCAGTCGGCGCGCATCAGCGTCACGTTGGCTTTCTCGAAAGCCTGCATGGTGGCGTCGGTGTGCAGCACCAGTCGTTTGTTGACTTGGCAGCTGACGCACCATGCGGCGGTGAAGTCAACGAACACTGGCTGGCCCTGGGCCACGCGCTGTTCGATCACGGCTTCGTCGTAGGGTTGCCAAGCTGATTCGACCCCTGTGTTGGCGGTGCCGCTTGAATGGCCATCGGACGACGCGGGAACCAGCGCCGGCCAGCTCCACACCAGCAAGCCCACCAGCGCCGCAAGGGTGAGGGCGCGGCCAGCCAAGCCCTGGGCTGCGGGCATACCCGCCAGCCACACCAGAAAGGCCACGCCAATCAAGGCCAACAGCGCCACTGCGGCGCCGTCAATGCCTGCTTGTTGGCCGAGCACCCAGACCAACCACACCACCGTCGCAAACATCGGGAAGGCCAGCGCCTGCTTCAGCCGCAGCATCCATGCGCCGGGGCGCGGCAAACGTTCACGCCAGCCGGGCGACAACACCAGCAGCACATAGGGCAAGGCCATGCCGAGCCCCAAGGCCGCAAACACGCTGAGCCCGACGGCCGCCGACTGCGTGATCGCAAAGCCCAACGCCGCGCCCATGAACGGTGCCGTGCAGGGGCTGGCCGCCACCACCGCCAGCACGCCCGAGGCGAAGGCATCGGCCGATGGACGCTTGCCTCGCCACTGCGCCAGCCACTGCGGCACGATGCCGCCCATCTCGAAGGCGCCCATCAGGTTGAGCCCGATCACGAAGAACAGCAGCGCCAGCACGAACACCACGCCGGGTTCTTGCAGCTGAAAGCCCCAACCCACCGCACTGCCCGCTTCACGCAAAGCCAGCAAGCCGCCGGCCAGCGCCAGAAAGCTCAGCACCACGCCGCCGGTGTAGGCCAGCGCATGGGTGCGCAGCTGCGGTTTGCTGTCGTGGTGCTGGGCCAGGCTCAGCAGCTTGATCGACAGCACCGGGAACACACACGGCATGAGGTTGAGCACCATGCCGCCAATGAAAGCCAGCGCCAGCGCGGTCAGCCAGCCCAGGTCGGCCGCACCGCCCAAGGTGACGGGGCCGGCCGATCCACCCCCCAGCTTTTGCGCGCCCTCGGGCAGCACCACACGGGCCACGGCCTTCACCGTCGCGCTGAATTCGGCCGCTCGCTGAGGGCCCCCCCAGGCACGTGATGCATCGCCTTGCAACACGGCGATGCCGTTTAGGGTGGCGGGCAGCTGGGTGCCGTCCAACAAGGTCAGCTTCACGGCGTAACCCGTGGCGGTGCGGTAGGCCTCGTGTTTGGCGGGTTCAAGCACCTGTTCGACAAACGGGAACACATGCACTTCAGGCAGCGTGCCGATCTGTGCCCGTTGCTCGGCCGATTCAGGCTCCAGCGTCAGCAGCACGTCGCGGCCTGCCGTCTGCACTTGGGCTTTCCAGCCGCTCAAGGGCAGCGCACGTTCAGCTTCGGCGCGCTCAAACGCCAGCCCGTGCGGGGTGGAGCCCGGCGTGGTGCCCAGGGCGACCACCGGCAGTTGCAGTTCCAGCGTGGCGTTCTCGGGAATGCAGACGTCTTTGCACACCAGCCAATTGGCCTGTGCGCGTACGGTGAGCGTGCTGCCGGGCAGCGCGCTGTTGGGGGCGGTGAAGCGCAGCGGCAGCAGCAGTTCGTCTTCGTAGCCGTAGTTCACCAGCGGGCCGATCGGCAGGCGCTTGGGCGTGGGCCATTCGATCTCGCCGGCGCTGGCGCCCAGGGGCAGCGTCAATTGCACGGTGGTGGGCAGGCCCGAGTCACCCGGGTTGCGCCAGTAGGTGTGCCAGTGCGGAATGTGGTTCAGCCGCAAACCGATCTGCAGCGATTCGCCGGGGTGCACGGCGCTGCGTTCGGCCACCAGTTCGGCGGTGACGTGCTCGGTCTTGACGGGGGCCGCCTGAACCGGGGAAAAACCCAAGGCCGTTGCGGCCAGGGCAAGGGCGGCGAACACGCGGCCCCAAGTGCTTTGAAACATCGCCACTCCAAGAAGGCCCATCTGAGTGCCGGGTGTGGAATTCAGTTCCGGGGCCGCAGGCGGGCGAATTCTTTCATGCCGAGGCCCGCCCGGCAGGGTGAGTTGTCAGCCCTTGTACGCCCTTGTGCGTATACCAAGGAAGGTTTTTCGCGGGCCGAGCAAGCGCCTCAGTGGCTGGCGGCGGTGAGCATGGCAAGGCGTTGGTGCAACTCGTCGATGGGCGTGTAGCCCTGCGCCACCAGGTGCAGTTCAGTGCCACGTTCGGCGATCAACGCCGGGAAGCCGTTGAGCCCCCACTCCTGCGTTTGCGCGAAATCGTTGCGGGTGGCTTCGCGCATGTCGGTCGAAGCGAAGAGCTTGGCGAAATCGGCCCGGGGCAGGCCACGCGCCTCGGCGATGTCGGCCAGCACCTCGGGCCGGGTGACGTTTCGGCCCTCGGCATAGAAGGCCTCTTGCACAGCGCGAAAGTACAGCCAGGTGTGCTGCGGCCAATGCTTGCGCACGGTGACCGTGGCACGTGCGGCGGGTTCGGTGTCGTAGACGAAACCCGGCTCGTGCAAGGCAGTGTGCGGCGCGGCGGCAAAGGGCTGGCCCGTGGCTTCGTGCACGTGGTGCCAGTGGCCCCATATTTCTTCGGCGCGCGCGGCGCTGAGTGGCTCTTCGGTGTAAGGCCGCAAGCCACCCATCACCAATGCGAGCTGCAGCGGGCGGGCTTCGCGCGGGTCGGCCAGCAAGGCGTCGAGCGTGCGTGCAAAGCCGTAGCACCACGAGCACATGGCATCGGCGACGTAGATCAAATTCATGGCGACGCGCCCGAGGCGGCCTTTGAAAAAATGCAGGCGGCGATCGTACGGGGGAATGGCCGGGAATAGCCAACAGCCGCGCGTCACCCTGCCGGCCCAGGTGTGTGCGGTGGAAACATGAATGAACGAGGAATGAACGCGCGTTCACAACCAGCCACCCGATCAGGGGGGAGGTTCGGGATAACCCGCATCTTTTGCAAGCCCCCAACGGCCACGCCGTCACACGCTTCAGGAACAATTCCACGAGCCGTGGCGCGGGTTGCCACGAACCCGTTCGTCCACCCCTGGAGATTTCCGCATGACCTTCCCCGGCACCTTTGGCCGCGCCCCGCGCGTCAAAAAAACGCGCCTGTCCACTGCCCTGATGTCTTTGCTGGCCGTGCCCGTGTTGGCCCATGCTGGTGTGAGCGTGCAGTTCAACCTGTTCGACCCGGCCGGCAGCCCCTTCCCGACCGACCGTTTCACCACGTTTGACGGCGCGCAAAAGACGCTGCGCCGCGTGCAACTGCCCAAGCCGAACTGCACCACCTTCGTTTCCGACTGCGCCGACATCGACGTGATCAACACGCTCGACGGTTTCAACTCGCAGCCGCGCATCACGGTGCCCTTCAACGGCACCATCAACCCCGCCACCGTGACCAGCCAGACCGTGTTCCTGGTCAACCTGGGCGACACGCTCAATGGTTACGGTTTCGGCCAGAAGGTCGGCATCAACCAGGTGCAATGGGACGCCACCACCAAGACGCTGTCATTCGAGTCGAATGACCTGCTGAATGAACACTCGCGCTACGTGCTGGTCATCACCAACGGGGTGAAAGACAGCACCGGCCGTGCCATCGAATCCGGCCTGTTCGACGCCTTCCGCAGGCAGCTCGATTCCTCGCAGTCGACGAACCCCGACATCGTCAACTACCGCAAGGCCCTGCTCGACGCGCAAGCCTCGTCGGGCGTGGCCGCCACGCGCATCGTCGCGCTGAGCCTGTTCACCACCCAAAGCACCACGGCCGATCTGGAAAAGATCCGCAATCAAATCAAGCGCAGCGCGCCCGCCGGCATCGACTTCAACGTCGGCCTCTCGGCTGCCGGCCCGGTGCGTGCGGTGTTCCCGCTGGCTGACATCGCCGCCATTCAGTTCAGCCGCCAGACCGGCACGGCGCCCACCTTCACCGCTTCGTACCTGCCTACGCCCGCACTGGCCATCACGCCGAACTCGGTGGGCCAAGTGGCTTACGGCCGCTTCACCTCACCCAACTACCTGGCACCCGGCCGCTACATCCCCACCGTGCCCACGATGAGCGGCGTGCCCGCGCAGCAAGGCAGCAGCGCGCTGACGGTGCAGGTGTTCTTGCCTGCCGGTGCCAAGCCCGCAGGCGGCTACCCGGTCGCCATCTTCGGCCACGGCTTTTCCGACAGCTCGTATGGCGCGCCCTTCACCATCGCGTCCACGCTGGCGGCGCAAGGCATTGCCACGGTGTCGATCAACGTGGTGGGCCACGGTGGTGGCGCGCTCGGCACGCTGAACGTGGTTCGCAACTCGAACCCCGCCGCGCCAGTCGTCGTGCCAGCCGGTGGCCGGGGTGTTGATGCCGACGGCAACGGCGTCATCGACTCGACCGAAGGCGTTTCGGCAGCCGCGCCGCGCCAGATCATCAGCAGCCGTGACGGCCTGCGCCAGACCGCCGTCGACGTGATGCAGTTGGTGCGCCAGATCGAAGTGGGTGTTGACGTTGACGGCGACGGCGCCGCCGACCTGAACCCGCAACGCATCTACTACGCGGGCCAGTCGTTCGGTGCCATCTACGGCAGCATCGTGTTGGGTGTCGAGCCCAACATCAAGGCCGGCGTGCCCAACGTGGGCGGTGGTTCGGTGAACGAGATCGCCCGCCTGGGCGTGTTCCGCCCACAGACCGGCGCCTACCTGGCGCTGCGCAAGCCGTCGTTGATCAATGTGGCCGACCCGTCGGGCATCGTATTCAACGAAAACATCCCGCTGCGCAACATGGCTCCGTCCACCAACACCGTGGCCGGCGCCTTGCCGATCCAACTGGCACTGGAACGTGCCGAATGGGTTCAGCAGTCGGGCAACCCGGCAGCCTATGCGTCGTACATCACCAAGCGTCCGTTCCCGGGCCAGGCCGCCAAGCCGGTGATCGTGCAAATCGCCAAGGGCGACCAAGTGGTGCCGAACCCGACCAGCACGGCGCTGGTCCGCGCTGGTGACTTTGCGGCCCGCACCACCTACTACCGCAACGACCTCGCCTACGCCGCCAACCCGGCGGTCGGCAAGGTGGCGCACACGTTCCTGACGGGTGTGGCGGTTGCTGCCACGGCACCAATTGCGATTGCAGCGCAAACGCAGATCGCGGTGTTCTTCGCCACCAACGGCACCACCACCATCGACCCCGATGGCGCCGGCCCGATCTTTGAAGTGCCGCTGGTTGGCGCCTTGCCCGAGACGCTGAATTTCATTCCCTGAGCTTTGCTCTCTTGAGCAAACGGCGCGGTTTCTACCGCGCCGTTTTTTTTGGCTGATCGACAGGGCAAGCGCGCCCGTCAGCCGTTCGGCATCAGCCCCGCGTCATTCCAGCGGCGCGTTCATGGTGGCTGCGTGCAACCGCACCCGGTTGCCGGTGACGGCCACCACCTGGCCTGCGCGCAGCTTGCAGGTCTTGCGCAGTTCGGTCTGGCCATCGACCTCGACCTTGCCCTCACCCACCATCGCCTTGGCGGCGCCGCCACTGCTGGCTATGCCGGTGGCCTTCAGCAAGGCATCAAGGGTGATGTACTCGCCACGAATTTCAAAGTCGATGATGTTCATCTGGATGCGGAAGAAAGCTGGAATTCGCGCGCCAACAGTTCATAGGAACGGCGGCGCACGGCCGGATTGTGCGTCCACGCGTTGATCACCAACTCGTCCAGACCCAGCGCTTCGGCCAAGGCGCGCAGCTTGTGCGCGACCTGCGTCGCGCTGCCCACGAAGGCCTTGCGGCGCATCGGCTCGACGATCGCCCACTCGGCTTCGGTAAAGCCCCGCGCCTGAATCTCGGCCGGCGACCGCAAAGGGCCGAGCACGCCTTGGGCGCGGTCCAACCGCCAGCGTTCGCGGCTCAGCCCGTGGTGCACCGCCGCTTCTTCGGTGTCGGCGGCCAGCGCCCAGACGCAGACCGTGGGCTGCGGCTTGGGGTGCCGCTCGCTGCCCTGGTAGAGCGTGCGGTACAGGTGCAGGGCTTGTTCGACACCTTCGCCATCGACGAAGAAGTAGGCATAGGCGTAGGGCACACCCAAGTGCGCCGCCAAGCGGGCGCCGTAGTCTGAACTGCCCAACACCCACAACTCGGGCGGGTGTTGACCGCGTGGGTGGGCCACGATGCCGCGGTGGCGCTCGCCAGCCGTCCAGGCTTGCAGGTCGCGGATCTGCTCGGGGAACTGCTCGGCCGCGCCATAAGCGTTCGGGTTCAACGCCTGCGCGGTGCGCATGTCACCACCAGGCGCGCGGCCCACGCCAAGGTCGATGCGGCCCGGCGCCAAGGCTTCGAGCACGCGGAACTGCTCGGCCACCTTCAGTGCCGAGTAGTGCGGCAGCATCACCCCGGCGCTGCCGATGCGGATGCGTGAGGTGCGGGCGGCAATCGCCGCCATCAAAATTTCGGGCGCGCTGCCCACGATGGTGGGCAGGCTGTGGTGCTCGCTGAGCCAGAAGCGGTGGTAACCCAGCGCTTCAACAAAGGGCGCAAGTTCGAGCGTGTCGCGGATGGCGGCGTCTTCGGTGCTGCCAGCGAGCGACACAGATTGGTCAAGAACGGAAAGCTTGAGAGTCATGCGCAAAGTATGTGTGCGTGATGCGCCAAGTGCTCGGCCATGAACGTGGAGATGAAGTAATACCCATGGTCATGGCCCGCATGACGGCGCAGCGTGAGTGGTTGGCCGGCGCGCGTGCACGCGGCCTCGAACAGATCAAGGTTCAGTTGCTCGGCCAAGAATTTGTCGGCCAGGCCCTGGTCGATCAACAGGTGCGGTGCGCGTGCCCCGGCCTTGATGAGTTCGGTGGCGTCGTGCAAGGCCCAGGCCGCGCGGTCTTCGCCCAGGTAGCCGGTGAAGGCTTTTTCGCCCCAGGGGCAGCGCATGGGCGCGGCGATGGGGGCGAAGGCGGAAACGCTCTGGAACAGCCCCGGGTGCTTCAAGGCCAAGGTCAGCGCGCCATGCCCGCCCATCGAGTGGCCAAACAGCCCCAGGCGGCCAGCACGCGCCGGGAAGTGTTGGGCGATCAGCGCCGGCAGCTCGCGCGTGATGTACGAGGCCATCTGCCAACGCGCGTTCCAAGGCGGTTGGGTGGCGTTGAGGTAGAAGCCGGCGCCAGTGCCGAAGTCCCAGGCCGCATCGGCGCCTTCGATGCCGGTGTGGCGCGGGCTGGTGTCGGGCGTGACCAGCATCAACCCGTGCTCGGCCGCATGGCGCTGCGCGCCGGCCTTGATGGCAAACGTCTCTTCGTTGCAGGTGAGCCCGGCCAGGTACATCAGCACCGGCACCGGGCCGCCCTGGGCCTGCGGCGGCCGGTACACGCCGAATCGCATCGGCAGGCCGATCGCCGTTGAGTCGTGCGCGTAGAAGCCTTGCACGCCGCCGAAGCAGGCGTGTTCGCTGAGCGTTTTGATCGGCATGGCCTGCCCCGTCAGAACAGCACGACCGAGCGAATCGACTCGCCGCGCTTCATCAAATCGAAGCCTTCGTTGATCTTCTCGAGCGGCAGCGTGTGCGTGATCAGGTCGTCGATGTTGATCTTGCCTTCCATGTACCAATCGACGATCTTGGGCACGTCGGTGCGGCCGCGCGCGCCGCCAAAGGCCGAACCTTCCCACTTGCGGCCTGTGACGAGCTGGAACGGCCGTGTGCTGATCTCGGCACCGGCTTCGGCCACGCCGATGATGATGCTGCGGCCCCAGCCCTTGTGGCTGCACTCCAGCGCCTGGCGCATGGTGGTGGTGTTACCGATGCACTCGAAGCTGTAGTCGGCGCCACCGTCGGTAAGCTGCTGAACAGCATCGACCACGTTGCCCACGTCTTTCGGGTCGATGAAGTGCGTCATGCCGAACTTGCGCGCCATGGCTTCGCGGGCGGGGTTGGTGTCAATGCCGATGATCTTGTCGGCACCCACCATCTTGGCGCCCTGAATCACGTTCAGGCCAATGCCGCCCAGCCCGAACACCACCACGTTGGCGCCTGCCTCCACCTTCGCCGTGAAGATGACCGCGCCAATGCCGGTGGTGACGCCGCAGCCGATGTAGCAAACCTTGTCGAACGGCGCGTCGGGGCGAATTTTCGCCAGCGCGATCTCGGGCACCACCACGTAGTTGCTGAAGGTGGATGTGCCCATGTAGTGAAGGATGGGCTGGCCGTCGATTGAAAAACGCGAGGTGGCGTCGGGCATCAAACCCTTGCCCTGCGTGGTGCGGATCGACTGGCACAGGTTGGTCTTGCGCGACAGGCAAAACTTGCACTGCCGGCACTCGGGCGTGTAGAGCGGAATCACGTGGTCGTCGCGCCGCAGCGAGGTGACCCCGGGGCCTACATCAACCACCACGCCAGCGCCTTCGTGGCCCAGGATGGCGGGGAACAAGCCTTCCGGGTCGGCACCCGACAGCGTGTAGTAATCGGTGTGGCAAATGCCGGTGGCCTTGATTTCGACCAGCACCTCGCCAGCTTTCGGACCATCGAGGTCCACGGTTTCCAGGGTCAGCGGTTGGCCGGCTTTCCAGGCCACGGCGGCACGTGTCTTCATAGGGTTTCCTTGGGTGTGGAAATGGTGCTGGCAATTGTGTCAGCGAGGTGCTGTTGTGCGCAGCCACCAAGTCTGAGCGCAAGGCTGCATGCGGGTTCGCGCCCGCAAACTCGCGGTGTATATTCGCGCCACAGTTATACGCAAGCGCGGTTGTGAGAGTTGTTTTCGTGGGCGGCACTGGTTCCAGTCCCCGCCGTGATGAACCCCCCAAATAACTATCTTGAGTGTTTCTGCAGGTGAGGCATGTGCCCCACATTTTTTATTGTTTTATAGATAGGAATCGTCCATGACGACGCAAACCGGTACCGTGAAGTGGTTCAACGAAGCCAAAGGCTATGGCTTCATCGCTCAAGACGCAGGTGGTGCTGACCTGTTCGCCCACTTCCGTGACATTCAGGGCAACGGCTTCAAGACCCTGGTCGAAAACCAGAAGGTCGAGTTCGAAGTCAAGCAAGGCCAAAAGGGCCTGCAAGCTGCGAACATCCGCGTGCTCTGAGCACCGCGAATCGTCCGTCAAAAAACGCGGCTTCGGCCGCGTTTTTTCATGGGCGCTCGGTTTGTGATGTGACGGTGAACGCTCCTGCCGGCAAGCTTTGTGGCGTGGCCACCAGCCTGTCCACCGGGTAGCCGTTGCCGCGCAGCCAGGCGTTGATCTGGCCGAAGGTGGCGGCGTCAAGGGTTGGGGTGCGCGACAGCACCCACAGGTATTCGCGTGAGGGTTCGCTGACCACCGAATAGCGGTAGTTGTCGTCGAGCAGCACCACCCAGTAGTCGCCCTGCCCGAGCGGCAGCCACTGCAACCAGCGGGGCAAGAAACTCACCTTGAGCCTCGCCCCCGAGGCATCACCCTCGGCGGCAACGGCACGGCCTTCCACCTTCTCCCAGGCTTGGTCGGCGCGGCGGCATCGGTTGACGACCTGCAGGGAGCCGTCTTCCAGCAGGGCATACGTGGCCGTCACGTCGCTCGCGCACTGCGATTGAAAGCGGTTCGGCAAACGCGCCACCTCGTACCAAGTGCCGGCGTAGCGCTGCGGGTTCACCTGCGACACGCTCTGTACGGCAGGCGCCGCATGCAACGGCAACCAGGGTGAGGCGGCGAGGGTGAGTGCGGCCAGGCGCTCAAGAATCGTTCGGATGCAAAGACGGCGCATGGGGGCTACCTCCAAGTGAACCTGAATGTAGGCAGCGGGGCTCGGGTTGCGCATCGGCGCGCAGGTGATCTGGCCGTGGGCATCGTCCGACAGTGGTGCATCCGTGCCAGGCGGCACACCGCGTTGCTGCACCGTGGCAGCGGTGGGTAGGCTTTGAAAGCACTGCGGGCTAGACTGCCAGCCAGCCCTGCCGCAGACCCGCCCGCCACCACCACCACCCATGGCGACCCGTCGCACCCCGCCGCTGCCCCGCCCTCCGCCGGGTGCCTGGCTCGCACTTCTGCACGCCAGCAGCGAGTTGATGGCCCTCGCCGATGCGAAAGGCCGCATCGTCTGGGTCAACGCCGGCTTCGAGCGCGCCAGCGGCTACCGCCCCACCAGTCTGCTGGGCCAGACGCTCGCACAGGCCCTGGGCTCGCACGATCGCGGGGCACCCGAATGGACCCAGGTGGCAGCGGCGCTCGAAGGCGTCGACACATTCGAGATCTTCGAGCTGCCCTGGCACAACGGCGCGGCCGAACAGCGTTGGGCTCAGGCCATGCTCAAGCCGCTGGCGGCCAGTGACGACACCGGTGACGCGCGCTGGCTTTGGGTCATGAAAGACACCACCGAACTGCGCGATGCGCAGGCCCAGGCCAAGCGTGTGAAAGAACGGCTGGAGACGGCGCAAGACTTCGGCCGCCTCGGTTTATGGGAGCGTGACCTGCCGCTCGGCAAGGGCCACTGGGACCCGCACATGTTTCGCCTGTGGGGCTTCGACCCGCGAGATGGCGTGCCCGATTTCGAACTCGTCGCCAAACGCATCCACCCTGACGACCGCCCCGGCGAGTTGTACCGGGCGTCGGCCCTCAAGGCGGGCAAGTACTCCAAGCGCTACAGGCTGATGCTGCCGAGCGGCCAGTTTCGCCACGTGCATGCGCAGTGGGAGGTCAAGAACTCGCCCGACGGCGCACCGTACCTGCTGACCGGGGTGATGGTCGATGACACCGAGGTGTACGAGCTGGCCGAGTCGTTCAACAAGACGAGTGCGCAACTCAAGCTGGCGGTTGACCTGGGCAACATCGCCATCTGGCGCCACGACTTGAAGTCGAACCGGATCTACTACAACGACCGGGCGTTCCAAGTCATCGAGATTCAGCCCCGGCCCGATGGCTTGCCACTCGACGAAGTGCGCGCGCTCATCCACCCCGACGACCTGCCCAAGGTGGCGGCGGCGGCGGAAGAGTCATTGCAGACCGACCGCCCGGTGGACATGGAAGCGCGCTACCGGCGTTCTGATGGTTCGTGGCGCTACGTGCTGTCGCGCCGCGTGCTGCGCCGTGACGACGCGGGCACGCCGATCGAATTTGTCGGCGTGGCGCTCGACGTGACCGAGCAGGTCGAGAAAACGCGCCACGCGAGCGAGCTGGCCAAGCGACTCGAAGTGACGGCGGCGGCGGCCGGCCTGGGCATCTGGAGCCGCGACCCGAACCGTCCCCGGGGCGAATGGAACGCGGAGATGTTCGAGATTCTTGGCCGCCTGCCGGCGCTTGGCGTGCCGACCCGCCACGAATGGATCGAGCAGATCATTCACCCGGACGACCGGGCCAAGATGCGCACCGCGCATGCCGAACTGCGCGCGACCGAAGACACCACGGTCGAGCACGAATACCGCATCGTCCTGCCCGATGGCGAGGTGCGCTGGCTCGTCAACCGGGCGCGGCACGAAAAGCGCGACGCCCAGTCGTGGCTGTTCGGCATCACGATCGACGTGACCGAGCGTGTGCGCACCGAGGCCGCGCTTCACCAGGCCAACGAGCGCATCGCGCTGGCCGCGCACGGCGCGGGCATCGGCACCTGGGAACGCGACATCCGCAGCAACACCGTGCTGTGGGACCAGCAGATGTACCTGATGCGCGGGCTGCCGCCCGACTCCACCCGCAGCTCCAACGAGCTGCGCTTCGAGCTGGCCCACCCCGACGACATCGAACGCATCGTGCAGCTCCACGAGCAAGCGGTGCGCGACCACAAGATGTGCACCTATGAATTCCGGGTGCGCATGCCCGACGGCGGCTACCGCTGGCTGGCGTCGCGCTCGATCCCGCTGTACGACAGCAACGGCCAGGTGGCGCGCCAGATCGGTGTGAACTGGGACGTGCACGAACGCGTGATGGCCGAGGGCGAGCGCCAGGAAAAGCTGATCGCCCAACGCGAGAGCAAAGCGAAGTCGGAGTTCCTGGCACGCATGAGCCACGAGCTGCGCACGCCCCTGAACGCGGTGCTGGGCTTCGCGCAACTGCTGCGGCTCGACCCGGGGCTGCTGGGCGAAGAGCAACGTGACAAGCTCGGGCACATCCAGTCGGCCGGCGAGCATTTGCTGTCGCTCATCAACGACGTGCTCGACCTTTCCAGCCTGGAAAGCGGTGAACTCAAACTCAACCTGCAGCCGGTGCCGCTGGGCGAGGTGCTGGGCGAGGCGATGGCGCTGGTCGAGCCCCATGCGCGAAGCCTCGGCGTGCACACCTCGGCCGAGCCGATGGATGAGGTGCTCAAGGTGGACCGCATCCGCACCCGGCAGGTGCTGATCAACCTGCTGAGCAACGCCGTCAAATACAACCGCGCGCAGGGTCAAGTCACCGTGTCGGCAAACCGGGAAGACGGCATGGTGGTGATGCGCGTGAAAGACACCGGCCGGGGCATGAGCCCGCAACAGATGGCGCACCTGTTCGAGCCCTTCAACAGGCTCGGCATGGAGCGCGAAGGCATCGAAGGCGCCGGCATCGGCCTGGCCGTGGTGAAGGCGCTGGTCGAGCGCATGGGCGGTTCGATCCTCGCCCAAAGCGAGCCGGGCGTGGGCTCGTGCTTCGAGGTTCGGCTGCCGCGCAATGCCGACGATGCCCCGGCGTTGACGCGCGCCACACCAGCGCCACTCGACCCGTCAGCCCTTTCCCTGATGCCACGCCCCGCCGGCCCGCGCGCCGGGCAGTTGCTCTACATCGAAGACAACCCGGTGAACGTGCTGCTGGTGGAAGAACTGGTGCGCACCCACGCCGGCTTGACGATCGAGTCCACCCTGACCGGCATGGAGGGGGTGGAACGCGCACGCACGCTCAAGCCCGACCTCATCTTGGTGGACATGCAGCTCCCCGACATCCACGGCTTCGAGGTGCTTCAGCGCCTGCGCAGCCAGCCCGAGACGGCGCACATCCCGTGCATCGCCTTGTCGGCCAACGCGATGCCCGAAGACATCGCCCGCGCCTCAGCAGCGGGCTTCAACGACTACTGGACGAAGCCGATCAACTTCACAACGTTCCTGGCTGCGCTGGATCGATTGTTTCCATAGATCGATCCTCCATGGGTCCCCCTCACATCTCAGAGCACATGCCCGCTTCTTCTGCAAAACCCAACGCCGAAACACGCACAACCCCCGACAGCGAACCGCCTCGCCTGCACGCGCTGGACGCCATTCGAACGGCGGCCCTGCTGCTGGGCATTTGCCTTCATGCCTGCCTGTCTTTCATCCCCGGACTCAGCGCAGAGGTCTGGCCCATCAGCGACGTTCAGAAGAGCACGGCGCTGACCCTCGCGGCCTTCGTCATCCACGTCTTCAGGATGTCGGTGTTCTTCCTCATGGCGGGCTTCTTCGCTCGCCTTCTGTTTTGTCGTGAAGGGACGCGGGGGTTCCTGCGGAATCGCGCGGCGCGCATCGTGGCACCGCTGGTGTTGGGTTGGGTCGTGTGCCTGGTCTTGATCGGTGCCGTCGTGCTGTGGACGATTGCCCGGGCCAACGGAGGCGAGTTGCCACCTCCCGACTCCCTACGCACACCCAACCCAGGCTTCATGCATCTGTGGTTCTTGTACCTGCTCTTGTGGCTGTACGCGATCGTTCTTGCGGCACGCAGTGCATTGCGGGTGATCGACCCGAGCGAATGGCTTGTTGGGCGTGCGGACCAAGCCCTTCGGTTCGCGTTTTCTTCTCGCATCGGCCCCGTGATGCTTGCCCTGCCAATCGCCGTCGCGCTGGGTCTGATCACCGATTGGGTCCGTGAAACAGGGGTTCCCACACCCGGCTACACCCTCGTCCCGCCGCTGATTCCGCTCTTCGTCTACCTGTACGTGTTTGCCATGGGTTGGCTGCTCGATCGGCAACGACAACTGCTCACTGCACTGGGGAGCCGCTGGCCGCTCAACTTCGCGCTGGGCTTGGTGGGCGCGCTGGTGTGCGTGCACCTGCTGGGGCCTGACGCCGCAAGCCAACCGCGGGTTCCCCTTGAATTCGTCAAGCCGGTGTATGCCGCAGCCTATGGGCTCGCGCTGACGTGCTGGACGCTGGCCTTTGTTGGCGCTGGCGTGAGGTACTTGAGCGGAAAGAGCGCCGTCATCCGCTATGTGGCCGATGCGTCGTACTGGATGTACATCATGCATTTGCCACTGGTCATGGGGCTGCAGGCCGCGTTCATGTCGATCGACTTGCACTGGTCGATCAAGTTCGCCTTGATCAACGTGCTGACCTGCCTGGTCTTGCTGGTCACATACCACTGGGGCGTGCGAGCCACCTGGGTGGGGCGACTGCTCAATGGACGGAGACTGGGCCTGGGTGCGCCCAAAGGCCCAGACGCCCAGCCCGCAACCTGAGCCCGCCGCAGCAAGCTCAGCCCCCGTTCATCAACCCGCCAAGCCCCGCTCGCGCAGCATCGGTTCGACCTGTGCATCGCGGCCACGGAACGCGCGGTACGCCTCGCGCGGCTCGCGGCTGTCGCCCACCGAATAGATGTTGTCGCGCAGGCGCTTGGCCACGGCGGGGTCGAACGGGTTGCCGGCTTCAGTGAAGGCGTCATAACCATCGGAGTCCAGCACCTCGGCCCACAGGTAGACGTAGTACCCCGCCGCGTAACCCGAGCCTGAAAACAGGTGCTGAAAGTGCACCAGCCGGTGGTTCACACCGATGCCCGGCGGCAGGCCGATGCGCTGCAACTCTGCCGCTTCAAAGGCGCTGATGTCGATGGGATCGTTCTGCGCATGCGCCGCCATGTCGACCAGCGCCGATGCCGTGTAGCGCAGCGTCTCGTAAGCCTGGTTGAAGCGGCGTGCCGCCTGCAGCTTGGCGATGAGCGCATCGGGAATCGGTTCGCCGGTCTCGAAGTGGCGCGCGTGGCGCTTCAGCACTTCGGCCTCGCTGAGCCAGTGCTCGAACAGTTGCGACGGCAGCTCCACAAAGTCGCGCAGCACGCTGGTGCCGGCCAACCGCTCGAAGTTCACGTTTGACAGCAAACCGTGCAGCCCGTGGCCGAACTCATGGAACAGGGTTTGCGCGTCATCAAAGCTGAGCAGCGTGGTTTCACCCGCCGCCGCTTTGGCGAAGTTGTTGTTGTTGACGATGATGGGCAGCACCCGTTCGCCCGCAGTGAGCGCGTTCTTCGTCTGCTGGCGGTAGGTGCCCATCCACGCACCGCTGCGCTTGGTGGGCCGCGCAAAGTTGTCATGCAAGAAGATGCCGACAAGCGGCGCGCCCTGGGCCGGGTCGCCGTCGTGCACCTCGTAGAGCTTCACGTCGGGGTGGTAGGCGCCCAGGTCGGCACGGGGCCGGAAGTGCAGGCCGAACAGGCGCTGGGCGCAGTCGAACAGCGCGTCCACCATGCGTTCGAGCGGGAAGTAGGGCTTGACCACGGCTTCGTCGAGTTCATAGCGCGCTTGGCGCACCTTCTCGGCGTAGTAGCGCCAGTCCCAGGCTTCGATGGTGGTGGGCTCGTTGCGTGCACGTGCCTCGGCCTGCAGCAGTTCGCGGTCTTGCTCGGCGCAGCGTTTGGCGGGTTCCCACACTTGCTGCAGCAGTTGGTTCACCGCCGTCTGGTTGCCGGCCATGGTGTCGGCCAAGGCGTAGTCGGCATAGGTCAGGTAGCCCAGCAGGCGGGCTTGCTCTTGGCGCAGGCTCAGGATTTCGCGCGCCACCGGCCGGTTGTCGTGCTCGCCGTCGTGTTCACCGCGCGACACCCAGGCCCGCCACGCCTGCTCACGCAGGTCGCGCCGGTCTGAGAAGGTCAAGAAGGGCACGATGTGCGACCGCGACAAGGTGACCACCCAGGCGCCTTCCAGGCCACGTTCATGCGCAGCTTGCCGCGCCACGGCGCGCACGAAGTCGGGCAGGCCGGCCAACTCGGCATCGTCGCGCAACACCAATTGGTAGCCAGCCTCTTCAGCCAGCACGTTTTGCGAAAAGCGGGTGGTGAGCCCAGCCAGCCGCTCGACGATCTGCGCCAGCCGCTGCTTGGCTTCGGGGGCGAGCCGCGCGCCCGAGCGCACGAAGTCGAGGTGGATGCGTTCCAGCAGGCGTTGCTGCTCAGCGTTCAGGCCGAGCGCGGCGCGCTGTTCATTCAGCGCCTCGACGCGTCGAAACAGGCCTTCGTTCAGGAACACCGAGTTGGTGTGCGCGGCCAACCGGGGCGCGAGTTCGCGCTCGACCGCCTGCAGCTCAGGCGAGGTCTCACTGCTGGCGAGGTTCCAGAACAAGCCCTCGGTGCGGGCCAGCAAGCGGCCGGCGCGGTCGAACGCGGCCAGCGTGTTGTCAAAGCTCGGAGGGGCCGGGTTGGTGGCGATGGCGTCGATGTCGGCGCGGTGTTCTGTCAGCGCCTGCTCGAACGCTGGCGCAAAGTGCTCGGCACGCACATCGGCGAACGGCGGGAGGCCATGGGGAGCGTCCCAGGGCGACAACAAAGGGTTGCGCGTGGCGGTGTTCATCCGGCACTCCAAGATGCAGCGAAGAACGGATCATTCTAGGTGTCGCCCCTGCTGCAAAGCCCGACTGAAAAGCCCAGTCGAGGGCAAGGTTTGATAATGTTTTGCATCCCTTGCTTCGGTTGACCAGCATGTTTGAATTCAAGCCCTTGTGCGATGTGATCCGTGACCGGCAACGTGAGGCCGATGTCGTTTCTTTCAGCATCTCCGACGACTGGCTGCAAGGCCGCACCACCTTCGGCGGCCTGATCTCCACCCTGGCCGTGCAAGCCATGCGCGACGTTGCCGGCGTCGCCTGGCCCGAGGGCGTGAAACTGCGCGCGCTGCAAACCAGCTTCATCGGCCCCGTGGCGCTGGGCACGGTGCAGGTGATGGTGCAAACGCTGCGCGAAGGCAAGAACGTGCGGCAGATCCAGGCGCTGGTGCGGCAAGACGGGCAGACCGCCGCGCTGCTGCTGGGCGTGTTTGGCACCGAACGCGAAACGGTGCTGGCTTCCATTGAACCCGCCATGCCCGCCACGGCGCGCGGCCCCGAAGCCGCAACCGCCATGCCCTTCATGCGAGGCATTGCGCCCAACTTTCTTCAGCACATCGATTCGCGCTGGGCCGAGGGGGCAATGCCCTTCAGCGGCAGCGACGCAACCCACAGCCGCATCCACCTGCGCTTGAAAGATGAACCGGCTGATGCGCTGGTGACGCCCGAACTGCTGACGGTGTTGTTGGCCGATGTGCCGCCCACGCCGCTGCTGGGGCACTTCAAGAAGCCCACACCGGCCAGTTCGGTGTCGTGGGAGTTGCAGCTTCGCCCGCCGCGCGAGGCGCTCGCGCCCGAAGGCTGGTGGCGGGTGGACACCGAGGCCCAAGCCGCCGCCGGTGGGTATGTGAACCAGGTGAGCCAGCTGTGGTCGCCCTCTGGGCAACTGGCGGCGCTGGGCTATCAGGTGGTCACGGTCTACGGCTGACCGGGCGCCGCGAAAACTGAATCGCCCGACTCAGGCTGAACCAGGCCGCGTCAGGCCAGCGCTTTGGCCAGTGCCTCGGCCACCAGCGCGTTCACACCGCCTTCGTAGCTGGCGGCGCGGTCGTTGAGTTGCTTGACCAGCGTGGCCGGCAGCTTGCAGGCGAAGGGCACCAGGCCGGCGGCGGTGTCGATGCGGCGTTGCTCGCGCTTGTCGACGACAGCGGCACCCTGACCGAAGCGGCCGGGAATGCCCCCCGTCTTCATCTGGCCGTCGATCTTCTTGGCCTTGTTCTTTTCGAGGTCGAATTTTTTGAGTGTCATGGCGTGTCGCGTTGCGGGAATCGAGGGCGCGATTCTCCCCCCGGCCCGCCAGGGCGTGTGTGGTTCAATGCCCGACTTCTTTTCACGGGCCCCTTCCGCCATGGCGATCAAAGCCACGATCTACAAAGCCAACCTGCAAATCGCCGACATGGACCGCAACGTCTACGGCGACCATGGCGTCACGATCGCCCGCCACCCGTCAGAGACGGACGAACGCTTGATGATTCGCCTGCTGGCCTATGCGATGCAGGTGCCGGCCGACGACCTGCGCGGCACGCTGGAATTCGCCAAGAGCCTGTGGGACACCGACGAACCCGATCTCTGGCACAAAGACCTCACGGGCCAGATCGTGCACTGGATCGACGTCGGCCAGCCCGACGACAAGCGCATCATGAAATCGAGCCCGCGCGCCGACCGCCTGACGGTCTACACCTTCACCCACAGCTCTCCGATCTGGTGGGCCGGTGTGCAGAACAAGGTCACGCGGGCACGCAACCTTGTGGTGTGGCTTATTCCCTCAGACCAAAGCCAGGCGCTCGCGGCGCTGGCGCAGCGCACCATGCAGCTTCAGGTCACGGTGCAAGACGGCAACGTGTGGGTGGGCGATGGCGAGCGCTCGGTCGAAGTCACCCCACGCCGGCTGACCGCCGAAAGCTGACCCGGCGCGGGCTTGCGGGCCGGGCCGAACAACCCACTCGCCACAACGGCCTGGGGGCTCGTTCAGAATCTGGTGAACCCAGGCTCCTGTGCCCCCCAATGCCCGCTTCTGAATTCCCGGTTCATCACAACACGGCCGCCCAGCGCTTCGAGTGCACGGTCGACCAGCACCTGTGTGTGGCCGACTACCAACGCTCGGACGACGTGCTGCGGCTGACGCACACCCACGTTCACCCCTCGCTGCAAGGCCGTGGCATCGCCTCGGCGCTGGCGGCGGCGGCCGTGGAACTCGCCCGCGCCGAGGGCCTCAAAATCGACCCCGTTTGCTCGTACATGCGCGTCTACATGGAGCGCCACCCCGAGACCCAGGCACTCCTTGCCTGACTTGCCCATCCCCCGCACCGCCGTCAGTGGCGGCCCGCCCTTGCACTGAAGCCGCCCATGCCTGACGCCTTGCCCGAGTCATCAACCGATTCATCGCCCGACCCCTACCTGTGGCTGGAAGAGGTGGAGGGTGAACGCGCCCTCGCCTGGGTGCGCGAACGCAACGCGCTGGCGCAGGCCGAACTGACGGCACGGCCCGAATACACCCTCACCCGCAGCGCGTTGCTGGAGGTGCTGAACGCCAAAGACCGCATCCCGTTCGTGGCGCGGCGCGGTGACTGGCTTTACAACTTCTGGCAAGACGAAACCCACAAACGCGGCCTGTGGCGGCGCACCACGCTGGCCGACTATCGCCAGGCCAACCCGGCCTGGGAAACCATGCTCGACCTCGACGCCCTGGCCGTGGCCGAAGGTGAGAACTGGACCTGGGGCGGCGCCGTCGCCCTCGGCCCCGAATACCGCCGCTGCCTGCTCGCGCTGTCGCGTGGGGGTGCAGACGCCAAGGTGATGCGCGAATTCGACTGCGTCACCAAGCAGTTCATCGCCGAGGGCTTCAACGTGCCCGAAGCCAAGACCGACGTCGACTGGATCGACGAGAACACGCTCTACATCGGCACCGACTTCGGCCCCGGCTCGATGACCGAGTCGGGCTACCCGCGCATCATCAAACGCTGGCCGCGGGGCACGCCGCTGGCGCAAGCCACCACGGTGTTCGAGGGGCAGCCCGAAGACGTGTCGGTGAGCGTCGGCGTAGACAAAACCCCGGGCTTCGAGCGCACAGTCTTCAGCCGCTCGCTCGACTTCTACAACAACCAGATCTTCCTGCTGCAAGGCGACGCGCTGGTGCCGCTCGACGTGCCCAGCGACGCCACGCCCAGCTTTCTGCGCGACACGCTGCTGCTTCACCTGCGAAGCGACCTCACCGTCGATGGCGTGACCTTCCCCAGCGGCTCACTGCTGGAAACCGACGCCGAGGCCTACCTGCTCGGCGAGCGCAAGTTGCGCCCGCTGTTCGTGCCCACGGCCACGCGCTCGCTCGACGGCTACACCCACACCCGCGACCACGTGCTGTTGAACGTGATGGACAACGTCGCCAACCGGCTGGAGCAATGGCACAAGCAGGGCGCCACCTTCACACGCCGCGAGATCGATGCGCCCTTCCCTGGCAGCCTGGGCGCCAGCAGCCTGCATGACCCGCTGTTGACCGACGACCCGCTGGCCGAGCACTACCTGCTGACCTACACCGACTTCCTCACCCCCGACTCGCTGTACCTGGCCCACACCGCCAGCGACGAACGGCAACTGCTGAAGTCGCGCCAAGCCCAGTTCGACATGACGGGCATGCGCGCCGAGCAACGCTTTGCCCCCTCGAAAGACGGCACGCGCGTGCCCTACTTCGTGGTGTGGCCCAAAGGCGCGGTGCCCGACGGCCGCAACCCGACCATGCTGTACGGCTATGGCGGCTTTGAGATCGCGCTGCACCCCTGGTATTCGGGAGGCTTCGGCCGCGCGTGGTTCGAGCCCGGCGGCGTGCTGGTGGTGGCCAACATCCGGGGTGGCGGCGAGTACGGCCCGGCCTGGCACCAAGCCGCCGTCAAGTCCCACAAGCAACGAAGCTACGACGACTTCATCGCGGTCGCCGAAGACCTGATCGCACAAAACATCACCACGCCCCGGCACCTCGGCATCATCGGCGGCAGCAACGGCGGCCTGCTGGTGGGCGCGGCCCTGACCCAGCGCCCCGACCTCTTCAACGCGGTGGTCTGCCAAGTGCCGCTGCTCGACATGCGGCGCTACCACACGCTGCTGGCCGGTGCCTCGTGGATGGCCGAATTCGGCGACCCCGACCTGCCCGCTGAATGGGCCTTCATTCAGCGCTACAGCCCGTACCACAACGTGCGCCTTGAATCCCTGTACCCGAAGGTGCTGTTCACCACGTCCACACGCGACGACCGGGTGCACCCGGGCCACGCCCGCAAGATGGCCGCGCGCATGCTGGAGCAAGGCCACGACGTGCTGTATTACGAAAACACGGAAGGCGGCCATGCCGGCGCGGCCGACAACGAACAGCGCGCCCACCTGCAGGCGCTCGAATTCAGCTACCTGTGGCAGCAACTCGGCCGCACCGAATGAACAACGCCCTGCCACCCGAAGCACAACAGGTGCTGGCGTTCTGGTTCGGCACACCCGGTGATGCCGAACACGGCCAGTTTCGAGACCTCTGGTTCGTCAAACGCGAAGCCACTGACCGCGACATCACCCAGCGCTTCAGCGGCCTGATCGAACAAGCCCTGCGCGGCGAATTGGCCGGCTGGACGGCCAGCCCCGAAGGCGCGCTCGCGTTCATCGTGCTGCTCGACCAGTTCGCCCGCAACGTGTTTCGGGACACACCACGCGCCTTTGCCGGCGACCCGCTCGCACTGGCCGCAGCGCAGGCCTTGGTGGCGTCGGGCCTTGACGGCGAGCTGCCACCCACCCAGCGCGCCTTCGTCTACATGCCGTATGAACACGCCGAAGACCTGGACCTGCAAAACGAGGCGGTGCGGCTGTTCACCCAACTGGCCGCCCAAGCGCCGGCGTTCGACAGCATGCTCGACTACGCGCACCAACACCGCGTGATCATTCAGCGCTTCGGGCGCTTCCCCCATCGCAACGCGGTGCTGGGGCGGGAATCTTCGGCCCAGGAACTGGCGTTCCTCACCGAGCCGGGTTCGCGGTTCTGAACCGCCTTCGCGCCCTGCCCCGGGCGCTCAGAAGAACCGGGTGACGAGGTAGATGGCCGCCTGCGCCATCGCAAACACCACGCCCGACACCACCACCACCGAGGCCGTGGCGACCACCAAGCCCGCCAACACCCACAGCCCGTCGCGGGCCAGAAGGCCGAGAGCCAGCACGCTGATCGCCAAGGCAGGCAGCACATTGCCCAGCGGAATGGGCAGCACCAGCAGCAAGGCCAGCAGCAGGCACACCAGGCCGATCAGGTATTCCGACGGCGGCAGCACCACGCCGGGCAACCGGGGCCGAAGCAGCGTCTCGGCGCGCACCAGCAAGGGCGCAATGCGGCGCACCACCGCCGCGAAATCGCCATGCGCCATCGAGCGCCGCCCCACCAACGCCGGCAGCCACGGGGGCTGGCCGAACATCAACTGCGCGGCCAGAAAGATCAGCGGAGCCCCCAGCACCGCCGACGTGCCGGGCGGCGTGGGCAGCACGTTGGGCACCGCGAAGAAGAACATGAGCGCGCCCTGCGCCCGGTTGCCCAGCGCGCCGTGCAAGTCGGCGATCGAGATGCGCTGGCGGTGGGTGTCACGCGCCAATGCCATCAGCACATCGGAAAGCGCCGGGCCGTCCTTCGCTGCATCGGCGTCCGGGCCTGGGATTGGCACGGGAGCGGTCATGGGAAAGTGCCCGCCATGGCGGCGGCCGGGGTCTTGCGTTGCATGGGAGGTGGCTCTCGAAACCCGGTGGGGCCCAAGCCGGCGAGTTCAAACGCGCCGACGGTCAGCCCGCATCATGCCCGCAGGGAGCGCGGCAAACCGCCGCGAAGCGCAGGCGGGTGCGCATCATTTGGCAGCATCACGGGGTCGCCTTTGTACGGCGAGTTCAATGGGGTGAGGCGGCCCCTCAGACCCTGCACGACTCTGACCGGCGCGCCGCCAACAAACGCCGCATGTCGCTCACGAAACGCTTGAAGTCGAGCGGCTTGGTCCAGTATTCCAGCGCACCGGCCGCGACAGCGGCGGCCACGTCTTCAGGCATGGCGCTGGCCGACAGCGCCACCACCCACAGGTCGCGCGTGGCCGGGTCGGCCCGCAGCGTGTGCAGCACGGCCGTGCCGTCCATGTCGGGCAGGCGCATGTCGAGCAACACCAGATCGGGCTGCAGCTTGCGGGCCTGCGCGATGCCGCTCGTGCCGTCTTCAGCCGTCACCAGCCGCACGCCCGACCACTGCGTCACCAGCTCTTGCACCACCAGCGCGTTGACGGGGTTGTCTTCGATGTAGAGCACCAGGCCGCCCACCATCGCACCGGGTTCAGTCACCGGCTCGGCCTCCGGAGGCGGCGTGGGCACCGGGCTGCGCAGGTTGTCGTCGGCCGGTTCCACATCGGGCAGGCACACCTGCACCCGGGTGCCATGGCCTTGCTCGCTGTCGAGCGAGATGCGGCCGTTCATCAGGTGCACGAGTTCGCGGGTCAGCAACAGACCAATGCCGGTGCCTTCGATGCTGCCGCGCTCGCGGCCCAGGCGGTTGAAGGGCTCGAACAAGTGCTGCGTTTGCTGGCGTGACATGCCGATGCCGTTGTCGATGACTTCGATGCCGATGAAGCCCCTTTCGCGGAACAGGCGCACCCGCACTTCGCCGCCGCGCCGGTTGTATTTGATGCCGTTGGACAGCAGGTTCAGCAGCACCTGCCGCAGCCGGGTGCGGTCGCCCCGCACTTGCAGCGCCGGCGCGCCAGCGGGCAGCGGGTGCAAGACGACGCCGAGGTGTTCGGCCTGGGATTCACACATGCGCAGCACTTCGGCCACCAGGGGCGCCAGCGCGACCCGGTCGTTTTGCACCTGCAACTGGCCGGCTTCGATGCGCGACACGTCGAGCACGTCGTTGATGAGCGCCAGCAGGTGCCAGCCGGCTTGGTGGATGTGCTCGACCTGCGAACGCTGGCGTTCGCTGAGGGGTTCGTCTTCGGTGGTTTGCAGCAACTGCGAAAACCCGAGCACCGCGTTCAGCGGGGTGCGCAGTTCGTGGCTCATGCGGGAAAGAAAGTCGGTCTTGGCGCGGCTGGCGGCTTCGGCCGTGGCTTGCGCCTCGCGGGCGGCCTGGGCCGCCCGCACCTCGGACATGTCACGCATCAACACGGTCATCCTCGGGCCTTGCTCGGTGTCGAGTGTGGACATCGAAGCCTCGAACGGAAACACCTCGCCATCGGCACGCTGACCTCGCAAGTCGTGCAGACCACCGATGCGGTCGGTGATCGACTCAACCTGCGCCCCGGCAGGGTTCGGGCCGTTGGACGCTGCCTGCAGGGCCATCGGAATGAAGCGTTCGATCGGGTGGCCGATGGCCGAGCGGGCCTCGATGCCGAACATCTTTTCGGCGGCGCGGTTGAACAGCACGACGCGGTGTTGCGCATCGACCGAGATGATGGCGTCCATCGCTGTGTTGACGATGTCGGCAAGCTGCAACTCACGCTGGCGCAGGGCCGACTGCGCCAGCCGGCGCTCGGTGATGTCTTCGACGATGCCGCCAATGCCGACCGCCTCGCCGGCGCTGTCGTGCAGCACAGAGGCGCGGTCGCGCACCCAGCGCCACGAGCCGTCGATGTGGCGAACCCGGTACTCGATCTGCCGCCGGCTGTCGGCGTGCATCTTGCGCAGGCTTTCATGCACCATCGGCAGGTCGTCGGGGTGGACGAGTGACAGCCACAGGGCCGGGTCGGCCAGAAAATCTTGCGCCGCGCGGCCATAAACACGCTCGGCGGCGGCGCTGACGTAGCGCACCTGCTGGCCATCAAGGTTGGCGAACCAGGCCACTTCCTCCAGGTTCGTCATCAGGTGGCGCCAGCGGCTTTCAACCACGGAGATTTCGGCGTGCCGGCGCTGCAGCAACCTCTGTTGCGCCTGCAGCGTGCGCGCGGTGCGCAACACGGCCAGGTAGACCAGCAGGCCGGTCAGGGCAACGAAGCACAGGCCCTTGATCTGCTGCACCCGCGCCATCAATGCGGGGTCGCTGACGAACGCGCTCACCAAGCCGTCGGACAACAGGATCCACAAGCCGGCCAGCCCGGCGTACAAGCCAGCCCAGCGCCAGGCCGTGGCCCGCGCAGTCGGAAGCGTGCCCACCGACCGTCGGGAACGCGCGTCGAACCAATTGGATGACATGAACTGCATGAGGGGGGCATCGCCTCGCCCACGGCGTGGGCCACGCCTTGCTTGATGCCTCAGCGAAGGGCGAGTGTCAATTGTGATTCATGGAGCCGTGGCGGGCGGCTGACCCTCACCATGACATGGCCGCCCTCACCTTCGCCTTCACCTTCAGGCGGATTCTTTGTCTTGAAGCTCGCGCCACATCACCTTGCCCGAGCCCGACTTCGGTAGCGCTTCCACGAACTGCACGATTTTTGGCACCTTGTAGGCGGCCATGTGCTCACGCGCCCAGTCGGTGATGTCTTTGTCGGTCGTCTTGCCCTTGGCTTCGGCGCGCAACACCACCACCGCCTTGACGGTCTCGCCGCGGTAGGCATCGCGGGAAGAAATGATGCAGGCCTCTTGGATGGCGGGGTGCTT
>JAYSYW010000167.1:0-4762 GCA_043727255.1 Rhizobacter sp. | reverse complement strand
TCGGCCGCCCGGTCGCGCGCTTGGCGCTGCACCTGATCACCCTCTACTTCATGGCCTTTGGCGGCATGCCCGCGCGCGAATCAACGCGCTACCTGCGTCGTGCCCTGGGCCGCGCGCCCCGATGGACCGAGCGCTACCGGCACGTGCACCACTTCGCCTCGACCGTGCTCGACCGCGTCTACCTGCTGCAAGAACGCTTCGATCTGTTCGACATTCAGGTGACCGGCAAGGAGCACTTTGAATCGATGCTGGCGGGCGGCCAAGGCGCCTTGCTGATCGGTGCGCACATGGGCAGCTTCGAGGTCATGCGCTCGCTGGGCCAGTCGCACCGGGGGCTGGAAGTGGCGGTGGTGATGTACGAAGACAACGCCCGCATGATCAACGAGACGCTGAAGGCGATTGCCCCCAACGCCAAGTTCAACACCATCGCGCTCGGCCGGCTCGACGCCATGCTCACGTTGCGTGAGTGGCTCGACAGCGGCGGCGTGGCCGCCCTGCTGGCCGACCGCACGCTGCAAAGCGGCCCCGTTGATCGCGCCAGCGCGCGGCGGCTGCCTTTCCTGGGGGCGCCGGCAGCGTTTTACGATGGGCCGTTTCGCCTGGCCGCGCTGCTGCGCCGGCCGGTGGTGTTCATGGCCGGGCTGTACCTCGGCGGCAACCGCTACGAACTGCGCATTCTTCCGCTGGCCAACTTTCGCAACGTCGCCCGGGGCGTCGCGCGCGACCAAGCCATCAACCAGGCCATCGAACGTTATGCCGCGCTGCTGGAAGGCCTGTGCCGCGAAACACCGTACAACTGGTTCAACTTCTTCGACTTCTGGGCCGACGCCCCCGCGCCACCCACACCCCCATGAACCTCATCGCCCGTGCCCTTGCTGCCTTTGCCTTTTCGTTGCCCCGCCGCAGGCACCTGGCCGGCCTGGCGCTGGCGCTCGCCCTGCCCTGCGGCGTGCAAGCGGCGCCGTTCGACCTGGCCGAGTTGATGCGCGTGCTCGGTGAAGTAAGAGCCGGTGAAGCCACCTTCACTGAAAAGCGGCACGTGCGCGAGATCGACCAGGTGCTCGAATCCTCTGGCCGCTTGTCGTTCGTCGCACCTGATGTGTTCACCCGCGAAACGCTCAAACCGCGCAATGAAAAACTGGCCGTCAACGGCAACACGCTGGTGATGAGCCGGGGCACGCGCAGCCGCACCGTGGCGCTTGATTCAGTGCCCGAAGCGCAGGTGATCGTCGAAGCGATTCGCGGCACGCTCACCGGCAACCGCGAGGTGCTCGACCGCCACTTCACTGTGCAACTTGCCGGCACCCTGCCCCGCTGGACGCTCACCTTGGCGCCGCGCGACGCGCGGCTGCGGGCGCAGGTCACCCGCATTCAAGTGACGGGCCGGCTGGCGGCGCTCGACGAAGTGCAGATCGACCTGCCCGGCGGCGACCGTTCGGTGATGCTGATCGAAGCACAGCCCGGCGCACAACCCAATGCGCAAACCACCGCGCCCCAAACCACCCCGCCCAAATGAGCCCCCGATGAAGCGCAGCCCTTTGCGCGGCCGATTGAGCAGCCGATTGAGCAGCCCGGCCTTGTGGCTGTGGCTCGGCCTGATGCTGCTGGCCGCGTGGTTCGCCCACCGCGCCCACTACGTGGCCGACCTCTCGGCCTTCCTGCCCACCTCGCCCAGCGCCGAACAACGCGTGCTGCTCGAACAGCTCAAGCGCGGCGCAGGCTCACGCGTGCTGCTCATCGGCATTCAGGGTGGCGACGCGGCCAAGCGCGCCGATGCCTCACGCGCACTGGCCACGGCCCTGCGGCAAAGCGGCCACTTCGATGCCGTGCACAACGGCGACCACGCCGATTCAGCGAAGGCGGGCGAATTCCTGTTCGCCCACCGCTACCTGTTGAGCCCGGCGGTGGACGCCCAGCGCTTCAGCGCCACGGGGTTGCGCGACGCGATCGACGAGACCGTGTCGCTGCTCGGCACGCCGGCCGGCAACCTCATCAAACCCATCCTCTGGCGTGACCCGACCGGCGAAACCCTGCGCATGGCCGAGACCATGCTGCCGGCCGCCGCGCCGCGTGTGGAACACGGCGTGTGGGTGTCGCGCAGCCTGCCCCGTGCCGTGCTGCTGGCCGCCACCCGCGCCGACGGCGCCGACCTCGACGGCCAGGCAATCGCGCTCAGCCAAGTGCGCACCGCGTTCGCGCCGCACGCGGCCCGGGGCATGGCGCTGGAGCTGTCAGGCCCCGGCGTGTTTGGCGTCGAGTCGCGCGCCACGATCGAGACCGAAGTGCACCGGCTGGCGCTGTGGGGTGCCGTGGTGGTCACCGCGATGCTGTTGCTGACGTTTGGCTCGCTGAAATCGCTGGGCGTGGCGGTGCTGCCCGTGGCCAGCGGCGTGCTCGCGGGCATCGCCGCCGTCAGCCTGGGCTTCGGCCACGTGCATGGCATGACGCTCGGCTTCGGCACCACGCTGATCGGCGAAGCGGTGGACTACGCCATTTACTACCTGATCCAGGCCCGCCCCGCAGCCGGCGCAGCGCCCGGAAGCGGCCACCTGCGCTGGCGCCAACGCAACTGGCCGACGGTTCGGCTGGGCGTGTGGACCTCGGTGGCGGGCTTCGCGGCCCTGGCCTTTTCGGGCTTCACCGGCTTGGCGCAACTCGGCGTGTTTTCAGTCGCCGGCTTGGTGGCCGCGGCGCTCACCACCCGATACCTGCTGCCCCTGCTGGCGCCCGATGGCGCCCCCGGCCACGGCTTTCGGCGTGCGCTGGCGCGGGCCACCGGCGCGGCGGTGGCGGTGTTGCCGCGCAGCCGCTGGGGCTTCGTCGCACTGGCCCTGGCGGGTTTGGTGTCGCTGCTGGTTTTGCCCAGTGCCTGGCGCGGCAACCTGGCGTCACTGAGCCCCTTGTCGGCCGATGCGCTGGCGCGTGACGCCGCGTTGCGCAACGACCTCGGGGCAGGCGACAACGGCGTGTTGCTGGCCATCGAAGCGCCAAACCCAATCGCTGCGCTCGAACAGGCCGAACACGCCGGCCAGCGGCTGGATGCGCTGGTTCAACAAGGCCTGTTGACCGGCTACGACTCGCCCGCACGCCTGCTGCCCAGCCTGGCCACGCAAAAGGCCCGCCAAGCGGCGCTGCCTGACGAAGCCACGCTGCGTGCTCGCCTGGCTGAGGCCACCGAAGGCGGCCCCTTGCCTGCGGCCAAGCTCGACGCCTTCGTGGCCGACGTGCAAGCGCAGCGCCAAGCCGCACCCATCACCCGCGACCACTTGGTGGGCACGCCACTCGACAGCGCCCTGCAGGCCCAACTGCTGGCCGGAGCAAACGGCCAGCCATCGATCGCCCTGCTGAACCTGCATGTGGCCGGCGCTCAGCTCGATGCCGAACGCCTGCGCACCGCGCTGGCCGGCGTGCCCGGCGCGCGCATCGTGCGTGTGCAAGCCGAGCTGGACGCGCTGTACGCCAGCTACATGCGCGAAGCCTTCTGGCAGGCGCTGCTGGGTGGCGCGGCGGTGTTGGCGCTGCTGTTCTGGCACCTGCGCTCACTGCGCCAGCTGGCCAGCGTCGCCCTGCCCCTGGCGACCAGCGTGGTGCTGGTGCTGACCGGGCTCACTTTGGCCGGCGTGTCGCTCGGCCTGCTGCACCTGGTGGGCCTGTTGCTGGTGGTGGCGGTGGGTTCCAACTACGCGCTGTTCTTCCACCAACTGCGCGGCGCCGGCAAGGCCGACGAAGACACGCTTGCTTCGCTGTTGATGGCCAACATGACGCTGGTCGCTTCGTTCGCGTTGTTGTGCACGTCGAGCGTGCCGGTGCTGGTGGCGCTGGGCCAGGTGGTGGCCCCTGGCACCCTGCTGTCGCTGCTGGTTTCAGCCGCGTTCAGCCCCACCCGCAGCAGCCCGTTGCCCACAGGCCCTGTGGGAGAATCGCCGCCCTGATTGGGCTGGCTTCGCGCCCCCGTCGAATCAGCTGGACTCCCCCGAATCGACACTCCCGCCCGGACTTGCATGAAGCCTTGGCCCGTCCCCCTTTTCCTGAAGTTGAGCGCGGTGTGCCATGCCGCGGCGGCCGTGGCATGGGCTTCGGAACCGTCGCTCTGGCCCTGGGCACTGGGCGCGTTGGTGGTCAACCACGTGGGCATTGCCGCCATCGGCCTTTGGCCCCGATCGAACTGGCTCGGCATCAACCTCACGCGCCTGCCTGCTGCGGCAAGCGCCCGGCGTGAAATCGCGCTGACCATCGACGACGGCCCCGACCCCGAAGTCACCCCCGCCGTGCTTGACCTGCTCGACGCCGGCCAGGCGCGCGCCACCTTCTTCTGCATTGCCCAGCGTGCCGAACGCCACCCCGAACTTGTGCGCCAGATCGTGGCGCGCGGCCACAGCGTGCAAAACCACACCGCGCGCCACTCGCATGTGTTTTCACTGCTCGGACCACGCGGCTTCGCCCGTGAAATCGGCTTGGCGCAAGACACGCTGCATCGCATCACCGGCGCCCGCCCCAGCTTCTTTCGCGCACCCGCCGGACTGCGCAACCCCTTTCTCGCGCCCGTGCTGCACCGCCTGGGCCTCACGCTCGCCAGTTGGACGCGGCGCGGCTACGACACGCGTGAAGCCGACCCCACGCGCGTGCTGGCACGGCTGAGCGACGGCTTGCGTGCTGGCGACATCTTGCTGCTGCACGACGGCAACGCCGCGCGCACTGCCAGTGGCCGCCCGGTGATCCTTGAAGTGCTGCCGCGTTTGTTGGCGCGGCTTCAGGCCGAGCG
>JAYSYW010000166.1:0-10376 GCA_043727255.1 Rhizobacter sp. | reverse complement strand
CCCATAGCTACGGCTATGGGCCTGCGAACCCGGCAAAAACTGTCCTCGCTGAGCCCAAATTTCGCTTCGACGCCCCAAGCCCGACAGGCTCCTAGCCGTGGCCCTGCCCTACGCCAGCCGGTGCAGCACCCTGAACGCTTCCGGGGTCATGCCCAACTGACGCTTGAAAAACTTCAGGAAGTTGGTGGGCTCGGAGAAGCCGAGTTGTTCACCGATGGTTGCGGACGTGGCGCCGCTGTGCACGAGCATGCGTTGGGCTTCCATGGCAATGCGCCGATCGATGACCGCTTTGGCTGACCGCCCACCCGTGGCATGGCAAGCGCGGCTCAGAGTGGTGGGCGACACGCAAAGCCTTTGCGCGAGCGCTTCGACCGAGGGGCGGGTGGCCACCATGCCCTCCAGCTCGCGCTGAAAGCGGTGATACAGCAGCTCTGATGCTGAAGGGGCTTGCGCGTCTTGGCGCGCTGCGCGGGTCAGCCGCAGCATCAGGCACAGGTACAGCTCGCGTGCCAGCGCGGCGGAAAGGTCGTCCACCACAGGCTGGTCGAGTTCGCGTTTCAGAATGACCATGAGTGCTCGCCAATGGCGGCGTTCATCGGGCGACAGGGTGAACGTGGTGGGCCAGGCATCGAGGCTCAAGACATGCGACGGGTGGCCTGTGGCTGCTGTGGTCGTTGCGGCGGACGGGTGCATGACTTGCGGCGCGATGAGCAGGCAGTCGCCTTCCAGCCCTTCGCGCAAACGCCACTGCTGCACTTGCCCCGGGCGAATGATCACCACGCTGCCGGGCTTGAGTGCGATGCGCTCGAAGTCAACGATGTGCTCGCCCTGCCCGGCCGTGATGACGAGGACCATGCAGAACTCAACCCGTTCCGGCTCGGCCAGAAAGCGCGTGGCGCCCCAAGCCCTGAGCTTGGCGAGGGTGAGGACTTCCAGGCCGACGCGCGCCAGTCGTTCGTTCACGAAGTGCGTTTGCCGCAGCACGCGGGGTGGCTTGGACATGTAGACCTTGTTGTGACCGCAAAGAGGGGTTCGCCCCTCGGCGCTCGATTTTCACCATGCTTTGCTTGGCGCCGACCTTTGCGCGAAGGCATGCCGGCAGCACAGTGGCCGCTCGATAAACACCATTCTGAGCATGCCCATGAGCCGACTTCATTTCTTTCGCCATGCCGCCGCGCTGGCCGCTTTCAGCCTGGCCCTTGGGGGGTGCGCCGCACCCGGCCCCAGTGCCACGGGCACTGCCACCGCGCAGCCAGCCAAGGCGCAAGTGGTGGCGCTGCTCAAGAGCATCGAGACCGGCGATGTTGCAGCGGCTGCTGTCATCAACCCTGGCAAGTACACGCAGCACAACCTGGCGGTGGCGGACGGCATTGCGGGGTTCGCGGCTGTGGTGCAGGCGCTGCCCAAGGGCTCGGCGAAGGTGAACACGGTGCGTGTGTTCCAAGACGGTGACTTCGTGTTCACGCACTCGCAATACGACTTCTTCGGGCCAAAAATCGGCTTCGACATCTTTCGGTTCGAGAACGGCCGGATCGTCGAACACTGGGACAACCTTCAGCCAACGCCCGCGCAGCCCAACCCGAGTGGCCGCACGATGACCGACGGCCCGACCTTGGTGACCGACCTGGACAAGACGGCGGCCAACAAGGCGCTCGTTGCGTCGTTCGTGGACGACGTGCTCGTCAACGGAAGGATGGACCGCCTGGCCGGCTACTTTGACGGCGACAACTACCTGCAGCACAACCCGCGCATCGCCGACAAGCTTTCGGGCTTGGGGGCCGCGTTTGCGGCACTGGCCAAGATGGGTGTGACGATGAAATACGACAAGGTGCACAAGGTGCTGGGGGAAGGCAACTTTGTGCTCGTCGTCAGTGAAGGTGGCTTCGCCGGCAAGCGCACTTCGTTCTATGACTTGTTTCGCGTTGAGGGCGGAAAGATCGCCGAACACTGGGACGTGCTGGAGACGATTGCACCGCAAAGCGAGTGGCGCAACGGCAATGGCAAGTTCGGGTTCTGACTTGCGCATCAACGCGTGAGCCAGGCAGTGCCCCCGGGGCACTGCGCCGCCCCACGACGCCACGGTGTAGGCACAAACCAGCCCCACTTGGGGGGCGGTCTGGTTGCACGTAACCGAACCGCCCACACCGTCGAGCGTGGGCGCGGTCTTCAGGCGCTGGATGGTCACAGCCCATGCACAAGCCTCCCCGAAGACCGCAAGCTACAGTCCGCCGCATGTCATATGAACTCCACTACTGGCCGACCATTCAAGGTCGCGGCGAATTCGTTCGGCTGGCGCTTGAAGCGGCCGGCGCGCCCTACATCGACGTGGCGCGCGGCGCCGAAGACGCAGGCCGGGGCTTGCCCGCCACGCTGCGTTTCATGCAAGACCGCAAGGTCACGCACCCGCCTTTCGCGCCACCCTTCTTGAAAGACGGCGAGCTGTTGGTGGGGCAGACCGCCGCCATCCTGCATTACCTTGCGCCCACGCTGAAGCTGGTGGCACGCAGCGAACAAGCCCGTGTGTGGACGCAGCAGATCCAGCTCACCATTGCCGACATGGTGGCCGAGGCGCACGACACGCACCACCCGATCGACGTGGGCCTGACCTACGAAGACCAGAAGCCCGAGGCGTTGCGCCGCGCGCAAGCCTTCTGCAAAGACCGCCTGCCCAAGTACCTGCAGTGGTTCGAGTCCATCGTGACGCGCAACCCGGCTGGCCCCCGCCACCTGGTGGCCGGCAAGTTGAGCTATGCCGACCTGTCGCTGTACCAGTTGATCGAAGGCCTGCGCTACGCCTTCCCCAAGGCGACGGCACGCGTGCTGTCCAAGACGCCGGGCATCGTGTCCCTGCACGACCGCATCGCGTCGTTGCCCAAGGTGGCGGCGTACCTGCGCAGTGAACGGCGCATTCCATTCAGTGAGCAAGGCATCTTTCGGTGCTACCCGGAGTTGGACGCGGGGTAAGCGGGAGACGCAGTCACAGCGACCGCGTCAACGGCCCCAGCCGCAGGACGAAGAAGGCCAGGATCTCATCGCGCGCAGCCAGCGTGGGCTGGCCGGCTTCGTCGATCAAGTGGGCGGTGACCACGCTGTGCGGCGTGGCCACATGGCGCGCAAAGAACGGCGGCGGCTCCGGGTTGGCCGCGCTGTCAGGCAACACGTGGGGCACGAAGCGGTCACCCAGCGCTTGGGCATAAGCAGCAAAGCGCTGTGCCGTGCAGATGCGGTCGCCCTCGAAGCGGTAGGCCATGACGGTGAGCTTGTCGCGGTCGAGCCGGTGCTTCACGGCCGCCAGGTCTTCAGGTGATATCTCCAGGCCGCCCGGGTCGTCGAGCGGCAGCGAGGGTTGCGACAGCACCGGAGCCACCACAGACCGCTCCAGCATCATCGTCAATGCGAAGTTGCCGGTGAAGCACATGCCGATGGCCCCCACCCCCGGCCCGCCGCATTCACCATGGGCCAACCGCGCGAGCGCGCGCAGCCACTGCGTGACGGGGCTCGACACGTTGGCGCCCAAGGCGCGAAATTCGGCGCTGACACAGACGCGCTTGAACACCGCCGAGCCTTCCTCGGCAACAGGCACCGCGCCATCGCGGCCAAACAACGAGGGCATGTAGACCGTGAATCCGGCATCACGCACCCAGCGTGCGAAGCGGGCGACCTGCGGGCTGATGCCGGGCAGTTCAGTCATCACGATCACAGCCGGGCCGGCCCCAGCCACGTGCACGCGTTTGGTGGCTTCCCCCAGCGTGATGTCGCGTGGCGTGAAGTCGTCGAGCGGGTCATCTTTGTTCATGTTGCGGTGGGTCATGCGTGGCTCCGTTTCATGGCGGGTCAGGCGCGCAGGGCGATCTTTCCCATGCGGTTGGCGTTCGACGACCACGCTGCGCATCAGCGTGGTTTTCGGCATGCCGCTCATGCCTTTGCGGCCACCGACTGCAGGTGCTTGAAGCCCGCAGCGGCCGTCACGTCGGGCAGGCGCCAGATCACGTCGCCCGCGCCCCATTGGCCCTCGGGCATCTCAAGCAGCAGCGAAGACACGATGGCCCGGCGCTTGTCATCCGCAGGCATGGCGCCCTGAAAGGCGGCGCTCAGGCCCGCGACGTAGGCCGCACGCGAGGCACCGTCGAGCACACCCGCCGGTATGTACGCCTGCACGATGCACTGCAGCACCCGGTCAGAGACATCGTGGCCGCCCGATCGCACAGCACCCGGCGGCAGCTCTTCGATCACCACCCAGGTCACCGCCTGCTGCTGAGGGGTGTCGCCGACCTGTTCAACCGCGTTGACGGTTTCGGTGATGGCCTTGAACAACGCGTTGCGCGCCGCTCCGGGAAAGGCGCCGTGGGGAATCTTGACCAGAAGGTTGGGCATGTGGGGCTCGAAGGAGTGGAACGAGCCGCTATTGCGCCTGTTTCAGCGCATGCTTACCATTGTCTGAAATATCAATTTCATTGCTTAAACAGCCAATGCACGATTTCACTGTTCTGCTGTTGCCCGGTGCCTACGCCAGCAGCGTGGCCACCACGCTTGACATGCTGACCGCCGCTGCACATGTAGCGCCCCGGCTGGGTGTGCCGGTGCCGCGCTGGCGCGTGTTGTCGGCCGGCGGCAGCCCCGTGCAACTGGGCGGTGGGTTGACGCTCGCGGCTCAAGCCCTGCCACGTGCGCTGCGTGACGACGGCGCCATCTGGGTGGTGCCCGGCCTGGGCCTCGAGACCCCCGCGCAGGCCCGCGATCGCATGCTGCAAGACGACGCCAAGGCGGCCATGCGGGCGCTGCGCACGCATGCCGCGCGCGGCGGCACGGTGGCGGCCTCGTGCTCGGCGGTGTTTCTGTTGCAAGCGGCCGGGCTGCTGGCGGGGCGCAAGGTCACCACCGCGTGGTGGCTCGCGGCGGGACTGCGTGAGCTGGAACCGGCATGCACCGTGGACGCCAACCGCATGGTCTGCGCCGACGGCCCGGTGGTGACGGCCGGCGCGGCCTTTGCCCAAACCGACCTGATGCTTCACCTGCTGCGCGCGCGCTTCGGGGCGCCGCTGGCGAAGGCCGTGTCGCGCCTGTTGCTGGTCGATGGGCGGCAGGCTCAGGCGCCCTTTGTGGTGCCCGAGATGCTGGCCGATGGCAACGAGCTGGTGGCCCGCATCATCGAGCGGGTGACTGCGGCCATGCCCACGCCGCCCTCCATCGGTGAACTGGCGCGCGAGGTCGGCATGTCTGAGCGTTCGCTGACTCGCCACATTCGCGCCACCACCGGCCAGAGCACCCTGGCCCTGGTGCAGAGCGTGCGGTTGAACCGGGCACGCGTGCTGCTGGAAAGCAGCCGCCTGTCGGTCGAGCAAGTGGCCGAGCAGGTGGGCTATGGCGATGCCACGGCGCTGTGGCGGTTGATGCGGCGGACCACCGGGCTCACGCCGCGCCAACTGCGGCCGGGTCACACTGCGGCGTAGATCAGCCCCAAACCATGTCTCGTGGACAGCAACGAAAGGAAACGGAAATGACCACCCAGCCTGAACACACCGCCTTCACCCTCACCCGTCAGTTCAACACCCCACGCGACGTGGTGTGGAAGGCTTGGAGCGAGGCCGACCAGATCAAACACTGGTGGGGTCCGCAGGGCTGCGCCATCGACCTCAAGCGCTTCGAGTTCAGGGCCGGCGGCTTCTTTCATTACGCGATGGTCTTTGGCGGTGAGACCGCGATGTGGGGCCGCTTCAACTACCGCGAAATCGCCGCACCCGAGCGCCTGGTGTGGCTGAACTCCTTCTCGAACGAACGATGCGGCATGGCACGCGCGCCCTTTAGCGAAGACTGCCCACTCGAAATACTGAACACCGTGACCTTCACCGAGCACGCACCCGGTCAAACCACGATCAGCTTGCGGGCAGAACCGTTTGGTGAACTCGACGCCGAACGCCAGTTCTTTGAAGCACTGCACCCGTCGCTTGAACAAGGCTACGGCGGCACCTTCGACCAACTCGCGGCGCACTTGCAGCGCGTGTGACTGGCGCAGCCGCGCGAGGTTGAAGCGCCAGCGGCAGGTTGAACGCCCTCAGGCCCGACCCGGCCAGGCGATGCCATGCCACCAGGGCTCTACCCGCCCGCAGCGGCCCTTGCTGGGTCTGACTTGCGCCACACGCTGGCCAGCCACGGTTGCTGCGCGCGTGGCCGGCCTTCGGGCCGGTAGTAGTGCTCCAACTCATCGAAGCCCGCGTTGGCCAGGTAGCGCCGCCACGTGGCCAGGTCGTGGTACGCGCCGTAGCGATCACCCTGCCAGCCTTCCTGGCCTTCGCCACGCGGGTTCGAGCTGAACAGCACGCCGCGTGGCTTCAGGCTGGCGTGCAAGGTTCGCAGCACCCCAGGCAAGGCCGCGCTCGGCACATGGAACAGCACCGCGTTGGCAAACACGCCGTCAAAGCGCGCGGCGGGCAGGTCGAGCGACAGCAGGTTTTGTTGCCACACCTCGCAGCCGCTGTGGGCACGGGCCATGGCGGCAAAGCGCTCGGCGCCGTCGATGCCGATGGCGGTGTGGCCCATGTCGGCGAAGGTCTTGAGGTCGCGGCCGGGGCCGCAGCCCAGGTCAAGAATCGTCAGCGGCGGCAGGCCTTCCAGGTGGCGCAGCAGGGCCGCGATGTTCTGGCCCACGTCGTGGTCACGCGTGCCTTGCCAAAAGCTTTCGGCGTTGTCGTTGTAGTGCGCCAGCGTGGGGGCGGTGATGGCCGCCCAGTCGTCGGGCGGCGGCAGGTTGCTTGTCGGCGTGGATGGCATCGGCGTATCTTGCCGCATGGGGCTTCGCACAGCCTGTTCAGGCGCTCCAAGCCATCGGTGACCTATCGACCCTGGAAGCGCGGCGCCCGTTTTTCGGCCCACGCGGCCTGCCCTTCGCGCAGGTCTTCAGACCTCGCGGCGGCCACGACATCGCGCCGCAACTCATCAGGATCGAGCGCGTTGCGGGCGATCAGGTTCAGGTGCTTCTTCATGCCCAGCAGCGGCAGCGGGGCCATGGATTTCAACGTGGTGGTGAGTCGCTCGGCCGTGACATGCATGGCGGTGGTGTCTTCGTCCAGGTCGGTGAGAAAGCCCATCGCTTTCATCGCATCGGCGTCGATGCGTTCGGCCGTGAGGAAGAGACGCTTGGCATGGTCCATCCCGAGGCGGCTGACGTAGCGCTCCAAGCCGCGCCGGTAGAAATGCAGGCCCAGCCGCGCTGCCGGCATGAACATGTCGATGCCTTGCACCCCCAGGCGGAAGTCGCATGCGAGCGCGAGGTCGGTCGCGCCGCCGTACACGCTGCCTTGCAGCACCGCCATCGTCACGGGCCGCGCGTCTTCCAGGGCGTTGACGACTTCCTCGAACGGCACGTGGCGCGAGCCGCCGATGCGCGTCAGGTCGTAGCCGCTGCAGAAGTACTTGCCCTCGGCCCGCAGCCGCAGCACCAGCACCTCGGGCCGCGTGTTCACGTCGGCGATGTGGTCGAGCAAGGCGACCAGGTCGTCGGGTTCGAGCCGGTTGGCGTGCGCGGGGCGGCGCAGGGTGATGTCGGCCACGGGGCCATCGATCAACAGTTCGGGGGAAGAAGCCATCGTCACATCCTGGGGTCGGTGGGGTCAGAGCCCGGCACAGCCGGGCCTGCGTTTTTCAAGAAAGCTGCGTTGACTTTCACACTCATGCCACAGCGCCTTCCGCGCGCATCGCGGCGATGGCCGCGTCGTCGTGGCCCAACTCGCGCAGAAGCTCGTCGGTCTGCTCGCCGGGGTCGGGGCCGGCGTGGTGAAAGTGCTCGGGGTGCGGGCACTTCGACAGGTTGATCGGCGAGCGGATGAGTTGCAGCTCGCCCAGCAAAGGGTGCGCGGCCGGGCGTGTCATGCGGAGGTGTTTGACTTGCGGGTCTTCAAAGGCCTGGCCGATGGTGAAGATGGGCCCGCAGGGCACGCCGGCTTTGTTCAGCCGGCCCACCAGGTCTTGCATGTCGAACCGGCACGTCACCGCGTTGATGTCGGAGTCGATCTGCTCGCGGTGCTGCTGGCGCGAGGCCACGCTGGCGTACTCGGGTTTGGCCAGCAGCTCTTGCGCGCCCAGGGCTTGGCAGAAGCCGTTCCACATGCGCGCGGTGGCGGGCGCGATGTTCACGTGGCCGTCGAGCGCACGGTAGGTGCCCATGGGCACGATGGTCGGGTGGCCGTTGCCCTGCTGCCCCGACACCACGCCATCAACGGTGAAGCGCGCGGCCTGGAAGTCGAGCTTGTTGAGCATGCCTTCGATCAACGAGGTGTGCACCCATTGGCCCTCGCCGGTGTGTTCGCGGTGCAGCAGCGCCAGCAAGATGCCCTGGCCGAGAAACATGCCGGCCGTGGTGTCCGAGATCGCGATGCCGGTCCGCACCGGGCCGCCACCCGGTTCGCCGGTGACCGAACTCAGCCCGCTCATGCCTTGCACGATCTGGTCGACGCCGGGGCGGTCGCTGTAGGGGCCGTCTTGCCCGAAGCCCGAGATGCTGGCGAGCACGATGCGCGGGTTGATTTCTTTCAACTGCTCGTAGGTGAGGCCCAGCCGCTCTTTCACGTCGGCGCGAAAGTTCTCGACCACGACATCGCTGCGGGCGATGAGCTGGCGCAGCACCGCCGCACCACGCGGTGATTTCAGGTCGAGGCACAGGCTGCGCTTGTTGCGATGCAGGTTCTGTTCGTCAGACCCTCTGCGGCGCCCGGTCACCGAGCCAGGGTCGCGCGGCGGCGGCGGGTCGATGCGGGTCACGTCGGCGCCCCAGTCGGACAGCAGGCGCACCGCCGCCGGGCCGGCGCGGGCCACGGTGAGGTCGAGCACCTTGTAGCGCGACAGCGGCATCGTGGTGGTCGGGGGAGCGGTCATGGGCGAGGTGCTTTGAACAAGAGGCGTTGGAAGAACAGCGAAAGGGCAGCGAAAGGGCAGCGTTGAAGCAGCGATCGATGCGCCGTTCAGCGCGGCGTCCAGTATTCGCGGAAGCCCTGACGGGGGTCGTCTTGCGTGCGCGTTTGGCTGGCATCGCCATCGAACACCAGCGTCGTGCGTTTGGCCGCCGTGTACGAGGCCCAGGCCGGTGTGCGTGCGTTGTTCGGGTTGCCGGTGGCGGCGAAGCTGACCCAGGCGCTGGCCAGTTGGTCGGCCAGGCCCATCTGCTCGTCGCTCGGGCCGTTCAGCCCCAGGCGGATGTCGTGCAGGCTGGGGCCGATGTCCACACCGTGCGTTGCGCCGTAGCGGCCGCCGTAAGCGGGGCTGGGGGTCTTCCACAGGTACGTCCACACCGGGGCGCCCGGGCCGGCCACTGCCAGCGCGGCCTTGCGCTCGGCCTGCAACTGCGCGCCCAGGCGGAAGCTGCTGTCGGTGTCGATGCGGGCTTGCAAGAGAAAGGGCGATGCCTTTGGGTCTTCGGCGCGGTACATCGCCACAAGCTGCGCGGCGCTCATGCCCGTGCGGCCGGCCACCTTGGCCTCGGCGAACTTCAGCAGGCCGGCTTCGTCGAGCTTGAAGTTGCCCTGCCGGTAGGTGCGTTCATCGAGCGTGGTGCTGACGATCATTGGGACCAACGCCGACACGGCCGGCGCATCGGGGTCGAACGGGTGGCGCGGTATGGCCGTTCCATCGACCGTGGGCGAGAACGCACGCGGCGCTTCGCCCTTCTGGCGGTCAGCGCCCTCAAAGACCATCTGCAAAGCCAGCAGCTGCTCGAAGGGCAGCGTGTGCAGGCGGTCGAGCGAGTCTTTGCCCACGCCCAGCATCATCAAAAACTTGTTGGCGATGTCGGTCGATACCTCGGGCGGCATCATCCGCAGGCCTGAGCCGCTCATCACACCCGCACGGTGAAACAGCCCCTGCGCCGAGGGCATGGCCATCAGGGTGCCGGCTTTCAAACCGCCACCCGATTGGCCGAACACCAGCACGCGCGAGGGATCACCGCCAAAGGCTTCGGCGTTGTCGCGCACCCACTTCAACGCGGCCACGATGTCGAGCATGCCGACCGCACCCGATTGCGCGTAGCGTTCGCCGCCCACACCGGCCAGGTTCAAGAAGCCGAACGAACCCAGGCGGTGGTTGACGGTGATGACCACCGCATCGCCGAAGCGCGCCAGCATTTCGCCGTCGAACTGCGGCGAATTGCCCGAGCCCGCGTAGAAGCCGCCGCCGTGCAGGTGCACGAGCACCGGGCGCTTGGCGCTGCGGACGGGTGATACCGACAGAGAGGGCGTCCAGACGTTGATGACGAGGCAGTCTTCACCCATGCCACCGGGTTGCAGGTCGTAGGCGATCAGGTCGGCATAGAGGTGGCGGCGGTCGATCGGCATTTGCGGTGCGTAGGGCCCATAGGCTGTGGCGTCGCGCACGCCGGCCCACTTGGCCAC
>JAYSYW010000165.1:0-4763 GCA_043727255.1 Rhizobacter sp. | reverse complement strand
GCTCGAGACGCGCGACAGCGCCTACCAGCCCCGCTTCGACTTCCGCATGAAGCGGGACCAGGGGCGCAACCTCCAAGGCGCGCCCGGCAATTCGAACGCCACCGTCGCCGAGATCGTGATGAACTGGAACCTGTTCAACGGGTTTGCCGACCGCGCACGCGAGCGCCAGTTCGCCGCGCAGCTGAACATCGCCAAGGACATCCGCGACAAGACCTGCCGCGACACCCGCCAAACCGTCGCCATCGCCTACAACGACACCCGCAAGCTGACCGACCAGCTGACGCTGCTCGACCGCAACACGCTCGCCATCGAAAAAGCGCGCGATGCCTACCGCCAGCAGTTCGACATCGGCCAGCGCAGCCTGCTCGACCTGTTGAATTCCGAAAACGAGCTGTACACCGCCCGCCGCTCTTACGCCAACGCCGAATACGACCTGGCCCTGGCCTATGTGCGCACGCAGGCGGCCATCAGCCAGCTCGCCGCGCAGCTTGGCCTGGCGCGCGCCAGCGATGCGCCGGCCGCGCCATCGGAAGCCGATGGCTGGAGCGCCGGTGAAGACGGCCCCATGCGCTGCCCGGCCGTGCCCATCGAAGTGGCCACGATCGACACCACCGCGCTGGCCGCACGCGCCCTTGCGCTGAACCTATCGTCAACGCCTGTACCCCCCGCTGCCTCTGCACGTGCGCCGCAGCCCGCCAGCGCCGCCCCGGCCGACAACACCCCGGCGGCGTTGTCGGTGCGCCGCCTCAACGACTGGGCCGCAGCCTGGGAGTCGAAGGACATCGGCCGTTACCTCGGCTTTTACGCACCGGGCTTCAACTCGGCCAAGGGCAGCACCGATGCATGGAAGGCCGAACGCCGCCGCCTGGTGACCAAGCGCGGGCCGATCAACGTTCGGCTGGAAGAGGTGCAGACCCGCACGCTGAGCGCCAACACAGTGGAAACACGCTTCCGCCAGCGTTACCAGTCGGTCGACTTCCAAGACGTGGGCGAGAAGGTGCTGACCTGGCAACTGATCAACGGCGAGTGGTTCATCGTGAAAGAAAGCAACCGCTGAAGCGCAGCGCTTCACAACAAAAACGGCGCCCTCGAGCGCCGTTTTTGTTGGCCAACCCGCGCTGCGAGAGCAGCCGTCACACAGCCGGTCGTTTGACGGGTGGCAGGTCGGTGCACACGCCCTCGAAGGCTTCCGCCGCCAGGCCGATGCTTTCGCCCAGCGTGGGGTGCGGGTGGATGGTCTTGCCGATGTCCACGGCGTCGGCGCCCATCTCGATGGCCAGCGCCACCTCGCTGATCAAATCACCGGCATGCGTGCCGACAATGCCACCGCCGACGATGCGATGCGTGGCTTCGTCGAACAGCAGTTTGGTGAAACCTTCGTCGCGGTTGTTGGCGATCGCACGGCCTGAAGCCGCCCAAGGGAACAGGCCCTTCTTGAGCTTCACGCCCTTGGCCTTGGCTTCGTCTTCGGTGATGCCGACCCAGGCGACTTCAGGGTCGGTGTAGGCCACGCTCGGAATGACCCTGGCGTCGAATGCCGTGCGGCGCAGCGCGTCGTCTTGCAGGTGTTCGCCAGCCACCACTTCGGCGGCCACGTGGGCTTCGTGTGTGGCTTTGTGCGCCAGCATGGGCTGGCCAACGATGTCGCCGATGGCGAAGATGTGCGGCACGTTGGTCCGCATTTGCGCATCGACCGGAATGAAGCCGCGTTCGTTGACCACCACACCGGCTTTGTCGGCCCCGATGCGCTTGCCGTTGGGCACACGGCCCACGGCTTGCAGCACCAGGTCGTAGAGCTGCGACTCTTTCGGGGCGCCCTCACCTTCAAAGCTCACGCGGATGCCAGCTTTCGTGGCTTCTGCGGCCACGGTTTTCGTCTTCAGCATGACGTGGTCGAAGCGCGGCGCGTTGAGCTTTTGCCACACCTTCACGAGGTCGCGGTCGGCGCCTTGCATCAGGCCATCGAGCATTTCCACCACGTCGAGCCTTGCGCCGAGGGCGCTGTACACCGTGCCCATCTCCAGCCCGATGATTCCGCCGCCGATGATGAGCATGCGCTTCGGGATTTGGCGCAGTTCGAGCGCGCCGGTCGAGGTGACGATGCGGGGGTCGTCCTTCAGTTCCGGGGTCTGCAGGAAGGGCAGCTTCACCGCTTCAGAGCCTGCGGCGATGATGGCTTGCTTGAAGCTCAGCGTCTGCGGTTTGCCGTCGGCCGGCGTCACGGTGAGCTCATGCGACCCGCTGAATTCGCCCTGGCCGGTGATCACTGTGACCTTGCGCATCTTGGCCATCGCGGCCAGGCCATTCGTGAGCTTGCCCACCACCTTGTCTTTGTGGGCGCGCAGCTTCGGCAAGTCCACTTGAGGGGGGCTGAACTGGATGCCGAGCGTGTCGAAATGGCGGGCTTCTTCCATCACCGCCGCCACATGCAGCAGGGCCTTAGAGGGAATGCAACCGACGTTGAGGCAGACGCCGCCGAGCGTGGCGTAGCGCTCGATGAGGACGGTCTTCAGGCCGAGGTCAGCGGCTCGGAAGGCGGCGGCATAACCGCCGGGGCCGGCGCCCAGGACGAGGAGGTCGAAGTCGAAGGGGTTTGCGCCAACAGCACCCGTTCGCACTGACCCGCCCGCACCCGTTTGCACTGAGCCACCCACATCCGTTCGCACTGATCCACCCACATCCGTTCGCACTGGGCCACCCACATCCGTTCGCCCTGAGCCAACCACATCCGTTCGCCCTGAGCTTGTCGAAGGGCTGGCAGCGACCGGCGCAGGGGCTTCGACAGGCTCAGCCCGAACGGGGTTGGGTGCTGGGGTTGAAAGGCCCTTCGATACCTCAGGGCGAACGGGGACGGATGCGGATGCGGATGCGGATGGCGATGGCGATGCGGATGTTGGTGCCGGTGCTGGTGCTGGTGCTGGTGCTGGTGCCGGGACATTGGCCTTCACGTTCGCGTCGGCCTGCGACTTCGACTCACCCTCCGCTTCTACGCTCAAGATCACCGAGCCTTCACTCACCTTGTCGCCCACCTTCACCCGCAGTTCCTTCACCACCCCGCCCTGCGTAGCGGGGATCTCCATCGAGGCTTTGTCACTTTCGACGGTGATGAGCGATTGATCGGCCGTGACCACATCGCCCGGTTTCACCAGCACCTCAATGACCGACACCTCTTTCGTGTCGCCGATGTCGGGGACTTTCAGTTCCAGCAGTGCCATGTTCAATCTTTCGTTTGGGGCTTCAACGCACGCACCTTCACCTACCCGGCGAGCAGCTTCGTGTTCAGAGCAGCACGCGGCGGAAGTCGGCCAGCACCTGGCCCAGGTAGGCGTTGAAGCGCGCGGCAGAAGCGCCGTCGATCACGCGGTGGTCCCAGCTCAGGCTGAGCGGAAGCACCAGGCGCGGCTGGAAGCTGCCGCCGTCCCACACCGGCTGCAGGGTGGACTTGCAGACCCCGAGGATGGCCACTTCCGGCGCGTTGATGATCGGCGTGAAGTAGCGCCCGCCAATGCCGCCCAGCGACGAGATCGAGAAACAGCCGCCGCTCATGTCAGCTGGGCCCAGCTTGCCGTCACGCGCCTTTTGCGCCAGCGCGTTCATCTCTTGCGAGATCTGCAAGATGCCTTTCTGGTCAGCGTCTTTCAGCACCGGCACCACCAGGCCATTCGGCGTGTCGGCTGCGAAGCCGATGTGGAAGTAGCGCTTGAGCACCAGCTCATCGCCGTCGAGCGAGGCGTTGAAGTCAGGAAACTTCTTCAGCGCCGCCACCACCGCCTTGATCAGGAAGGCCAGCATGGTCACCTTGATGCCCGCCTTCTCGTTTTCTTTGTTGAGCTGAACGCGGAAGGTTTCGAGTTCGGTGATGTCGGCATCGTCGTGGTTGGTGACGTGCGGGATGACAACCCAATTGCGGTGCAGGTTGGCGCCACCGATCTTCTTGATGCGCGACAGCGCTTGGCGCTCGACCGGCCCGAACTTCGTGAAGTCGATCTGCGGCCAGGGCAACAGGCCGGGGAAGGCACCAACGCTCGCCGCCGTTGAAGCGGCCGGGGCCTGTGCGGCCTGGGCGCGGGTGTGTGCGCTGCCGGCCATCACCGCCTTCACGAAGGCCTGCACATCGTCTTGCGTGACGCGCCCCTTCGGGCCGCTGCCCTGCACTTCCGCCAGCGGCACGCCGAGTTCACGCGCCAGTTTGCGGATGCTCGGCGATGCATGAGGCAAGGGGCCACTCGGGACGATGGGCTCGGGGACGGGCAATGCCGCAGTGGGAGTCGGCCGTTCAGGGCTGGTGGGTGCGGGTGCTGGTGCTGGTGCTGGTGCGGGTGTTGGTGCAGACGCGGCTGCGGTTGCAGGTGCAGGCTCACGCACGACCGGTGCCGTGGCCGCGCCTTCGATCAGCGCCAGCACGCTGCCCTTGCGCACCTTGTCGCCCACCTTGACCCGCACCTCTTTCACCGTGCCGGCTTGCGACGACGGGATCTCCATCGACGCTTTGTCGCTCTCGACGGTGATGACGCTTTGTTCGGCCTTCAGCGTGTCGCCGGGTTGAACGAAGACTTCGATCACGCTGACTTCATCGAAGTCGCCGATGTCGGGCACGGTGAGTTCGACTGTGTTCCCTTGATGCGCCCCCTCGCCCTTCTCCGTTCGCCCGGAGCTTGTGGAAGGGCCGGGTGGTGGGGGTGCCGGGGCTTCGACAGGCTCAGCCCGAACGGTGGTGGGCTCAGCCCGAACGGGCGTGGGGGCAGGCGTCGGCGCTGATGCCG
>JAYSYW010000164.1:0-10393 GCA_043727255.1 Rhizobacter sp. | reverse complement strand
GGTGTTCGTGCGGCACGGCCGGCTCAGGGGTCCGTGCGGTGTTCAGGGTGTCGGACAAGCGTCCCTCCGTGTGGGTGTGAAGCGCGGGCGGATTGTGGAACGGCGCCTGGGGCCGATCGCGCTGTGAATACCCGGTGGAAGGCCATGGCGCTTGCGGTATTGCGCGGCGATACGATCCGGCGCATGAGACACCCCGCACCCATCCTGCGGCCCAGGGCCGAGCGCCGGGCCACTGCCAAGCCGGCCCGCATCCCCTCGGGGGATCGCATGCGGTACTCCGCAGGCGAGGGGCTCACGTGAGCACCACACTGGACCTGGTCAAAGCGCTGAAAGCCGAACTGAAGGCCGCGAACCTGACCTACGCCGACCTTGCGCCCTTGCTCGGCATGGCCGAGTCGAGCATCAAGCGCATCTTCGCCAAGGGCGACATGCCGCTGTCACGCATCGACGACATCTGCCGCGTGCTGAAGCTCGACTTCGCCGACCTCGCGCGCCAGGTGGCCGATGCCCAGCCGCTGCGCCGTGAGCTCACGCTCGAACAGGAAAAGGCGGTGGTCGCCGACCGCAAGCTGCTGCTGGTGGCGATCTGCTGCTTCAGCCAGTGGACGTGTGAGCAGATGGTGTCCACCTACACCTTCAGCGAGGCCGAAGTCATTCAGCGCCTGGCCCAGCTCGACCGCCTCGGCATCATCGAGCTGCGCCCGCTCAACCGCTACCGGCTGCATGTGGCCAAGGGCTTTCGCTGGCGCCCGCATGGGCCGGTGATGGGCTTCTTTCGAGAGCACGTGGCCGACGACTACTTCAGTGGCGGCTTCGACGGCGAAGGCGAGATGCTGATGCTGGTGCACGGCCAGATCAGCCCCGGACTGGCCGGCAGTTTTGTGGAACGGTTGCAGCGCGTGGGGCAAGACTTCGCGCAGCAGCACCTGGCCGACCAGAAGCTGGCGCCCGAACAGCGCCGCCCCTACACCTTGGTGGTGGGCATGCGCTCGTGGCTGTTCGCCGCGTTCAGAGACCTGAAGCGCGGGCTCTGAGGTTTGGGGAAGACGTCCACGTCGTCGTTGCAGAAGAAGTACACCGGCGACGCGCCGTAGATCTGCGTCCAGACCTTGCTGAAGTGCGCCGAATCGGCGAAACCGGCGGCGGCGGCAATCTCGGTCAACGAGAGGCCCGAGCCCACCAGAGACAGCGCGACCTTGATCTTCAGCCACTGGATGTACCTGCGAAGCGAGATGCCCAGTTCGTCCGCGAACAGGGTTGAAAGCCGCCTCGGTGTCAGCCCGCAGAGGCTGGCCAGTTGCTCGGCCGTCAGCTCGTGGTTTTGCGCCAGGGCCGCCTTCGCGTGCAGCACGCGCGGGTCGGGCGGGGCGGCGGCGGGCACCAGGGTGAGCGCCAGGTTGGTGATGCGCCAGAACAGCCGGAAGCTGTCGTCTCCCCGCATGCCACCGGCGTGAAACGCGCGCAGCGCGTCGGCCAGCCCGGCAAAGCGCGCACGCGGCAGGGCCAGCGTGCCGTTGCCGCCGATGCCGGCGAAGGCGTGGTACTCGGCGTGGTCGGGGCTCAGGTCGAGGCAGACGAAAGGCACGTGCCGCGCATTGAGTTGCGTGGTCACGAAGGGCCGAATGGCGACCATGCCCAGGCGGCGTGTCTGGCCGCCCACCTCCAACTCGAAGTCTTGTTCGGTCGCGGCCATCAGCAGGGTGGCCGAAAAACGTTGGGTCTTCCACACCGCATCGGAGCTGGTGAAAAAGCCGCCGTCGCAGAACAGGCGCACCTGGCTTCGCCCATGCAGCTTGGGCGCGGGGCGCTCGGCCACCGCAGTTTCTTCAGTGACCATCGCCACCTCGTGGCCCGGGGTGGGTGCGGGCTGTGGCGCGGCGTGGATGACGTGGTTCATGGCGGGGACATGGTGCGTCAGACGAAGGCGCCCCACCCGTGGCAGACCGTGAAGGCTGCAACGTACGGGGCACAAACTCAAACCGCGTGAGCCCAAGCCATGCGTGATGGCCGGGCCGCAGGGTTGGTCAAGGCGTCACGAAGGTCTTCATCCAGTCGACCGAGGCCTTGACGCCCCAGGCGCCGCTGCCGTTTTGGTAGTTCGAGTCCACGTAGATGCCGGAACATTGCGAGACCGCGTCCACGCCGCCGTAGCCCATGAAGCAATGGTCGGCGTACAAGTCCACCACCTCCGAGTTCTTCACCACATACCAGCCCGAACCATTGCTGCGGAAGCAAGACTTCGAGCTGGTCGTGCATTTCAGGCCGGTGACGATTTCGGACTGCGAACGCGCCACGGCTTCAGAGCCACCGACAAACATGTCGAGCTCGCCGTTGACGATGCGGACGCGGTCATTGGCCTGCGTGTGCTTGCCTGCGGCCATGCACGAGCTGAGGTCGTAAGCGGTGGTGTAGGTGGTGCCCGAACCCTGGCCCGGTGATGCGCGCACGCGGGCTCCTGGCCGGCAATGCTGTAGCTGCTGCTGCAGGCCGAGGTGCTGCCGCCCTTGTAGCTCATCGTGAAGATGGAGGTCTGCGCAGCGGCGAAGGTGGAGGCCGCGGCAAAGGCCAGGGCCAGGCCGGCCCTGACGAGGGTCTTGGGTGAAAACTTCATGAGGGTGTCTCCAGTCTTGAAGATTTTTGGAAGGCTCTGGGCTTGTCTTTTCAGAGCCGGCGTTCCTGTTTGAGAACGCTGCCATCTTTCAACGGGAGGGGCCGCGCGGGCTTGTATTGAACTTGTCCGCTGCAGTCCTGAATCACCGGGGTTTCCCCGGGTTTGTGCACATCCATGCGGTAAGCGCCGCGAAGGCGGCGAAGCCAGGCCCGCGTCGCAAGGGTGGCTTCAGTCTTCACCCGACACTCCCGCCCCGATACGATCCGCCCTGCCATGAACGACCCCACCACGCTCCACTCGCTTGACCTGGCCCTGCGTTCCGCACTGGTCACGCTGGCCTTGTTTGGCGCCGCCATGTTGTGGCGCGACCATGCCCGTTCGGTTGCTGCCCGGCTGGGCGCCGCCTGCGCGCTGGGCATCGCCGCCTTTGCGCTGTACGGCCTGCCCGGCTTCCTGCTGCCGCCGGCCGCCTGGAAGGCGCCCATCGCGGCGCTGTCCGCCGGCAACGCGGTGGTGTTCTGGCTGTTCACCCGCGCGCTGTTCATCGACGACTTCCGTCTGCGCCCTTGGCACGGCGCCGCCTGGGGCGTGCTGGCCGTGGCCGGCGTCGTCAACTGCCTGTTGCTGCCAGTGGCGTCGCCCGCGCGTGGCGCTCTGGGTGCCGCCATCACGCTCACCACGCTGGCGCTGGCTCTGCTGGCGCTCGGCCAGTCGGTGGCCACTTGGCGCTCTGACCTGGTGGAGGGGCGCCGCCGCCTGCGCCTGTTCATCGTGGGTGCGGGCACCGGCTACACCTTGCTCAGCACCGTGTCGCGGCTGGTGCTGGGGCAAGAAGCCACGCCGGCGTTGGTCGGCCTGATCGACACAGCCGGCCTGGCCGTGTTGGTGGTGCTGGTGATCTGGAACCTGCTGGGCAGCGCGCGTGGCGATCTGTTTGCGTTGGTGGGTGTGCAGGCCGTGCGGACGGTGCGGCTTCACGTGCCGGCTGAAGTCGAACCGCTCGCTGAAGTGGCCGGCGTGTCCATCGCCACAGAGCAGGCGTTGGCGGTCACCGCGGAAGACGCACCCGCCGACGCACCTGCCAACGACAAGCCCGAACCCATAGACCCCCGGCTGATGGCCGCGCTTGAGCGCCTGATGGCGGTCGAGCGCGCCTACCGCGAAGAGGCCGTCACCATCGGCGCGTTGGCCGTGCGGCTGGGCGTGCCCGAATACCGCCTGCGCCGGCTCATCAACCAGGGCCTCGGCCATCGCAACTTCAACGCCTTTTTGAACCGTTATCGGCTCGACGAGGTGAAAGCCGCGCTGGCCGACCCGGCGCAGGCCGAAGTGCCCGTGCTCACCCTGGCGATGGACGCCGGCTTCCAGTCCATCGGCCCCTTCAACCGGGCCTTCAAGGCGGACACCGGCATCACGCCCACCGAATACCGGCGTCTCACCGCAGGGGCTTCGCCTGCGCCCTGCGCCCCGGGCCTGCGGGCGGGTGCTGACATCGGTTTGCCCCCTCAGTCGCCGAAGGCGTCTGTCCCGGCGGGCGTGACATAAGGCGGCTGCAGGACGGCCATCGCTACACTGCCGGACCATTTGCTGCACTGCGACAAACATGCCGAAGCCCCTCCAAGACCTGCTCGACAACAACCGCCTCTGGGCCGAGAAGATGGTGGCCAACCGGCCGGGTTTCTTCACCAATCTGCTCAAGCAACAAGCGCCGCAATACCTGTGGATCGGTTGCGCCGACAGCCGCGTGCCGGCCAACGAACTGGTCGACCTGCTGCCAGGCGAGCTGTTCGTTCACCGGAACATCGCCAACGTGGTGGTGCACTCCGACCTGAACTGCCTCTCGGTGATCCAGTTCGCAACCGACGTGCTGAAGGTCAAGCACATCGTCGTCGTCGGTCATTCACGGTGTGGTGGCGTGGCGGCGGCGCTGCGTGACGGCCGCGTCGGCCTGGCCGACAACTGGATCCGCCACGTGCAAGACGTGCGCAACCGCCACCGCGCCTGGCTCGACACCGTGCCCGAAGCGCAGCGGGTCGACGCGCTGTGCGAACTCAACGTGGTTGAACAAGCCCTGAACGCCTGCCAGACCACCATCGTGCAAGACGCCTGGCTTCGCGGCCAAGAGGTGGCCGTGCACGGTTGGGTGTACGGCCTGCACAACGGCCTGCTCGAAGACCTGACGATGACCGTCAGCAGCCTGGACGACGTGGAACCCGCCTACGCCAAGGCACTGGCCTGCGTGTATGGGCGCTACCCGGTGGCGGGCTGAAGGCGGGCGTTCTCAGTTTGGCTTCGTGGCTCGAAGGGTTGCGCATGGCTTGTTGGGGTGCACTCATGAGAGCCCTGGTCATGGCCCTCGCCGCACCGACCCCTGAGGAAGCCTTGTGAGCGAACCCACCCCAGCCGCCACCCGCCCACCCCTGCTCATCCTCCACGGCGCCAACGGCTGCCGCGCCGAGGTGCAGCCGTGGCGGCAGGCGCTGTCTGCGGACTTCACGGTCGAAGCCCTCAACCTGTGTGGCCATGGCGGGCGGCGCATGCCCGCAGCCTTGACGATGGCGCAGTGCGCCGACGACTTGCTGGGCCAGATGGATGCGCTGGGTTTGCAGGCGCCGATCGTCATGGGCCACAGCTTTGGCGGCGTGGTGGCGCTGTACCTGGCGGTGCACCACCCGCTGCGGGTGTCGGGCGTGGTGACGCTGGGCACGCGGTGGATCTTCGATGACGTGGCGATCGGCCATGCCTCGCACATCGTCAGCGAAGCGCGTTTGTTGAAGCTGCCTGCGCGTGTGGATCAACTCGCGCGCATGCACCACCCGAACGACTGGAAGCTGCTGGCCGCTCGGCTGTGCGCGATGTACGCGTCGTTCGCGCACGACGCGCCGGTGACCTGCGACGAGCTGGAGCGCATCGCCTGCCCCTGCCTCGTGATGTCGGGGTCTGAAGACCCCATTGCCAGCGCTGACGAAACGCTGGCCCTGCACCACAGCCTGACGCGCAGCACGGTGTCGATCTACCCGGGCTCGGCCCACCCGATGGACCGGGTGCCCGTGGGTGTGTTGCGCGAGGCGATCAGCGCTTGGGTCAATCACACGTTGGGCACGCCGGGCACGCAAGCCAAGGCCGGTTGACGCTTGGCGTGGCGCGTGATGACGCATTCTTTCCCAACGGCGTGCCGGTTGAATGCCGCTAAGTGAGAAGCGCGGCCTTCGCGCCCTGTAAGAGCTGACAGCTCCAATTCCCGGGCGACTCCAGATACTCGACCCTTTATTCGGCAGGCAGCTCCAAGCACCTGCCGCAAGCGGGCGTCAAGGAATCAACCGCGCCGGGGCACGCCCGCTTGATATGCACAGACCCCAAGCGGTGTCGATGGGAGCACACATGAAAAACCAATTCGGACCGCCGTTCGGCCAGGTGGTCAACGGCGCCGTGGGCGCACATGCGAACCCGGGTGCCAGGGGTGAGGGCCGCATCAGCACCATGAGGCTGTCGGTGAAGGGGAGAGCCAGCGTGGGCCTGCCGCCGCTGCCGCCCTCGCCGAACGTGCCGGGTGCCGGGTACCGGGTGCATCGGCATCAACAGGGGCGACGCCTGACCCGCCGGCCCCTGGCCGCCGCCGGCTGACGGCTCAAACCATGGCCCACCACGAAGGGTGGCGTGTTGCCGCCCTTCGTCGCCCCTCGTTTTCGCCTCCCCCGTTCGCACTGAACATTCGACAGGCTCAGGGACAAGGCCACCCGCCGATGCCCCATGTCACTGCTGAGGCAGCCTGTCGAGCGCCTCAGGCGCACGGAGGGTGGGTGTATTCCCATTCGCAAGGATCTTCCATGCCCTCCGACACCATCGACGACATCGTCGCCCTCTGGTCCGCCATCAACCCCGTGAGCGGCTACACCAGCGGCTACCTGACGGCGCTGCCCCAGCTGTTCCAACAGACCCCCGCCAACCTTGACGCCATGCGGTGCCGCATTTACCGCCTGCGCCCGCTGCTGGTCGAGATCGCCGACAACAAACTGCGTGCCACCGCCGACGCCGTGCTCACCTCGCTGCATACGCAACTCGAGCTCGCGCGCCCCAGCGGCGCCGGGCCTTCGGGCTCTGGCATGGGCGGTGTGTGGGCGGCGGCCGACGGCGTGTTCCACATCGTGTTGAAGAGGGACGACGAAGCCCCCTTCGTCGAGGCCTACCTTGGCGCGGTGCTCGAGGCGGTGAAGTTCGAGACGCTGCGCTGGTGGGGCCAGGACTTCAGCGTCCTCGTGCGCCGTGAATGCCTGGACACATCGGTCTACTTGAAGGGCACGCTCAGCGCGCTGTTGCAGGTGCGGCCCGACCTTCAAACCCGTTGCGACGCCATCTTGGCCGCGCTGCGCCGCTACGAGGCGATGTTCCAGGTGCCCGGCCTTGACTCGACCCACTTCAACACCTGCTGGCGCGTCTTCAAACAAGGGGACGCCGTCAGCGGCCCGGCGCCTGCGCCGGGCTACCCGGCCTGCCTGCGCAACTACTACCAAGTTGAGCAAAGCGTTGAGCAGATCGAGGCCATGGCCCAGGCCTGGCTCGACTTCGATCTGCCCGTCACCACCGGCATTGCGCAACAGGTGGCCAAGTTGCCGTTTGTGAAGGCGCAGGGGTCGCTGCAAAACGTGTGGGACCAAGTCACCAGGCGGTACAGCGTTGACTTCTCGCTGTGGATGGACCGCGTGGTCAACGCCTGCAACGACTACGGCGCCCGCTACGTCATCGCCCACGGCCTGCAAGACCGGGTGAACGTTGCGGCCACGCCCGACTGCCTGGCCAAGCGCGTGGCCGGCGGAGAAAACTTCGCCGTCAATGGCCTCAACCCGAAGACCGCTTACGCGCAGCTCTACCTCACCCCCGCGAAGAACAGCTCGCTGCTGACCCTGATCAACACCTTGGTCCATGAGGCTTCGCACGGGTTCAACTTCGTGCTCTCGGCCAAGAACGCCGGCTCGTCGATGCTCAACCTGAACACCGCGCTCGAAGTGCCCATGGCCGAGGGCATGGCCTTCCACCGCGAGTACCAGTACTGGGCCGCCGCCCAGCGCCTGCTGAGCGAGCCAAAGCTGAACGAGGTGCAGCATGCCTACCTCGCGCTGTACGGCGACACCCCGCAAGAGCAGGCCCAGGGCGTGTTGTGCGCGCAACTCGAAACCTGCATCTGGCGCGTCATTCGCTGTGTTCGCGCGCTGTGTGACGTGCGCGTCAACAGTGGCCGCATGACGTACACCGGCTTCATCGCCTGGGCCGCGCAAACCACCGGCCTGTCGGAAGAAACGCTGCACGCCGAATGCTTCCCCTGCATGGCATCGCCCGGCCATGCGGTCTGCTGCGTGGTGGGCGGAGCTGCCTACGCCAGCTTGCAAAAGCAAGGCATCGCACGGGGTGTGTCAGAGATCGACTTCAACACCTTCGCCTCGCGCATGGGCGTTCATGCGTGGCCGGTTGGCCAGGCCTTGATGCAAGCCCACGTGGCCATGCAGCCTGTGGGCGAGGAGGTCGAAATGACCGCCACCGCGTGCCGATGAACCCACCGCATGCGGCGCTTGAGATGCTGGGCGCTTCTTGACCGACGGCAGGTTTGCCGAAGGGCCGTGAGGGGCAGCGAAAGGGCAACGAAAGGGCAGCGACAGGGGACGGCGCCGTGTGGAGCCGCCCCCCAAAATCACTTCGTGGCCACGGCCTCGATCATGTGCCGGAACACCCGTGAAGGCGCTTGCCAGCTTGTCGCGGGCTGGTTGTACTGGCCGGCGGTGACCACGACCACCAGGTCGAGCGCCGGCACCAGGTACAGCCGCTGCCCGCCCGTGCCGAACCCGGCGGCCCAGGCAAAGCGGCCTGCGCGCGTGGTGATGTCGCCTTTCCACCATTGGTAGCCGTAGCGGAACGACGCGCCTGCGGTCACGCGGTCACGCAGCATCTGTTCAACCCACGCGGCGGGCACGAGCTGGCGCCCCTGCCAGCGGCCTTGGTCGAGCACCAGCCGGCCGATCTTGGCGGCGTCGCGTGGTCGCAACCTCAGCCCGCCATAAGGCGTGACGCGGTCTTTGCGGTCGCGCCGCCATTCGCTGCGCTGAATGCCAAGCGGTTGAAACAGCATCTGTTCGGCGAAGGCTTCCAGCGGCATGCCGGTGCGGCGCACCAGCACCTCGCCCAGCAGCTGGGTGGCCCCGCTGCTGTAGACGAAGCGCGACCCCGGCGGCGTGACCATTTCGTGTTCAAGCACGTGGCGGTCGGGGTCTGCGGAGAAGCGCATGCGCGTGGCGCTGTTGCCCAGGCGAAAGGGGCTGCCCGACTCGTCCCAGTCGAGTCCATGCGTCATGGTCAGCAGGTGGGCCAGCGTGATGCTTGAGCGTTCAGGCGAGCGCTCGGGCAAGCGAAGGTCGGCGTGTTCGGGAAAGAAGTCGAGCACCGGCGTGTCGAGCCCCGGCACCAAACCGCGTTCCAGCGCCACGCCGAACAGCAAGGCGACGATGCTCTTCGTGACCGAGCGCATGTCGTGCAGGTCATCGGCGCTGAAGCTCGCTTCGCGCGAGAAGAGGGCGAAGCCGGGGTTGTCGCGCCCGTCGAAGTAGGCCTCCAGTTGCAGTTCGCCACCGCGTTCGACGACGACACCGTGCACATTGGCTTCGGGCGGTGCCCACTGCGGCAGGTCGCGGCAGACCGCCTCGACATCGAGCGCGCGCGTGGGTGCGGTGGCCACCGCCCACCCGTCATTGCTGCGTGCGGCGGCGCCGCAGCGCATTTGCGCGGAGGCGCTGAGCGCACACAGCACGCCCACCAGGGTGGCTGTGGCGCGAGCAGTGGAAAGTCGCATGCGGTGGTGGGGTCCGTGTTCAGTGGTCGTTGGGGGCTTGGCCTGCTTCGCCCGGCGGGCGCCGCACCACCACCACGCGGGATTCACGCGGCACGCTTTCACGTGCCCGCAACTGGCCGCAGCCGCCGTCCACGTCTTGCCCAGCCGATTGGCGCAGCCGGGTCAACACGCCGCGCTGGTGCAGGTGGCGTGCGATCTCGTCGGCCCGTTCAGGCGAAGGGCGCTGGAAGCCCAGACCTTCGTTGGTGTTGTACGGGATCATGTTCATGATGGCGTACTTGCCCTTCAGCAAACGCACGATGCCGTCGAGTTCTTCCGGGGTGTCGTTGATGCCATCGAGCAGCGTCCACTGGTACTGAATGGGGTAGCCGGTGCGGCGCGCGTAACGCTCGCCTTCGTCCACCAGTTCGTCGGGGCTCATGCGCGGGGCGCGGGGCAGCAGCTGGGCGCGCCGCTCGGCCAGCGTGGAGTGCAGCGACAAAGCCAGCGCTGGCTTCACGGGCCCGAGCGGCAGCCGCTCGAACACACGCGGGTCGCCGACGGTCGAGAACACCAACTGCTTGTGGCCAATGCCACCGGCCGTGCCCAGCAGGTCGATGGCTTCCATCACGTTGTCGAGGTTGTGGGCCGGTTCGCCCATGCCCATGAACACCACCTTCTTCACCACGCGGCGGGTGCGGGCCAACGCCACCTGGGCCACGATCTCGGCGCTGCTGACTTGCCGCAGCAGGCCGTCGCGGCCGGTCATGCAGAACTGGCAGCCGACCGCGCAACCGACCTGGCTCGACACACACAGCCCGGGGATGCGGCCCGGCGCCAGCAGCACGGCTTCCACCGCCTGGCCGTCGGCCAGCGCCAGCAGCAGCCGGGCCGAGCCGTCCTCGCCCGGGTGTTCGCTCTGCAGCGTGACCAGGCCGCTCAGCTCGGCGGCGATGGCGGGCAGCGCG
>JAYSYW010000163.1:0-10449 GCA_043727255.1 Rhizobacter sp. | reverse complement strand
GGTTGAAGGCCCACACCAGCGCGTCTTGCTCGACCACCGCGTCTTCAAGGTAGAGCGCGTCGCTGCCCATCCAGGCGCTGGCGTTGTCGATCCAGTGGCCGGGCGTGACTTCACGGGTTTGCTGACTCACGCGGCCTTGTGCGGCCAGGCCCATCGCCACACGGCCCGACAGCAGCAGCCAGTGCCGGTCGGCGAGCTGACCGCGCATCAGCAACTGCACGCCCTTGGGCAAGAGCACCGGCTGCGCCAGCCGAATGAGCGCGCGCACCGCGTCGGCATGCAAACCGACCGGCCGGAACGAGGCCTGCACCAGAGGCAACCAAACCTCGGTGGCGTTGAGCTCCACCTCCTCGGCCGTCGCGGCAGGCACCGGGCTCGGCGCCAGGCCCAGCGCTGCCGCCGTGCCGTCCGATGAATCGTGTTCGCTCATGTGCAGTGGCTCAGCGAATCAGCAGCAGGGGCGTCTTGCATTTGGCCAGCACACGCGTGACCACCGACCCGAGCACGATGTTGCCCAGCGCCGAATGGCCGTGCGAACCCATGGCCAGCAAGTCGTAGCCGCCCGACTCGGCCTCGGCGGCGATCAGGTCGGGCGCGTGCCCGGCCTTGGACCTGAACTCGGCCTTCCAACCCTGCTGCTGCGCAAAAACCCGCACCGGCGCCAGCACGCTCTCGGCCTCGTCGTGGTGATAGGCCGCCAGCATCTCGCCGGTCAGGTACTCGGCGGCAAACGGCGGAATGGGCAACACGGCGGTGAAGACGGTGTATTCATGCCCACCCCCCAGCAACTCTTCATTGGCGGCCAGGTAGGCCAGCATGCGCTTGGTGTACGCGCTGCCATCAACTGCCAGCAGGATCTTCATGGGCGACCTCCGTCGAACAGATTGCGCAAGCAATCGAATGACGCCGATCTTCCAGGCACAGATGCGCGGGCGGCTTGATCCTTGTCAACAACAGCCACGTGCGTGGGAATTGACCCCAGCGCGGCCCCAGCGCCGGTTACGTGGCTTTTTGCCCAGCGCACTGTGCCTGTGCAGCCACTTGGCGCGGCCCGCGTCGTCGAGCCCGTCAACCATGCCGATCAGCGTTTCATGGATGGGCGCGATGCCCACGAAGCCGAGGATGTTGCGTTCAAGTGCCTTCAGGCTGTGCGCGCGGAAGTACCAGCGCTACACCAGCGCGGGCATGCCCATCGTCACCACCACCCGGGCCGATCGGCCACCGAGCAGCTTTTGGGGGTAACCACCTTTGCCCGCATAGCTGAGCGCAAATCCGGGCCGGGCCACCTGCTACCAGAAGGCCTTCACCAGCGCCGGCATGCCGCCCAACCACAGGGGGAAGAACAGCACCAGGTGGTCGGCCCACAAGATGCCGTCTTGCGCGGGCTTCAAGGCCGCCGGCACGGGGTCGTTCTTCCAGGCCTTTTGGCTGCGCAGCAGGGGGAAGTCGAGCGAGGTGATCTGCACCAAGCGCGTTTCATGGCCACCTTGCTGCGCGCCTTGCGCATAAGCGTCGGCAAGTGCGTGGCCGAAGTGGCGCGCTTCGGGGTCGGGGTGGCCTTGCAGGATGAGGATCTTCTGGGGCATGGGGGCTCGCATGGGGCGGGCTTGACCCGTTGCGGGCCATCGTGCCGATCGGTGCCGCCGGCCACTTGCGCCATTTCAACGTCGAGCCAGCGCGAATGCGCCGGCCCGCTTGCCACCTTGATGCAACGCAAGAGACGAAGGCGGAAGGCCTCGTTGACCCTCGTTGGCCCTCGTTGGCTTGAAGCCAGCCCGGGAAGCTAGCCCTTGTAGTACACGACCTGGTGCGTGCTCACGAGCAGTTCCCCCTGCTGGTTCCAGAGTTGCGCCGTCTGGTCGAAGAACCCGCTGCGGAAGGCTTGGGCGCGGGCCTGCCCGAGCAGCAGGCCATCGCCCGTTTCATTGAGCACGGCGCTGTTGGCGTGGAAGTAAACCGTCATCGACACGGTGCCAGCGGGCGTTCGCGTTGCGCGCCGTCGCCAGATGCGCGGAAAGAAAACATCCGAAAGCGCCGTGAGCGAGGCATGGTCGAGTGGTCGCGGCGGTGTGTCTCGCACCCACACGCGGCTGAGGCTGTCGGGGTGCTCCGCGCCGTCCCACACCTGCGGCAACTCGCCGTCGATCACGCGCATCTCATAACGGTCGATCCACGCCACACGCCCCTGCGGCCCCAGGGGCTCAATGGTTTCGGGCGCGGGCACCACCGGCATCGTGTGCTCGACGTGTGCCCAGACATCGCGCCGCACGGCCGTGACCACGGTGGCCGAGGTGGTCGTCTCACCCTGCTGCTGCAGCTCGACGAGCCAGTGCTGGGTGGAGCGGTTCGTTCGCACGGCACGGGCCACGGCGGTGAAGGGGCCGTCGGCCATGGCGCTGCAGAAGTTGACCGTCAGCGAGAGCGGTTCGCCCACAAGCTGCGGGTGCTGAAGCACCGCGCTGAGTGCCTGTGCGGCCGTGATGCCGCCGAAGGGCCCGACCATGTTGCCGTAGGCGGGGCTGGTGTGGCCGAGCCAGGTGCCGTCGGTTTGCGGGATGAGGTGGACGGCTTCGTCGAAGGTGTTCATGAATTGTTGCGTTGAATGTTTTCGATGCGGCGGTGAACCATGCGAACCATGCGAACCGTCCAAAAGGCCGTCTGCTCAGCCCTTGGCTTTGCCCCAGGGCGTGAGTTTCACCGCTGCGGCGGTCGCCAGCCCATAGACGACCATCGACGCTGCGACCAGGGCGAAGAATTGGCTCGCCGACCCCGGCAGCAGCACCAGCCAGCTGCCCACCCCGAAGACCACCGCGAGCCGCAACGTGCCTGCGAGCACCGGGCCGAGAACCTTTCCAGAGCCCTGCGATGCGAAGTACAGGGTCAGCCCAAACCCGAAGAACGGGAACGCCAACCCGGCGATCTGCAGGTACTGGCGTGCATAGGCGAGCACCGATTCATCTGAGGTGAACAGCCCCGCCCAGAGGTCGGGGAAAAGCGCGACCGTGAAGCCGATCAGCGCGAGGTTGCATGCCGAGGTGGCGCCTGCGGTCCAGGCCACGCGGCGTGCCCTGGCCACATTGCCAGCACCCATCGCCATGCCCACCATGGGCAAGGCCGCCACGCCAATGCCGAACGAGACGGGGATCAACAAAAATTCAAGCCGTTGACCGATGGCATAGCCGGCCAGCGGAAGCGCCCCGAGCCGCGCAACGAAGCCGGTGAAGAGCAGCACTGCCAGCACCGACTGCAGCGGCGAAACCATCGAGACAGCGCCCACCTTCAAGATGTCGAACAGCATTTCACGCCGCAGCGACACGCCGCGCAAACGCAGCGTGAGGCGTGACTTTCCGCTGACGAGGTACCAAACGAAGAACGCGACGCTTGCCGCGTTGGCGACGATGGTGGCCACAGCCACACCGGCCATGCCCCATGACGGCACCGGCCCCACGCCAAGCGCCAACACGCCGCCCAGCACGATCTGAAAGAACGACGCGGCAAGGATGCCCATCGACGGAACCCGCATGTTGCCGGTGCCGCGAATCACCGACGCCAGCGTGTTGCTCAACCAGATGAGCAACACGCCCACGAACAAGACGCTGGAATAGCCGATGGCCTCGTCAAGAATCGCCCCCGTGCCGCCGAGCAGCCGGTAGAACGTGGGGCCGAGGGCCAGCATGGCGACCGTGAACACGACCCCCAGCAGGCCGCCGATCGCCACCGCGTGAAGCGCCAGCGCATTGGCCCGGGGAAGGTCACCCGCACCCATGGCCCGGCTGACCGCCGACGACACGCCGCCGCCCATCGCGCCAGCGGAAAGTTGCTGGGCAAGCATCAGGAAGGGGAACACCAGCGCCATCGCCGCGAGCGGTGTGCTGCCGAGTCGCCCGATGTAGATGGTTTCGGCAATCCCGACGAGCACTTGCATCCCCATGGCCAGCACGTTGGGCCCTGCGAGCTTGAGCAAGGTGGAAAGGATCGGTCCGTTCTGCAACCGAAGGATCTCTGGGGACGGCATCACGGCGGCAGCGGAACTCATCGGTTCATTCCCTTGAAGTAGACAAACAGACAGACAGACAGACGGTGGGCCGCCAGCAGCACGCCGGCACGCACGTTCAGCATTGGCGCGGCCGCACCATCTGCATGACACCCATCATTCAGGAGCATTATTCTCATAATCCTGACTGTCAACCAACCGTCGAGGCAAAGCCATGGGCCACTCCCAAGCCGATAAGGCGCAGAACCGCGAGCGCATCGTCAGAGAAGCTGCCGAGAAAATCCGCGACGGCGGGCTGGAATCGGTGAGCGTGGGCAAGCTGATGCGAAGCGTGAACCTCACACATGGCGGCTTCTACGGCCACTTTGAATCACGCTCCGAACTGTTGGCGCACGCGCTGAAGCGCGCGCTGGTCGATGGCCTGGCCGCGTCCAAAGTCTCGACCGACCCCGAGCGCCCAACGAACTACCAAACGTTCGTTCGCGGCTACCTGAGCCGCGCGCACCGCGACTCGCGCAAAGAAGGCTGTGCGATTGCCGCGCTGGCTTCTGACGTGGCACGCGCCGACGAGCCATCACGCGAGGTGATGTCGGAACACATCGAAGGCTTCATCGGCCGAGTTGGCGCCGCGCTGGAGTCGCATGACGACGACGCCATGTTCGCGGTCAGTGCCCTGGTGGGTGGCTTGCTTTTGTCGAGGGTGCTCACCGACCCCAAGCGGTCTGACGCCCTGCTTCGGGCCGTGAAGACCGGGCTGGCCTCGCTCAAGAGTGACGGCGACACGCCGCGAGATTAGGCCCCGCTGGTTTGTTCGGCGAGCGCTGAGCCGCCGCATCCAAAAAGCACTCAGGCGTCGTTGAAGTCGATGCCGTCGATGTGGGCGTCCATCGCGTTGCACACGATGGTGGGCGCGCGAGCGACGGCATCGGCGCCAGCGTCTGCAAGCCGCATCGACACGGCCCATTCTTTGCCCGCGCGCCGCACGAAGCCCAGTACCGCGATCGCGCCACGGTTGGATTCGTCGGGGTAGACGGTGTACGACACCCGGTAGGTGTAGACCTCGCCGTCGGTGCGGTGCCGGTGGGTCCCTTCAACTTGACTGGACATCGGTGCTTCCTGCTGTGCTCGGGGTCGCAAGGTTAGCCGTTTCTTCGGGGCTGCATCCCCCTAAGGACGCGCCATTTCATGGCCGGCGACCCCCTCAAATGCGGCATATTGCCGCCCGGCGCGGACAGCCGGCCTTCGCCGGGTAATTCAACAGCGCTTGCCCTTCAGATGCAGCCCGACATGGGCGACATCCGCAACGGCCTGACCCCATCGCGGGCCTTGTGGGCACCGCAAAATTGGTCCTTGGCCACTGCGCCCACAGGCGACTCGAGGGCGAAATCCGCCCGCTCCATGCACCGGAAAGACATCCGGCTCGACACCGTCCCCGATCGGCAATCCAGCATCCGCGTGCGATCCAGCATGCAGCGCTGGATGCTTTCGAGAGGTCATGCCGTCTCCCTTGATGGGCTCTCGCGAAGTCTGCAACACGATCGGAAAACTTTGCGGCAACTCACTGGACTCAACTGCAAATCGCTTGAAGCCGCCGCGGCTCGAACGCCTGATCAGTGAGGCCCGACCGCAGTGCGCGACCCGCACCAGCGAGGCAGAGGGCATGAGGTTGGCCAACGCCACCTGCAGCTTGATGCGTCAGCCGCTCAACCACATCGGCGTCGCCATGCATCAGTGCCTGGTAGCCGGTGCGCATCACGTCGCGAGGGTTGGCTTTGCACGGCCCAAGCCGTAAATCACGTCGAGCGTGAGGGTGAGGGTGCGTGAAATGGTGTCGATCACATGACGCACGTCATAAACACTTGATCGAGGAATGCACCACTGAACCCCATGCCCCATCGGACAATTCGACGCCCTTGCGGCGAGCCAGCGCCTCAATTCGTCGTTGGCGCGGGTGTGGTCCGCAACATCTCTGAGCAAACCCTTTCACCTGCGGCTCGGTCACCTTGCTTCAAGGCAAATCAGCATTGACTTCCGTGTGCGGGACGCGCCGCTCGCATCGAAGGAGGCGCTATCAAATGGCCCCGACACTGCCTGTGATGGGCAACACGATCCCGGTGATGTAGCTCGAACAAACCGGCGACGCAAGGAACACATAAGCCGGCGACAGCTCTTCAGGTTGAGCGGCACGGTGCATGTCGGTCTTCTTCCCGAACTCGGCCATCTTTTCGGGCGGGCTGTCCGATGGGTTCAGTGGCGTCCACACCGGGCCAGGTGCCACGGCATTCACGCGAATGCCCTTGTCAAGCAAGTTCGACGCAAGAGATTTTGTAAACGCGTGGATCGCCCCTTTGGTGGCCGAGTAATCCAACAACTTCGCGCTTCCTTGCAGGCCCGTGACCGACCCGGTGTTGATGATGGAAGCGCCCGCGCTCAGGTAAGGCACAGCCGCCCGGGCCATGTGGAAGTAGCCGTATACGTTGGTGCGAAGCGTCTCGTCCAAGCGCTCTTCAGTCAGGCTTTCGATCGAATCGGCGTGTTCCTGGAAGGCTGCGTTGTTCACCAGTACATCAAGTTTCCCGAAGGTGTTGACCACGCGTTCCACCGCTTCGCGGCAATAGGCCATGTCCTTCACGTCGCCTGGGATCAACACGCACTTGCGGCCCTCGGCTTCGACGCAGCGCTTCGTTTCCTCGGCGTCGCCGTGGGAATTGAGATAAGCCAATGCGATGTTCGCCCCCTCGCGGGCAAACAGCACCGCGACTGCCCGGCCAATGCCCGAATCGCCGCCGGTGATCAACGCAACTTTGTCTTTCAGTTTTTCACTGCCCTTGTAATCCGGTGCAAGGAAGTGAGGGCGTGGATCCAGCTCCGATTCGCTGCCCGGTTTGGGCTGGTGCTGTGGCGGGAAGTGCTCGGGTTGTTCCCGCGCCCCGGCTTGCATCGGGGCTTTTTCCGCAGTGACAGAAGAGGTGTTGTGGGTGTCGTGCTGGGATCGGTCGCTGTGATCTTGTTCACGCTGAATGTCGCGCTGCCGTTCCACCGTGCTGTCGGTTTGCGTCGTCATGTTCATTCAAAGCTCCTTCGTGGTGATGCACTCAATACAGGGGCAAGCCACGGGCCTTGTCGGAACACCCAGCGTCTGCTCGCTGATCCACACTGCTTGCGAGCAAGATTCAGCCCGTAAGCACCGCCCCCATCTGTTGCTCCTCTTCGTTGAAGCGATTCACGGTTCCGTATGCCGAAGCGGTTGCGCGTGGCGGGCAAGCTCCGTTCCCCTCCAACGCTTGCTGCGCATCACAAGGCGACCTGCTGGGCGCCGTCGATGTGCTCAGCGCCCCCGCCAGCACGTATTCACACGCCACGGACACGCAGCACTCAACGTCGGGTATCCCCCTGGCCTTGCTGCGCTGTGGGTGAAGAAACGGGCTCCGCCGGTTTTGACGCCGCCTCAACCTCGCAAACTCCACCACCAGCCACTTCGGTGCACGAGCCCGGCTTGAGCTTCCAGTCCACTGCATCCTTCTCGGTCGCCGCACGCCGCTCGGTATGCATGGCCGCGCTCGGTGAAATGGGGTCGCTGGCGGGAAAGGTTTCGTCGAGCGCTTCGTCGAGCAACTCTTGGTAGGTCGGCACCTTGTCTTCATCCACCGTGGCGCACCCTTCCAGACGGGCATCGGACTTGGACTTTGCCGGGGGGGGTTTATGTGCAGCCATCACAACTCCTTGATTTCCTACGACCTGCCAAGGCCAGATCAATTCCGCGTGAGAAGGCGCGATGCCGCGCGCATCTCTGTCGCGAAACGCTGCTTCCCCAACTGGCAAGTGGCAAGTGGCATTCCCAAACGACTGAGAGACCACTGCTGATGGCTCAATGCTGAGGACGAGCAAGGAAGACGAAGACAGCGCAGCGCTGGAAGAACAGGGACGGGAGGTGTGCAACACCACGGGTCACACCGAACGCTTTTTCGGCTGGGGCTATGTATCTCAAGGAGGTGGTCACACAAACGTGGCCGCACAAAAGAAAAAGCCCCAGCAAGTTACTCAACTCACAAGGGCTTTCCAAATGTTGGCGGAGTGGACGGGGCTCGAACCCGCGACCCCCGGCGTGACAGGCCGGTATTCTAACCAACTGAACTACCACTCCATGATGGCTTCCAGATCTCTCTGCAAGCGCCATCAAACTTGGCGTCCCCTAGGGGATTCGAACCCCTGTAATCACCGTGAAAGGGTGGTGTCCTAGGCCTCTAGACGAAGGGGACAAATCCTTCATCAAACTCTTGAACCGCGCGCCACCTGAGCTTTCGCTTTTGGTGGAGGTAAGCGGGATCGAACCGCTGACCTCTTGCATGCCATGCAAGCGCTCTCCCAGCTGAGCTATACCCCCTCTGGCCTCTTCAAGGCTCACCTTGCAGTGATTTACCTTTGAAGGCCGCGCTGTTCAAGCGAGACTGCGATTATAGACAGAATTTCAGATGACTTGCAATCGAGAGATGACAGTTTCTCGCGAGAACAACTCAAGCACTGCATCGACCGATGGCGTCTGGGGGCGGCCGCACACCAGAACACGCACCGCATGCGCCAGTTGCGGCATCTTCAAGCCATGGACGACCAGCGTTTCCTTGATCACGCCAGCGATCGCAGCCTTGTTCCATTCGATGCCTTGGAGCTTCTTGCCAAGCGTTTGCACGGCTGGCCGCACGGCATCGGTCACATGTGCGGCCACGTCTTCAGCGCTGGGGCTGACGTCGGCGAAATACATCGCCAGCCAATCGGCCAGTTCAACGGTCGTCGAGCAACGGTCTTTGAACAAGCCAATGAGTGACGACAACCGCGTGTCTGTGTCCAACGCCTGCAGACCACGTCGGCGCAGTTGATCGGCCACCAGCGGTGCAAGCACCGCGTTGTCGGTGCTCTTCATGTGCTGGGCATTCACCCAACGCAGCTTGGTTTCGTCGAACTGGCCGGCGCTTTTGCCCAGGTGGTCGAGGTTGAACCACTGCAACAACTGCTCACGCGAAAAAATCTCGTCGTCACCATGGCTCCAGCCCAGGCGCGCAAGGTAGTTCACCACGGCGTCGGCCAGATAGCCTTCGTCGCGGTACTGCGTGACGGGCTTGGCTCCATGGCGCTTGCTCATCTTTTCGCCCTGCTCGTTCAGCACGGTGGGCAGGTGCGCATACACCGGCGGCTCGGCGCCCAGCGCGCGCAGGATGTTGATCTGCCTGGGCGTGTTGTTCACGTGGTCGTCACCGCGAATCACGTGGGTGATCTTCATGTCGATGTCATCGACGACGACGCAGAAGTTGTAGGTGGGCGTGCCGTCGGGGCGCGCGATCACCAGGTCGTCCAGTTCGTCGTTGCTGATCTCGATGCGCCCCTTGACCTTGTCGTCCCAGGCCACCGCCCCGCCCTGCGGGTTGCGAAAGCGAATCACGGGCTGCACGCCTTCGGGCGCCAGCGGCAGGGCCTTGCCAGGCTCTGGCCGCCAAGTGCCGTCGTACTGGGGCTTTTGCTTCGCAGCCATCTGGCGTTCGCGCAAGGCATCAAGCTCTTCGCTCGACATATAGCAGGGGTACGCAAGGCCTTGCTCGATCATCTGGGCCAGCACCACTTTGTAGCGGTCCATGCGCTGCATTTGGTAGTACGGGCCTTCGTCGTGATCGAGGCCGAGCCATTGCATGCTCTCCAGAATCACATCGACGGCTTCTTGCGACGAGCGTTCCACATCGGTGTCTTCGATGCGCAGGATGAACACGCCTGCATTGGCACGCGCGAAGACCCAGGGGAACAGCGCCGAGCGGATGTTGCCGAGGTGAATGAAGCCGGTGGGCGACGGTGCAAAACGGGTACGAACGTGGCTCATGCTTTCAATCCTGAGAGGCCGCGCAGCAGATCGGCCTTGATGTCTTCCACGTCGTCCAACCCCATGGCCACACGCACCATGCCTTGCGTGATGCCAGCCGCTTGGCGCTGTTCTTCGGTCAGGCGGCCATGCGAGGTGCTGGCCGGGTGGGTGATGGTGGTCTTGGTGTCGCCGAGATTCGCGGTGATCGAACACACCTGCGTTGCATCGATGACGTGAAAAGCGTTTTTGCGTGCCAGCGTGGCGTCAGCTTGTGACTCGCCCATGACGATGAACGAGAGCACCGCGCCACCGCAGTTCGACTGCTGCGCCATCGCCAGTTCATGTTGTGGGTGCGACGGCAAGCCCGGGTAGAACACCCGTTCGACCATCGGCTGCTGTTCGAGCCAGGCCGCAAGCGTCAACGCCCGTTCGCTCTGTGCCTTCATGCGGATCGACAGCGTCTCCATGCCCTTCAACACCACCCAGGCGTTGAACGGCGACAGCGACATGCCCGCGCTGCGCATCACCGGCATGAACTTTTCGTTGATGAGTTGTTCGCTCGCGCAGATGGCGCCCGCCATGACGCGCCCCTGCCCGTCCAGGTACTTGG
>JAYSYW010000162.1:0-25954 GCA_043727255.1 Rhizobacter sp. | reverse complement strand
GCAGCACGATCGCCAACGACACCAGGTTCATCAGGACAGCCGACCCACCAAAACTCATCAACGGCAACGTCAACCCCTTGGTCGGCAACACCCCCAAGTTCACACCCATGTTGATGAACGCCTGCCCGCCCATCCAGATGCCAATCCCCTGCGCAAACAGCCCCGCAAACACACGGTCAAGAGCCACCGCCTGCCGCCCGATGTGAAACACCCGCCGCGACAACCAGAAGAACGCAAAGATCACGCAGGCCACGCCCACAAAGCCCAGCTCTTCGCCAATCACCGCCAGCAAGAAGTCGGTGTGCGCCTCAGGCAGGTAGTGCAGCTTCTCGACACTCGACCCCAGGCCCTGCCCAAAAATCTCACCCCGCCCAAACGCGATCAGCGAGTGCGACAGTTGGTACGCCTTGCCCAGGGTGTACTTCTCGTCCCACGGGTCGAGGTACGCAAAGATGCGCTCACGCCGCCATTCGCTGAATGAAATCATCAGCACGAAGGCACCAACCAACACCGCCGTGATCAGCAGGAACATGCGGCCATTCACGCCGCCCAGGAACAAGATGCCCATTGCAATGGCGGCAATCACGAGGAAGGCGCCCATGTCGGGTTCGGCCAGCAGCAGCAAGCCCACCACGGCCACGGCAATCACCATCGGGAAGACGGCGCGGAAGAAGTTCTCTTTCACGTCCATCTTGCGAACCATGTAGTTCGCGGCATAAAGAGCCATCGCCAGCTTGGCCAACTCAGACGGCTGGAAGTTGGTGAAGCCCAGTGGGATCCAGCGGTGCGCGCCATTCACGCCCTTGCCGATGCCCGGAATCAACACACCCACCAGCAACAGCAGCGCGGCCACGAAGACCCAGGGCGCATGGCGCTCCCACACGCTGATGGGCACTTGGACCATGACCAGGGCGGCCACCAGGCCCACGCCGATCGAGATGAGGTGGCGCGTCATGAAGTGGGTGGGCGCATAGCGCGCGAAACGCGGGCTGTCGGGCAAGGCGATCGACGCCGAATACACCATCACCAGACCGAAGGCGAGCAAGGCCACCACCACCCACACCAGGTGCTGGTCGAAACCCTGCAACTGGGTCGGCTGGCCCGTGGCGCCGTTCCAGTCGCGGATGGGCACGGGCGCGGCGTCGCGCTTGAGCAGCGCACGCAGGCGCTCCTTCAAGCCAGCCATGCCAGTCCAGCCGCGCAGGGTCAGGTTCATGTTTCGATGCTCCCCGCATCGGCCGCGATCGACAGCACCTCGGCCACAAAGACCTCGGCGCGGTGCGCGTAGTTGCTGAACATGTCGAGGCTGGCGCAGGCGGGGCTCAGCAGCACGGCGTCACCGCTGCGTGCTTGCTCGAAGGCCCAGCGGGTGGCGGCTTGCAGGCTGTCGTGGCGCTGCATGGGCAGGCCGGTGCCTTGCAAGGCCTGTTCGATCGCCGAGGCATCACGGCCCAGCGTGGCGATGGCGCGCACATGGCGCTGCACGGGCGTGTAGAGCGGCGAGAAGTCTTGCCCCTTGCCGTCGCCACCCAAGATGACGACCAATTGCGCCGGGGCCTTGTCTTCGCCCAGGCCCTTGAGCGCGGCCACGGTGGCACCGACGTTGGTGCCCTTGCTGTCGTCGTAGGCCTCAACGCCGTTCACGGTGGTGATGAACTGCACGCGGTGCGGTTCGCCGCCGTATTCACGCAGGCCATGCAGCATGGGCGCCAGAGGGCAGTCGATGGCGGTGGCCAAGGCCAGCGCGGCCAGTGCATTCGACGCGTTGTGGCGACCACGCACACGCAACGCGTCGGCGGGCATCAGGCGCTGAATGTGCAGTTCCTCTTCTTCGGCCACCGCGCCGCGCTTGGTGCCGCGCTTGATGGTTTCGTCGGACTCCAACGCACGCACCAGCCAGGCGATGCCGTTTTGCATCAACAGGCCGTAGTCGCCAGGGCGCTGCGGCGCATCAAGCCCGAAGCGCACCACTTGGCGCTGCACCGGCTTGGCGAAGCGGCCCTTGCCCGGCGTGGGGGCGGGGATCATCTTTTCGGTGGCCGGGTCGTCGCGGTTGATCACCATCACAGCCTGGGCGCCGAAGATGCGCGCCTTGGCTGCCGCATAGGCTTCCATCGAGCCGTGCCAGTCAAGGTGGTCTTGCGTGACATTGAGCACCGTGGCGGCACTGGGCTCGAAGCCTTGCACGCCGTCGAGCTGGAAGCTGGAGAGTTCAAGCACCCAGACGTCAGGCAGGTGCTCGAACACCGGGCCGGGGGGCGCGGGGGGGATGAGGTGCGGGGGCGGGCCACCGCCGGTGACTTCGGTGGTGTCTTCGGAGACGGGTTCGATGGGTGCCGGGGCTGCATCGGTGGCCGACTCGATGGCTGCATCGACCGGCGTGGGCGCAGGCTTCGCCTCGCTCATTTCCGGTTCGGTCTGCGGTGTGGCGTCACCCCCATCCCGTTCGGGCTGAGCTTGTATTTCCGACTGTCCCGAGCTTGCCGAAGGGATCCCCTCTTCGTCATGCACTGGCCCTTCGACAGGCTCAGGGCGAACGGAGATTTGTGCACTTGCACCCTCCATTTCCAGCGCGGCATCACTCCCATCACGTTCCAGCGCAACGTCACTCCCATCCCGTTCGGGCTGAGCTTGTCGAAGCCCCTCTTCGGCCTGCACCACCCCTTCGACAAGCTCAGGGCAAACAGAGGTTGGCGTGTTCTCAGCGGCAGGTTCAATCACCTCCACTGCCACCACCGCCTCAACCACCGGCTCCAACGCCAACGCATCCGCCAGCGTCTTCAACATCGTCGGCCCGATGTTTCCGGCCATTGCCACGCGGCGGCCAGTGCGTTCGATCAGTTGCGCGGCCATCGACGTGGTCGTGGTCTTGCCGTTGGTGCCGGTGATCGCCACCACCTTCGGCGCATAGCCGCGCTCGGCCTTCAGGTCGGCCAGCGCGCGGGCAAACAAGCCCAACTCGCCCTGCACCGGCACGCCGGTCTGCGCAGCGGCGTTCAACAAGGGCACGATGCGTTCATCGGTCGGCGCCAGGCCGGGGCTCTTCAGCACCAACTGAACACCTTGCAGCGAGTCGGCCGACAGCATGCCGCTCAAACGTTGCGCCGAAGGCAGCTCTTCAGCCAGCGCGGCCGCATGCGGCGGGTTCTCGCGCGAGTCCCACACCTGCACCCGCGCGCCGTGGCCCGCGCACCAACGCGCCATCGCCAGCCCCGAATCACCGAGGCCGAGCACGAGCACGGAGATGTCTTTCAGGTGCTTCATTCAGCGCAGCTTCAGGCTTGCAAGGCCAACCAAACAAAGCAGCATCGTGATGATCCAGAAGCGCACCACGACCTGCGTCTCGCGCCAGCCCGACTTCTCGAAGTGGTGGTGCAGCGGCGCCATCTTGAAGATGCGACGGCCGGTGCCGGTGGTCTTCTTGGTGTACTTGAACCACATCACTTGCAGCATCACCGACAGCGCTTCGACCACGAAGATGCCGCCCATGATGGCCAGCACGATTTCCTGGCGCGTGATGACGGCGATGGTGCCGAGTGCGCCGCCCAGCGACAGTGCGCCCACGTCGCCCATGAACACCTGCGCCGGGTGGGTGTTGAACCACAAGAAGGCCAGGCCCGCGCCGGCCATGGCCGCGCAGAAGATCAGCAGTTCACCCGCGCCGGGGATGTACGGAAAGATCAGGTACTTCGAGTACACCGACGAGCCCACCACGTAGGCGAACACACCCAGCGCCGAACCGACCATCACCACCGGCATGATCGCCAGCCCGTCCAGACCGTCAGTCAGGTTGACCGCGTTGCTGGCGCCCACGATCACCAGGTAGGTGAGGATGATGAAACCGAACACGCCCAGCGGGTAGCTGGTCGATTTGAAGAAGGGCACCATCAAATCGGCCTTGGGCGGCAGGTCGTTCGAGAAGCCGCTTTGCACCCAGCGCAAGAAGAGTTCGAGCACACGGACGTTCGATGTCTCGGAGATGGCGAACGCAAGGTACAGCGCCGCCACCAACCCGATCACCGATTGCCAGAAGTACTTCTCACGCGAGCGCATGCCCTCGGGGTCTTTCTTGACGACCTTGCGCCAGTCGTCCACCCAGCCAATGGCGCCGAAGCCCAGCGTCACGATCATCACGATCCAGACGAAGCGGTTGCTCCAGTCGAACCACAGCAACGTGGACACGCCAATGCCCAGCAAGATGAGCACCCCGCCCATGGTGGGCGTGCCGCTTTTGGCGATGTGTTCTTTCACGCCGTACTCGCGGATGGGCTGGCCGATCTTCAATGACGTGAGGCGGCGGATCACCCAGGGGCCGAGCGCCAGGCCGATGAGCAGCGCGGTCAGGGCCGCGAGCACCGCACGGAAGGTGAGGTACTGGAACACGCGCAGAAAGCCGAGTTGATCGGGGTACAAGCCCTGCAACCACTGGGCGATGTGAAGCAGCATCAGCCGGTCCTATTCAATGTGAGCCGTCGCGCTGCAAGGCGGCGACGATTTGTTCGGTCTTCATGAAGCGCGAGCCCTTGACCAGCACCGACGCGGCGGCCGGCGCCTCGCCCAATGCGGCAAGCAACCCGGCCACGGTGTCGAAATGGCGGGCGCCACTGAACGCTTGCGCGGCATGGCGGCTCAGCGTGCCCACGGTCCACAGCGCATCAAGCCCCTGTGCCTTTGCGTAGTCGCCGACCTCTTGATGGAAGGCGGGGCCTTGGTCGCCCACCTCGCCCATGTCGCCCAGCACCAGCCAGCGCGGGGCGGGCATTGCCGCCAGCACTTCGACGGCGGCACGGGCCGAGTCGGGGTTGGCGTTGTAGGTGTCGTCCACCAAGGTGATGGCCGCGCCATGCAGGCGGGCGGCCTTGATCTGCGACCGGCCCTTCACGGGCTCGAAGGCCTCCAAGCCACGCACGATCGCGTCGAGCGGGCAACCGATGGCCAGCGCGCAGGCTGTCACGGCCAGCGCGTTCTTCACGTTGTGCAGGCCGGCCACGCGCAACTGCACGGCCTGAAAACCAGCCGGCGTGTGCAACATGACTGACCAGTGCGGCGAGCTTTCGTCATTCGCGTCAGCCACCCACTCGGCATCGGCCGTCACATCGGCCGCGCCCTGCAGCGCGAAGGTGAGCTGCGGGCGGGCGCCGGCCAGTTCATGCCAGATCGGCGCATGCGCGTCGTCGGCCGGGTACACGGCCACACCGGCCGGGCCCAGGGCTTCGATGACGGCGCCGTTCTCGCGCGCCACGGCTTCCACGCCGGCCATGAATTCCTGGTGTTCACGTTGCGCGTTGTTGACCAGGGCCACGGCAGGCGCGGTCATCGCAGCCAGCGCGGCAATCTCGCCGGGGTGGTTCATGCCGAGTTCAACCACACCGGCGCGGTGCCAGGTTTCAGCGTTCTGGCGCAGGCGCAGCAGCGTCAGTGGCACGCCGATGTCGTTGTTGAAGTTGCCTTCGGTTGAGAAGGCACCCTCGCCCCACCCCGCTTGCAACACGCTGGCGAGCATCTGCGTGACGGTGGTCTTGCCGTTGCTGCCGGTGACGGCGATCAGTGGCAGATGGCAGCGCGCGCGCCATGCGGCGGCCAGTTGGCCGAGCGCTTGTTTGGCGTCGGCAACCGTCAAACCCGGCAGGCCGGCCTCGGCCAGACCACGCTCGGCCAGTGCGGCCACCGCACCGGCTTGTTTGGCCTGCGCCAGGAAGTCGTTCGCGTCGAAGCGTTCACCGCGCAACGCGATGAAGAAGTCGCCCGCGCGCAGCGTGCGGGTGTCTGAATGCACGCGCAGCAGCGGCGTGTGGCCCTCGCCCACGAGCGTTGAGCCCGGCAGCATGGCGTGCGCTTCGGCCAACGTCATCATGTTGACCCCTCGTCCGATGCGTACATCGACCGATCCCCAAAAGGGATGCGGCCCGGCTCGGGAGCGGCCCAGCGCTCGGTCCGTGTGCTCCGTGTGCTCATGCGACAGCCCTTCGCGCCAAAGCCGCTTCGGCTTCGGCCACGTCCGAGAACGGCAGCTTGACGCCGGCGATTTCTTGTTCGGCTTCGTGGCCCTTGCCGGCGATCAGCACCACGTCGCGCTCGTCGGCACGGGCAATGGCCTGGGCGATGGCGACGCGGCGGTCTTCGATCACTTCGACGGCCCGCGGCTTGGCCATACCGGTGACGATCTGATTCAGGATCTCACCCGGCACTTCGTGGCGCGGGTTGTCGCTGGTCAGCACCACACGGTCGGCCGCGCGTTCGGCGATCGCCCCCATCAGCGGCCGCTTGGTCGCGTCACGGTTGCCACCGCAGCCGAACACGGCCCACAACTGACCTTCGCGTTCATCGGCAAACGGGCGCAAGGCGTGCAGGGCTTTGTCGAGCGCGTCGGGCGTGTGGGCGTAGTCGACCACCACGGCCGGGCCTTGGCCTGATGGGATGCGTTGCATGCGGCCGGGCACAGCGGTGAGCTTCGGGCACACGGCGGCGGCATCGGCCAGCGACACACCCAGCGCGCGCAAGGCGCCGATGACGGCCAGCAGGTTCGAGACGTTGTAGTCGCCGATCAAGCGGCTGTGCACCGCGACCGACTCGCTGCCTTCGCGCAAGGTGAACGCCAGGCCGCCTTCGCGGTAGACGATGCCCATGGCGCACAAGCGGGCCGCGGCCCGGGTGCTGTACGTCCACAGGTCGAGCGTCGATTCCGCCAGTTGTTCGCCGAGCGCCGCGCCTTGTTCATCGTCGATGTTGACCACGGCGGCGCGCAGGCCGGGCCAGGTGAACAGCTGCGCCTTGGCGCCCCAGTACGCCACCATGTCGCCATGAAAGTCGAGGTGGTCGCGGGTGAAGTTGGTGAACAGCGCCACGTCGATCTGCGTGCCGGCCAAGCGCTGCTCGACGATGCCGATCGACGAGGCCTCGATGGCGCAGGCACTGTAGCCGTCGTCAACAAAGCGGCGGAAGGCGGTTTGCAGGGTCACCGGGTCGGGCGTGGTGAGGCCGGTGGACTGGATGGTCGCGTCGGGCGACGCTTCCGAGGGCGGCTCACCCACACCCAGCGTGCCCACCAAACCACAGCGCCGGCCCAGCAGGCTCAGCGCCTGAGCCACCCACCACGCGGTCGATGTTTTGCCGTTGGTGCCGGTGGCGGCCACCACTTGCAGCCGCGTGCTTGGTTCGCCATGGAAGCGGCTGGCCAGTTCGCCGGTGGCGGCCTTCAGGCTGCCGAGCGCGGCCACGCGGGCGTCGTCAAAAGCGAACGTTTCCACACCCTCGGCTTCAACCAGGCAGGCGGCCGCGCCGGCCTGCAAGGCGGCGGGCACGAACTGGCGGCCGTCGTGGCCATGGCCGGGCCAGGCGATGAAGGCATCGCCCGCTTGCACCCGCCGGCTGTCGGTCGCCAAGCCGGTAGCACCCGAGGCGCGCAGCCAGGCCAGCGCTTCATCAGACGAAGCGTGTTGCCGCACGGTGCCGGGCTGGGTGTGAGGGGCCATCAGAAACTTTCCTCCACGGCAGGCAGTTCGTTCGACACGATCAAGGGCTTGACTTCGAGGTCGGGCGACACGCCCATCGAGCGCAGCGTCTGCGACACGACTTCGCTGAACACCGGGGCGGCCACGTCGCCGCCGAAGTACTTGCCGTTGGTGGGCTCGTCCACCATCACCGCGACCACGATGCGCGGGTTGACGACGGGCGCCAGGCCCACGAACCACGAGCGGTACTTCTTGTCGGCGTAGCCCTTGCCTTCTTGCTTGTGCGCGGTGCCGGTCTTGCCGCCCACCGAGTAGCCGATGACTTGCGCCTTGGGCGCGGTGCCACCCTGGCCCGCAGCCATTTGCAGCATTTCGCGCAGCGCCTTGGCGGTCTGCGGCGAGATCACCCGCACACCCGAGGCACGGCCGCCTTCGGGCAGGTTCTGGTTCTTCAAGATGGACGCAGACATCAGCTCGCCGTCATGCGCAAACACGGTGTAGGCGCGGGCCAGCTGGAACAAGCTGGCCGACAGGCCGTAGCCGTAGCTCATGGTCGCCTGCTCGATCGGGCGCCAGGTTTTGTAGGGGCGCAGCCGGCCGGTCACAGCCCCTGGAAAGTTGATTTGCGGGCGCTGGCCAAGGCCGATCTGGGTGAACATTTCCCACATCTCGCGCGGCGGCATCTGCATCGCCATCTTCACTGTGCCAACGTTGCTGGACTTCTGAATCACCTCGGCCACCGTCAGGTCGCCATGCGGGTGGGCGTCTGAAATGGTCGAGCCGGTGATGTTCAGGCGACCGGGCGCGGTGGAGATGACGCTGCGCGGCGTCACGCGGCCGCTTTCCATCGCCAGCGCGGCGATGAAGGGCTTCATGGTCGAGCCGGGCTCGAAGGTGTCGGTGAGTGCGCGGTTGCGCAACTGGCCGCCGCTGAGGTTGCGGCGGTCGGACGGCGTGAAGCTCGGGTAGTTGGCCAACGCCAGGATCTCGCCACTCTGCGCGTCGAGCACCACCACGCTGCCGGCCTTGGCCTTGTGCTGCGAGACGGCGTCACGCACGCGCTGGTAGGCGAAGAACTGCACGCGCGAATCGATGGAGAGCTGAATGTCTTTGCCATCGACCGGGGCCACGCTGTCGCCGATGTCTTCAACGACGCGGCCCAGGCGGTCTTTCACCACACGGCGTGTGCCCTTGCGGCCTTGCAGCTCGTTCTGGAAGGCGAGTTCAACACCTTCCTGGCCGCGTTCTTCCACATTGGTGAAGCCGACCACATGGGCCGCCGCTTCACCTTGCGGGTACTGGCGCTTGAACTCGCGCACCTGAAACAAACCCTTGATGCCCAGGCCCATGGCGGCGGTGGCCACGGGCTCGTCCACCTGCCGGCGCAGCCACACGAAGTTGGTGTTGTCGTCGAGCCGGTTGTTCAACTCTTTCGGCGTCAGGCCCAGCAGCTTGGCGAGTTGCTGGCGCTGTTTCTTGTCGGCCTCGAAGTCTTTGGGGATCACCCACAGCGACGGCGCCGGCACGCTGGAGGCCAGCAGCTGCCCGTTGCGGTCGAAGATGCGGCCCCGGCTGGCCGCGAGTTCCAGCGTGCGGGCGTAGCGAATCTCGCCTTGCTTCAAGAAGAAGTCGGCACCGACGATCTGCACATAGACCGCGCGGCCAGCCAGCACCAGAAAGCCCAGGCCGACCAAGCCGACCAGGAACTTGCTGCGCCAGGGCGGCGTTTTCGAAGCCAACAGCGGGCTGGTCGAATACATCACGCTGCGCACGTTCACGGCGCCGGCTTTTTGCTGCGGCTTGTTGCGCGCCATCACGGAGCCCCCGGTGACGACGCCGGCCGCGCATAGGTCACGTACTGCGTGACCGACGGCGTGGCGGTGCGCATGGCGAGCTTTTCGCGCGCCACCTTTTCAACCCGCAGTGGGTTGGCTTGCGATTGCTTGTCGGCCTTCAGCCGCTCGTGTTCGATCTCCAACTGGCGCGCTTCGCTTTGCGCCTTGTCGAGGCCGGCGAACAGGCGCCGAGAGTCGTACGACACCCGCACAAGGTAGATCGCGCTGACGATCAGCGCGAGCAGGAGTGCGAGGTTCACCCTTGTCATACGGACACCCCGGTCGCCGGGTACGGCGCCCGACCCTCCGAGAGGGTCGAGCCCGGCTTCGGGCGGCCGTGCGCTCGCTGCACCGACACCCCGGTCGCCGGGTACGGCCCCCGACCCTCCAAGAGGGTCGAGCCCGGCTTCGGGCGGCCGTGCGCTCGGGCTCGCATCACAGCCCCACCTCGGTTCTTTCCGCCACACGCATCACCGCCGAACGCGAGCGCGGGTTGCCCGACACCTCGGTTTCAGACGGTTTGAACCGGCCCAGCGCGTTCAGGCGGCTGGGCTTCGGTTCGGCGAACGGCGCGCGCCGGTCAAACACGCTTTTGCTTTCGCGGGCGATGAAGGTCTTGACGATGCGGTCTTCCAGCGAATGGAAGCTGATCACCACCACGCGGCCACCGGGCTTGAGCAGGTCGAGCGTGGCGCTCAGTCCCTGTTCGAGTGCCTCAAGCTCGGCATTGACGAAAATCCGAAGAGCTTGAAATGTGCGCGTTGCAGGGTTCTGGCCCGGTTCGCGGGTTTTGACCGCACCAGCCACGACTTCGGAAAGCTCGGTGGTGGTGCGCACAGGACGCCCGCTCTCGCGCCGAGCAACAAGCGCCTTTGCAACCGATACAGCAAACCGTTCTTCCCCATAGTCGCGCACCACCTCTGCAATTTGCCGCTCGTCGGCACGGGCCAGAAAGTCCGCGGCGCTTTCGCCACGGGTCGTGTCCATGCGCATGTCCAGCGGGCCGTCGAAACGGAAGCTGAAGCCGCGTTCAGGGTTGTCGATCTGCGGAGACGAGACGCCCAGGTCGAGCAGCACGCCGTCCGCCCGGCCGAGGCCGAGTTCAGCCAGCACGCCAGCCATGCCGGCGAAGCTGGTGTGATGGATGGAAAAACGCGGGTCATCGACCCGCGTGGCGCCCGCACTGGCAGCAGCCACAGCGTCGGGGTCGCGGTCGATGGCGACCACCCTGCCCTTGGGCGACAGCTTGCTGAGCAGCAGCCGGGAATGGCCGCCCCGGCCAAAGGTGCCGTCTATGTAGACGCCGTCCTCAACGGTGACGAGCTGGTCCACCGCCTCGTTCAGCAAGACGGTTTCGTGCGCGAAGGTCATGTCAGCCCCTCGTCCGATGGGTACATCGTCCGATCCCCCCAGGGGATGCGGGCCGGCTTGGGAGCGGCCCACGTCGGTTGAACAGCGGTTTCATAGGGAATGGGAATGCCACCGCCATCAGCCCTGAAAGTCTTTCAGCGAATCGGGCATGTCGGACTCCAACACCTTCGCCTCGTGTTCAGCGTAGGCCACCGGGTCCCACAGTTCCAGGCGGCTGCCCATGCCCATCAACAAGACGTCTTTGGTCAGGCGGGCCGCGGCACGCAGCTCAGGAGACACCAGCACGCGCGAAGAGCCGTCGATTTCAACGTCCATCGCACTGCCCATGAAGATGCGCTTCCAGCCGTCGGCCGACATCGGCAGGGCAACCAGACGCTCGCGGAAAGCAAGCCACACCGGGCGCGGAAAAACGAGCAGGCAACCGGCCGGGTGCTTGGTGAGCGTGAGCTGTGGGCCGGCATCAGCGAGCAGCACATCGCGCTGGCGAGCCGGGACGGTGATCCGTCCCTTCCCATCCAGCGTCAACGCCGACGTTCCCTGAAAACCAAAATCTGCCACTAAAACCCACCAATTTGCACTTTCCGGCACTTTAGCGGATGGATGTCACGAAATCAACGCGGCTTGTAAGAAAAAATCAATGAAATCAAGAACTTACACACGTGTTTTCATTTGCTGCAAACGCAAAAAGCTCGAAGAAATAAGGACTTGCGGAAGGCAGTGAAAGCTTTGGGTGAGAAGCAACCCGCTTCGGCAAGGCAGGCACGTACAAAGTCAGGAGGCAGCTGCTGTCCCGCAGCCACTGTTGCGGGGCGGGTTCTGAGGCCCGGAGGCTCAGGGGAAACCCGCGCGACTCAAGCACGCTGGGTGTCAATGGCCGGTGTGACGCAGTGCGGGCGGAAGGAGGTACGCCCGGCAGGCAGGCAGGCCTTGCCCTCGCGCTGTGAGAGCCTGCCGACTGCACCCATCCGATGAGCGGCACCACCCCAAACGCCGGGTGCCCGGATGGGGCGGGTGACGCGCGTCCTTTACACATCGCCCGCCAGCCTTCCAGAGTTCCATTGAGCCCGGCAACCGCCTCGTCCGTTGCAGGCAACCCGGCGCGACAACTTGCAAATCATCGGGGGACAGAGCGGCCACACCCCGGGTTTTGCCGGTGGTCGCCTCAGGGGCGGCCCGCGTTAAGCTCGCGCCCGCTTGGCCTCCGGCCTTGCTGCAGGCGCCAGCCGCGTCCTCCTGTCCTGTTCCACTTCCAACGTGTCACACCCATGAAGCCGCTTTCCCTTCCGCTTTGCCTTCGCCTCGCCACCGCCTTGGTGCTCGTGTCTTCCACCGCCGCAAGCGCCGTCGAATTCAGCGAACGCGGCGTGCACCGCTTCGAGAGCCGTTCCGGTTGCCCCCAAGACATGCCCGGCGAAGAACCCGACACGCCGTGCAACCGCGTCACCCTCAACGACCCCGGGCTGCGCGCCGATGTGTACGTGGCGCAGCGCGCGGTGAGCTTTCGGGCGAAGGCGCCGGGCGCCGAAAAGCTGTCGGGCGACGTGCTGCTGCACGGTCGCGCGCAGGCCGAAAACGGCCGCTCGGTGCCGGTCAGCCTGCACTTGCGCGTGCAGCGCCTCGCCGGCAAGTGGCGCGTGGAACCGCATGTGCATTCACCGCTGGAAGGCCGCCTCACCGACGTCCGCATCGACCCGTACACCGTGTCGGTGTTTGAAAACGGCCAGACGCAGACCCTCTTCACGCCCGAAGACGCACGCCAAGTGCTGGCCGACCCGTTGGCCGCGGCGCGCAAGTCGCAGTCGGAATACCGCTTCCAGAACCACCTGGCCGGCAAACCCGCAACCGCCGGCATGCACAAGGCCGATGTCACCGTGTCGGCAGTCAAGGGCGCCACCACCCAGCCCCTGCTGCGTGCCCGCTTCGAGCTCAAGCTCGACGCCGACACGCCCAACGCCCCGCTGCGCGACCTGCTGCTCAACAGCACCTGGACGCTCGAAATCAAAGCCCTCAGCGACCAGGTCCCCCGCGAAGCGGTGCAACAAGCACTCTTCGTCTATGGGCTCGAGAAGGCTTCCGTGTTGCACGCGGTACGAGACAAAGGCCTCCCGAAAAACGCCTCGATCGTGCTGGGCGCGAGTGGCGGCCATGCCTTCGTTCGTTACGGCAAGCAGAAGATGACCTTCGACCCCGCATCGGCGGCAGCGCAAGTCTTTCTGCAAGACGACTTCATCGGCCTGGTGCTGGCCGCGCCGCAAGACCGTTGAAGCACACGCCGCCCGACAACACCAACCCGATGCGTTCAGCCCGCAGCCGGCGCGCCCTGTGGGGGGCTATGCCAGCTGGTTGCGGCCTCAGCGGCTGCACAACATCGCACGGCCATCCTCGGCGCTTTTCCGCAGGTGCGTTTCACGTTGATAAACGACGACGACGAGCGCGCCCCCACCTCACACGCTGGCTGAGCCAAGGCGACATGGTCGACCTGCCCGCCCCACGCTGAGCCGGCTTCACCCCGGTCGGCACGCCGCGCCGCCCCCAGACCTCTCCGCGCCGATGCCCCGCGCCGGCCACCCCTCACCACCCCGCGCTGCCCCTTGCTCGCCTTCCTGGCGGTGCGCTGCCCACTTCGGCGTACGTGCTGCATCACTTCCACCACCTGGCGCCATGCGCGACTCGCTCTGGCTCCACACCCGCCTGAGCCCGGTGCTGTACCTGCCCAACGCGTTGAGCCGGTGGACCACCGGACCACCGCCACACCGGCCGTCTGACGCCGCTTGGTACGGCCTGTGGCACGCGCTGTGGCGCTCGCCTTCTATGCGCCCGGCCTGGCGGCATGCGGCGCCACTGGCCGCTGGGCTCGCGCTGCCATGGCTCGCTGGCGGCTCGCTTCACCCTCACCGAGGCACGCACCAACGAGCTCCGTTACGAGCGTGAGCTGCGAGTCAGCGCCACCTGGGCACGGCCATCGGTACGGTGGGCGCGAAGTGGACCGCCAAAGAGCACACGGCCCTGTACCACCAACTCATAGGCAAACTCTTTGCTGACCCAGCGTTTGGCGAAGCCACCCGCAGCGGGGTGATGGTCACGATGCGTGCTGCGGGCCCACCCCGCCCGCGAAGGCCAGCACGAACGAAAAACCGAACGACGTGCCAAATGATGCGCTTCTGAGTGGGTGGGGCCGCGGGTGGTAGTTTTGCTGTGCGCAGCTCAGGCGCTGCACGAGCGCTGACGCAGCAAATCGGCGGCAATGCTTTCAGTTGGGCATGTTGAGTGATGAGGGGCAGGCAGCGCGACTGAGGCTTTGCGGGGAGGAGGCAAAAGACAAGACACCGGCCAACCCTAAAGCCGCCCGCACTGCCTCAACAAGTCAGCGGCAATGACATCAACCTCGAAGTGCGCCCGCACCTCGGGGTCGATGTCTCTGCGGGCGCCCTCCATCGCGTGTGCAAAGTGCGCGCGCCCCAGCACAGCCAGAAGCGGCGGGGCAATTGGCTTGGCCTCGCTGTCCCAACTGAGCGTGGGTTGATGCATCACGTAGCCCTTTCTCTGCATCGATTCGACGCGAGAACCGCTCGCATAGATCTGCGTCACCAGCGCTTGCATCGGGGTGTTGATCAAGGCCTGCGCGTAGGCGTAGCGAGCGAGTGCGAACATCCCTTGCCCGCCCTCACCCGGCAATGTGGCGGCACGGCCAAGGACGCCGCAGGGCAGAGGCAGGTCGATGCCCGCCAGCGAGTACTCCATGTACGCCTCGACCTGATCCAAGTGGCTGAACAAGGTCACCCGAAACATCGAGTGCATGCGCCCAGCACGATCCCACACGGCGATGACCGTGCCTTTTTCGTCGGCCGGGCCCCAGGCCAGTGCAGACAAGTCGTTCCAAGCAAACTCTGTTGAGTGCTCATAGGCTGCCCGCCGCACCGCCTCGACGTCAGCGCGGTGCTCGTGTGTGGCAACGCCCACGCGGCACTCCCAATCGGGCGCCTCGTACGTCGCAGAAAAGTCAGCCATGGCCACGTTCTTTTTGTTCAACCTTCTCAGGTCGTAGGCAAATCTTCGACCTTAAAGATTCGATCGAGCATCGTCGGGTACCAATCGGGGTGCCCTTGCGAATTGCTGTTGATTTCGAGGAACCACGGCTGGTTGTCGCTGTCGATGATGGCGTCGAGCACGAAGCCAACGCTCGACTGGCCTTCAGGCAAGGGCAAATGGGGCGCTATCAGGCGGCCCGCCTCTTCGAAGTGCTGCAAGGCCGGTTCGCGCTGGGGCAAACGCAGCACGTTGGCGTTGCCATAAGTCGTGGACTTCAACGGCGACGCATACCGATAGTCGCAAACGATCTGCTTGCCCTCGGGGGGGGCATCGGCCAACTGAACGCCTTGAAGCGCCGCCAACGGCTGCACCTCATGGGGAATGACCTCCGGCGACTTTTGCAGCAGCAACTGCTCGTAGCTGCTTACCCCGTCGGCCGTCACCGTGGGCATCTCAAACGCTTCGAGCACGCACAACACACCGTCCCAGTACCAGGCGCGCGCGATGCGGCCGAACTTGAATTCCTCGCAGAACTCACCGGGTTGCAAGCGCAGATTGCGTGCCGCCTCTGCAAAGTAGGGCCCTCGCATGCCGTGGCCGAACGAGCCGCGCACCAGCTTGACCAGGTACGGGGCATTCACCTCCTCCACCCGTTCCCACAGCGCTGGCACGCGCAGCCCCAGCGATTCGGCGAGCGTCTTGAAGGCGATCTTGCTTGCCGAGATGTCCCAAGCTTGTGGCCGGTAGGGCAGCCAACCGACCAACGCGGGTGTGTCGGGCTGAGGAGAGGGCATATAGGTCATAACCCCAGGCTCGGGCCGGTGCACGAACTGCGGGAAGAACGGCACATGCCGGTCATCCAGCTGCACATGCAGCATGTAGTTGAGCGCATCGATCTGCACCTGCGCGCCGCGCCGAACGGCCCAGGTGTTGATGCGCATCACATGTTCGAGGAAGTTGATCTTGAAGCGGTAGTCCATGAGGCGACGTGCAGTGAGGCAAACGAAAGGCGTGGAGGCGAGGGGCGCAAGGCGGTGAGGGTGAAAGCGACCGCCTTGGGCTTCTACGGAAAGTTGAAATGGGCTCGGGCTTATCGCTGATTGGGATGAGGGGGCAAAAGGCAAGGCCTGCCCTGGGCCCGTGTGTGACCTGACCCCGGGCCGAACCATTTGGTCGGGCCGGATAAATAATCAAGAATGTTTATGTAATGAGCCATCTCTGCTTCTAGGTGCGATACTGAATCCCCCCCTGGTGACTCAAGCTTTGAATTGCTTTAATGACCACGCGAAGAAGGTCAATTATTGGAATAATTGCCTCATCGTCCATGACGGAAATGGTTGCTTGATCGGGCCCCTCAGCGTTCCACTCAGCGGAATCTGCCAATTCCCAAAACACATATCCGTTCCCGAATGACTTTTCAGAAATGATTTGCGCAGGCTATCTTCAAATCCAGTTCCAACCAATGAATTTAGCATTTATTTGCTCAACCGAAGAGGATCATCGCTCGATATGATGGAGAACGGGATAATTATCCTAGTGAATATTAATTCGCACCAGGACTATTGCATCAGGTGAATAACTGCGGTCGCTGGGGACTGCCCCCTGCAGTGCGTTGCGCACTCCCGACGGAACCTCAATCCAATGCTTCGAGGATTCTCGTCTCGACGGATTGATCAATTTGTGAACCAAACATGTCAGAGCGTTCACGGCTGCATTTATCCACCTTCGCTCTGAGGAGATCTCGAGCATCCTTGGGTATCGGAAATTTGGTTTCCTTGGCACGCTCAACGTAGGTTTGAATCGTAAAGAGGTGACAGTCAGAGAGTGAACGGATCGCCGATGTCGCATGCTCCATGCTTGCCAGGTTTCTTGAACAGTTCGGCTTAGCAAAGAAGTCCACCAGGAAATAGTTCAACTCAGAATTCTTTTTTGCCCCTTCCTCCAACCAGCGAAGGACGACGTCCGGTGGTATTGCATCTGGCCGAATCGAACACAGGCTCATGACCGAATTCAGGATGTGTTCGTTGTTCGACTCAATTGCCGCCGCCTTCTCGATCCATACTTTAGATTCTTCAATACGACCGTCCGAAAAAAGCAATCCTGAATACCAGACCATGGCCAAGTGATCCCCTTTGTTGGCCATTTCTGAGATTTTCCATCGGCAGATGAGAGTGGTCTGATCGAAATCCGGACTGCAATCCGCATCCTCCTTTTCACTGTGGAGATAAAAGAATCCGAATGCAGCGATGGCCAGCAAGCAGATGAAGAACCACTTCTTTTTCATGGGATCAATTCTTGCCGCTTCCTCTCGGCGATGCCTCGGAAGTGGCAGTCCGACGTCCGTCAGGACCGTAGGTGGACCAAGTCCCTGGGGACGCTACGTTGGGCAAGGAGCCAACCAGCTTCGGGAATGAGCCCTGCCCGATCGCCCCATATCCCATCCACCAAGGGTAGTTCCAACTCAACTCAGTGGGGGCTGTAACGTAGGTTTTCAAGTTTCCAGCGATGCTGCTAGAGATGCCACCATCCACTTTGCCAGAACTGCAGGCATCAAGCATGATCGGCATGCCAGCTTCCCAAGCCCCTGAATTTCTTATGAGGTTGGACGCGGCGGGACCATACATGCTGCCGATCTTCTGTTCGTTCGAGTGAGCAATCAACATGAGGTAGCCAGACACAGGCTTCTCGAGCAAGCTATTGACGAACAGCTCCTGTTCGTGCCGCTGGACCAAGATGATCTTTCTCTGCTCCTTGCTCACGGTGGCAACCCTATCAACAGGCTTGTTGTCTTTGTCCACGCCTTGGTAGGTCATTTGGGTAAAGCCGCCCTTTTTAAGCAATTCGTTGATCATCTCTTGCGAGGGCTTAGCTTTCATCAGATCAGCAACGATAGGAAAGCCTATCTGCTCCATTTGGTATCCGGTCGAGGCATTGCCTACGTTGGCTGCAATGCGAGCTTCACTGAATACGGTCGAGATAATCGACTTCATCTTGAGTGAGTCGGTGCTGTAGCTCTTCGAGGTGCCGTCGATGTCCACATCAAAGCTGACGCGCCCATCTGATGCGCCAACCATTCGCTCAAAAGTGGATTTACCAAGAATGGCCCCGGCATCGCGGTCACTGCGTTCGCCCAAGTGCTCGGATCCGATGCCCAGCTTGCGAATAGCCCATTCCGCCGTTTCTTCGTAGATGGCCGCAAGCAGCCGAGCCGCCCCCTCCGCATTGTTGGCACCAGCGACCAGCGACTGATGGATCAACGCCTCGCCGCCACCCGTCTCTCCACGGTCGTAACGTGCGTTGATGTCGGGACCCAGATTCTTGGACTTGATGCGGATGTCGTGCTTCCCGGCTTGCACCTCTTCGATCATTTGCTCCACCTTGGGCACCAATTCGGCACTCTTGGTTGCTGCGTCTTGTAATACGGCGATTTGCCGCGAACGCTGGGCCTGGACGCCTGCCGATGGCTTGAGCGTATCGACAACGGCAGTGGCCAATGCATTGCCAAATGCGTCGGTTGCTATTTGCCGGACATCTACTTTTCCTCCCCGCGTCACGGCTGCCGCAACACCAGAGACGAAGCCCTTGACGGTGTCTCTTGCGAGCTGCCCGCCTACGTCGCCCAGCAGATCGAATGCCTTGGCCCCGACTTTCGGGGCCATTGCGTCGCCCAATTGCTTGCCCACATAGGCAGCAACTGCCGAGGCAGCAACGCCCTTCCAACTGAACTTTTCCTGCAAGCCGGTCGCGACGCCAATCCCCTGGGTTACAGCGTTGCCAATCGCCGCGCGAGCCACCACCGCAGTGGTTCCTGAGCCGGCCAACGCGCCCGTGGCCACGTTGCCCAACCCGGCGGTCACAGCAGAACCGATGGCGCCCATGGCCACGCCCTTCCAACTGAAATGCTCCTGCGTCCCCAACGCTTTGCCGACGAGTTGGCTGGCGATGGACCCGACGGCACCGGCGATTGCGCCCGCCATCACCGTGGCTGCCGCCAAACTCGTCGCAGCCACGGTTCCTGCAATGGCCACCCCCGCTGTTGTTGCGACTGTGGCCGTGCCAGCAAGGACAGACAGCCCCGTCGCAAAAGTACCGGCCGCACTCGTCGCCATGCCCAACATAGGCGCAGCCGCACCGGCCGTGAAGATCGTCGCGACCACCGCCACGACGATGACGATGATCATCGCCAGCGCACCACAGCCCTTCTTGGGCGGAGGCGGGGTGGGCATATTGGGCGTGGTGTCGCCCGTGATCTTGCTGGGGTCGTAGGCCTTGAAGGTGTTCGCGTTGTTGTGGACGGTGCCCACCGTGCTCGGGATCGACAGCGTCTGGCCGACGCGCATGTCGCGGTCGCCTGTGAGGCCATTGGCTTCGGCGATCTGCCACCACAGCTTCTCGTCGCCGTAGGCACTGCGGGCGATGGCGCGCAAGTTCTCGCCCGAGCGCACCGTGTAGCTGCCCACGCTGGCATTCGGGTGGCTGCCCGTGATCTTCTGGTAGTTGAAGTTGAAATCAGCCACCGCCACCCAGCCGTTTCGCTGCTCGTTGAGCTGCATGCCGTAGCGACCCAGGGTGTCGCCGTTGACGGTCACCTGGCGCTGCACGTTGCCGCTCTGATTGACGAACAGCGCGCGCCCGCTCTGGTCGTTCACGAAGGTGCGGTCGCGGCTGTTGTCGGTGAGGTCGTCCACCGCGATCAGGTTGCCGCTCGCGTCGTAGCTCAGGTTCGAGGTGCCCGGGTGGTCGCGGGTGCTCGTGCCGTCGATGCGCACCTCCTTGTAGCCCTCGAAGCGCTTGAGCGTGCTGCGGTAGGTGTTGACGTACACGTTGGGCACATGCACCCGGTAGCTCAGCTGGTTGCCGGCCGCGTCGTAGGTGTGGTCGATGGTCTCGTTGACGAGGCTCTGGCCGGTCGCGTTGTACGTGTGGTGCGACAGCATCCGCCCGGTATTGGTGGCCGAGTTGGTGTCGTAGCGGTAGCGGTGGTTTTCCAGGCCGATGGTCTGGCCTGAGGGCACCCCCTCGTTCAGCCTGGCCGCGTAGCTGGCGTTCAGATTGCCCGGGCCGCTTTCGATCAGCCGGCCCATCGCGTCGTAGCGGCGGCTGTCCACCACGCGCTGGGTGGGCATGTCCACCACGCCGTCCCACAGGTTGTCGCCGTCGTTCAGGCGCGTGAGCGAGGCCGAGCCGCGCTTGACTTCCTTGAGCCGGTTCAGCGCGTCGTAGGTGTACGACTCCTGCGTGATGCCGTGGTGGCGCGTGAACTCCAGCGGCACATCGGCCGTGTAGGCATCGACCTCTCGGTAGTAGATGTTGCCGGCCTCGTCGCGCGAGCCGGTGTCGAACACCAGGCGACCGTGGAGGGTGATCAGGCGGTAGTCGTTCGGCGCAATGATCAAGGAGCCGGTGTACGACTCGTTCCATCTGTAGATGGGGAAGCCGTACTCGTCCACCCCTTCCACCACGCGATAGCCCTGGAGGTACGTGTAGCCCCCGCTCTGCGTGACCTGGTTGCCGTAGTAGGTGTCGCTGGTGCGGTTGCCGTTCTTGTCGTAGGTGAGGATGTGGCCGAGGGCGATGCGCTTGGAGTCGTCGGTGGGCGCGGTGGGGTCAGCCATCCAGCTGATGTCGCCGTTGGCATTGACCGCATCGACAACGATCTGGCGGTTCATCTCGTCGTACTTGAAGTGGCGGTCGCGCTGGAAGCTGGTGTCGGTGCTAACGGTGTTGTTGGCCGCGATCGACACGCCGGTCTGGATGCGCATGCGGTTGCCTGCGGCGTCATAGGTCATGTCGATGTACATGCGCCCGTCGCTCACGTGGCGCAGCCGGCCCAGCGCGTCGTAGGCCATCAGGTTGTCCTGGTAGACCTCGTCGTAGGTGCTGTTGTCGGGGCGGCTCGTGCGTTGCACCGTCTTCTCGCGCACGTGGTTGCCCACCGCGTCGTAGACGTAGCTCGTCCAGCGCACGAGCGACGCGTCGTACACCACCAGGAGCTGCCCCTTGGTGTCGTACTGGAAGGTCTGGTAGGCCCCCGTGCCGTGCCGCGAGTTGGTGATCGAGGTGGTGAGCCCGGTGTAGTCGTCGACGTTGTAGACGATGCGCGCACCACCCAGGTCGGTGTGCTTGCGCGTGCGGCCGAAGTAGTCGGTCTCCCAGGTCATGGCGATGCCGTTGGCATCGACCTCGGCGCTCTTGCGGCCGTAGGCGTCGTACAGCGTGCGGGTGGTCTGGCCGTTCTGGAGGGTCTGGACCACGCGGCCAGCCAAGTCGTAGGTGTAGGTCGCCGATTCGGCGGCGATGCTGATGCCCTGGCTGTTGCTGGCCCCCTTGGTTGTCTGGATCTTGCGGCCCAAGTCGTCGTACAGGTTGGACTCGTAGGTGCCGGCCACCACCGAGGAGGTCTGCAGGGTGTTGCTGATGCTCCAGACGTTGACGGTGTTGTTGGCCGTGCCGTGGCGGGTGTAGGTCAGGCGGCCGAGCCTGTCGTACTCGTAGCGCGTGGTGTTTGCCTCGCGCTTGGACAGGTTGTGGTTGCCCTCGGCGTCGATGGTGCGCACCTTGTTGCCCAGCGCGTCGTAGGTGTGGGTGATGACGCCACCGTCGGCGTGGCGTTCATGGACGAGGTTGCCGCTGGCGTCGTAGACCTGGCCGTTGAGGTTGCCGTTTGCGTCGCGTGCGCCGATCTGGCGGCCGAGCTTGTCGTAGTGGTTGTAGGCGGTGGGCCCGTTGGCCGAACCGTTGGCCTGTGGCCGGGTCTCGCGCAGCAGCTTGTTGTCGGCGTTGTAGGCGGAGGTGGTCTTCCAGGCCGCGTTGCGTGCGTCGTTGACGGACAGCACGTTGCCCCAGCGGTCGAGCTCCTGGGTGATGGTGGGGACCGGGGTGGCTGCGTTCGCGCCCGAAGCGGAGCTGCCGGGGTTGAAGCTGCCCTGAGCGATGGCCACGGGCGTCTGGTTCGGCAGCGTGCGGTGAACCACGTAGTCGTAGTTGCCCGACAGGTTGGTCACGTCCACGCGCAACAGCCGGCCGAAGTCGGTGAAGGCCAGCGGTGTGCCACTGCTGGCCCCGCCGCCGACCGGGCGGCGCTCGACGCTGAGCACGCCGTCCGCGCCGTCTTGCGGCACGGGGATCTCCAGCACGCGGTTGTTCAGCGTGGTGGTGGGGTGGTTGATGACCGTGACCCACTCGCCGCTGGCGTTTTTCTTCTGCACCACCACGCGGTTGACGGCGCTCAGGCCACCGTAGCTGCCGATGTTCTGGTAGCCGCCTGGGTCGGTCCAGCTGAGGCTGGCCCCAGTGGCCGCTTCTGCGGCGGTGAAGTTGCGGGTGATGTCGCGTGCGGCGCCGGGCTGGTATTGGCCGGGAACCCAGTACGAAGCTTCGAATTCGTTGCCGGTGGTCCAGTAGCCCGGCGTGACCTCGTAGCCGGTCGTCACGTAGTGGGCGGTGACGCGCATGTCGCCATTGCCCAGGGCGCTCAGGTCGCTCCAGCTCAGGTTGATGCGGTTGCTGCCGGTCCATTCCATGAACCCGGGGGAATAGTCGTAAGAGGGATAGACCGTTGGTGTGCCGCTGGTGCCCACGCCCATACCAACGCTTAAGTTGCGGACGTTGACCGAGGCGTTATTGGGCGAGGCTATTGGCAGCACCTGCGCCACGGCGCGGCCGAGTGCGTCGTACCGGGTCTCGGTGCGGCGCAGGCTGGTGTTGCCGGCAGCCTCTTGGGCGTTGGTTTGCCATTCGACCTTGGTGCCGGTTTGCACCGTGTTGCGCAGGTCCGCCGTCTGGCGGCCTTGCATGTCGAACAGGTTGATGCGGTAAACACCGTCGCCGGTGTTGGTGCGCCACAGGCGCCCGGCGTTGTCGTAGGCGAACTGCTCTTGTGCGCCGCCATTCACACCCTTGCTGGTGACTTCGCCGAAGGCGTTGTAGGCCATCTGGGTTTGGGTCAGAGCAGCGGCGGCAGTGGTCACCGTAGAGCCGGTTGCTTCATGGCCGGACCCGTTCCATATGGGGAGCCCATCCTGTGTGACGGTGATGGATTCGATCGCGTCGATGCCGATGGGCCCGACGATGTTGTTTGTCCAGTTCAGCCGCATGCCTGCGATGGCATCGCCAGCGGAAAGGCTGTAGGTGTACACATTGCCGGAGGCTCCCGCTCCCAACGTGTAGTCTGGTTGCCAACCACCGGTGGAGGTCAGTGTTTGTGCTGAGCGGTAAGTCAATCGGACCGAGACCGCGCCTCCCGCAGGATTGACGATGCCTGCCCATTGCAGGTCGACGACGTTGCTGCCGCTGTAGCTGACGTACTCGCGCCAGGTTTGTCCGGACCCCCAGCCCTCGGTAATCGTGGCCGAGGCCGAGGTCTCGCGCACGGCCTTGATGCCCAGGCGAAGTGCCTGCGTGCTTCCCGGCTCCACGGTGTTGATGACCTGCCCGAGCTTGTCGTATTGAACGACTTGGCTGACGGTGCCGGATTGCCCGTCGTAGTACGTGGTGACCCCGGTCCACCAGTCGCTGTAGCCGAACTTGCCCTGCACCGGCTGCCAGCTCTTGGCGACCTGCCCCCGGGCGTTGTACGAGAGGTAGCTGCTGGCACCCAGCGCATCGGTGGTCTGAGTGGCGTGGCCCTGCTTGTCGTACAGGGTGTGGGTGACGCGGTCGTTGAGGGTGTTGACCGTCCAGTTGAAGCCGCTGGCGTTCGAGACAGCCGCACCGTTGGCCGCTTCGGTCTGCTGCACCACGTTGCCGTAGGCGTCGCGCTTGAAGACGGTCAGCGGGGTCACGAGGGTGCTGCCATCGCCGCCCCTGCGCGTGGGGGCGCTGACGGCCAGCACACGGCCGAGGGCGTCGTAGTGGCTCCAGGTCTCGCCTTGCAGGGCGTCCTTGGTGCGGGTGAGGTTGCCCACGGCGTCGTAGGCGTACTCGGTGGCGCTGTCTTGCACCGAAGAGCTGCCGGTGGTCTGGCCGGGGGCGCTGTCGCTCACCAGCACGCCACGGCGGGTCTCGCGGGTCTTGCGGTTGAGCCGGTCGTACTCGAAGTCGACGCGCCGGTCGAAGCTGGCCAGCGTGGTGGCGTTGGCCGCAGCCAGGGTGGGGGCTGGCGCGGTGTTGCGCCAGCTGCCGTCCAGCGGGGCACTCACGCGGTTGGCGTATTCGGTGAGCGATACCAGGTTGCCGGCTGCATCGAAGCTCTGGCGGGTGACGTGGCCCATGGCATCGACGCTGGCCACGCGGTGGCCCAGGGCGTCGTAGTGGAACTGGGTGTAGGCCCAGCCGGTGGCGGTCTTCTCGGCCATCTGCACCAGTTGGCCGAAGGCGTCGAAGGTGTTGGCGGTGGTCTTGCGGTTGTAGCCGCTGGCCTGTGGGTTGGTCTGTCCGCCGGTGAGGCTGGAATCGTAGGTGAAGACCAGCGGTTCGCGCACTTGCACGGCGCGGCCCAGGCGGTCGTAGTCGGTCTCCAGGCGGCGGTCGAGCGCGTGTGTGCTCAACGCGGCGCGCACCTGGGCCAGGTTGAAGGCCTGGGCGGCGCTGGTGGGCACGGCGCCGGGCAGGGCGGCCTTGTTGTTGTAGCGGGTGACGGCCAGGTCGTTGCCGAAGGCGTCGCGCTGGTGGTGGGTGACGTAGCCCTCGGCGTCGATGTCGTAGACGACGCGGCCGAGTGCGTCGTAGGCCTTGTAGCTGGCCGAGCCGGCCACGTCGACGTTGGCCACGGCGTTGCCGAAGGCGTCGTAGAAGGTCTGGGTGAAGACTTCCCGGGTGTCTTCGCGGCGCTGGGCTTGGCCTTGGCCCACGGCACCGTTGGCTGTAACCGCCGTCAGGGCTTCGTTGTAGATGCCGAAGGTGGGGTAGGTCACGCGCACCTGGCGGCCCAGGGCGTCGTAGGCGTAGCGGGTGGTGCGTTCGTCGGCCAAGCCGGCCGCTTCGGTGCGCGACAGCAGGTTGCCGAAGGCGTCGTAGGCCAGGCGGGTGGTGATGGCGCGGTTGCGTGACTCGTCGAACACGACGTCATCGGGGCCCGCATCGACCCGCACTCGGCTGATCTCGACCTCCGGGCTGGTCTCGCTGACCAGCCGGCTCGCCGCGTCGTAGCCGTACGTCCAGGTGCTGTTCTTCTTGTTCGTGAACGTCACCTTGTCGCCGAAGGCGTTGTAGGTATACGTCTCGGTGTTGCGCTCCGCGTCCGTCGTGCTTCGCACGCGGCCAGCGCCGTCATAGGTGTACGAAGTGACCTGCGCGGGTGCATGGGCCTCGACGATGTTGTCGATGAGGGCGGTGGTTTCACCGGCGAGACTGGGGTAGCGATTGACGTAGAAGGTGGTGCGCAGGCTGGTCCAGGCGAAGTCGTCGGTGGTCGTGAACGACTGGCCGCCGCTGCGCGAACTGCCTTTGGCGTAGAAGTAGAGCGTTCCGCCCGAACCCTCGGTGACGAACTCCATGGTGTAGGTGACACCGACCGTGTAGGTGCCAAGGTCGAACTGACGGCCATTGCCTTTGATGCCGTAGGTCTGGGCATACACCCGGCCATCGGGGTAGAGAACCGCCATCAGCCGTGAGAAAACCGGTCCGCCCTGGCTTTCAAGGCCCACGTGCAGGGTCTGCTGCGGGGTGGTGGGGGTGATGTCGAACTGAACCGAACTGCCGGGGAGCAAGGTGTTGCTGCTGTAGATGCCGTCCCACGAGCCGCCAGCGATGGGTCGGCTTGACAGTCTCAGTTGCCCGTTTTCTGCCGTGCCACCGCCGCCATAGAAGCTGCCCAAACCGGAAGAGAACTCGGTGTTGAAGTGCTGGGTGGCTGCTACCAGTTGGGCTTCGGTGGGCTGGGCTCCCAGGCTCGGACGACGCTCATAGCGCAATGTGCGAATGACTTGACCGTAAGCGTCGTATTCGTTCTCGCTCACGTAGCCTTCTGCGTCGATGGTGAAGCGCTGGCGGCCTGCGGCGTCGTACGTGTAGCGCGTGACGCGATCCTTGCCCGCATCGAGCAGCGTGGGCAGGAAGGCTGCGAGCTGGCTGTGGCTACCCATCTGCGAAAGGTTGACCTGCACCAGCTCGGTGGTGGCACCCACGCTCCAGCCCTTGACTACCGGGTCGAAGCCCTGGAAGTCCTCCACCAGCACGTTGCCCTGCAGGGTGCTGGTGACGGTCAGGTTGTCGTACACCACGCCAGCATTCGGGTCCGACGAGCCGATCATGTTGTAGATGTAGACGGACATGACATCGTCGTGCGACATCGTGCGCGTCAAGGTGATGGTCTGCCAGCCGTCGTCA
>JAYSYW010000161.1:0-10485 GCA_043727255.1 Rhizobacter sp. | reverse complement strand
ACACCATCAACACGATGGTCGACCAGTTGAACGGCTTCGCGTCGGAAGTGACCCGCGTTGCTCGAGAGGTGGGCACCGAAGGCAAGTTGGGCGGCCAGGCGGTGGTGCCGGGCGTGGGCGGCACGTGGAAGAACCTCACCGACTCGGTCAACTCGATGGCCTCGAACCTGACCGGGCAGGTGCGCAACATCGCCGACGTGGCCACGGCCATCGCGCGCGGCGATCTCTCGAGCAAGATCACCGTCGACGTGTAGGGCGAGATCCTCGAGCTGAAGGACACCCTCAACACGATGGTCGACCAGTTGAACGGCTTTGCGTCGGAGGTCACGCGCGTGGCGCGAGAGGTCGGCACCGAGGGCAAGCTCGGCGGCCAGGCCGCGGTGCCCGGCGTGGCCGGCACCTGGAAAGACCTGACCGACTCGGTCAACTCGATGGCCGGCAACCTGACGAGCCAGGTCCGCAATATCGCCGACGTGACCAAAGCCGTGGCGGCAGGCAACCTGTCCGAAAAGATCACGGTGGACGTGAAGGGCGAGATCGCCGAACTGAAGGCGACCATCAACACCATGGTGGACCAGCTCTCATCGTTCGCCGCCGAAGTGACCCGCGTGGCGCGGGAAGTGGGCACCGAAGGGCGCCTGGGCGGCCAGGCCGAAGTGGAAGGCGTGTCGGGCACCTGGAAGGACTTGACGGACTCGGTGAACTCGATGGCCGGCAACCTGACCTCTCAGGTGCGCAACATCGCCGACGTGACCAAGGCCGTGGCCGCGGGCGACTTGTCCAAGAAGATCACGGTGGACGTGAAGGGCGAAATTCTCGAACTGAAGAACACCGTGAACACCATGGTGGACCAGCTTCGATCCTTCGCGGCGGAAGTGACGCGCGTGGCGCGGGAGGTGGGCACCGAGGGCAAGTTGGGCGGGCAGGCCGACGTGCAAGGCGTGGCCGGCACCTGGAAGGACTTGACCGAGTCGGTGAACTTCATGGCCGGCAACTTGACGTCTCAGGTGCGAAACATTGCCGAAGTGACGACCGCTGTGGCGGCGGGCGACTTGTCCAAGAAGATCACCGTGGACGTGAAGGGCGAAATCTCGGAGCTGAAGAACACCATCAACACCATGGTGGATCAGCTCTCATCCTTCGCTGCCGAAGTGACCCGCGTGGCGCGGGAGGTGGGCACGGAAGGCAAGCTGGGCGGCCAGGCCGACGTGCAAGGTGTGGCCGGCACCTGGAAGGACTTGACCGAGTCGGTGAACTTCATGGCCGGCAACTTGACGTCTCAGGTGCGGAACATTGCCGACGTGACGAAGGCCGTGGCGGCGGGCGATTTGTCCAAGAAGATCACGGTGGACGTGAAGGGCGAAATTCTTGAACTCAAGGCCACCATCAACACCATGGTGGACCAGCTGCGGTCCTTCGCTGCCGAAGTGACCCGGGTGGCGCGGGAAGTGGGCACCGAAGGCATCTTGGGCGGGCAGGCCGACGTGCAGGGCGTGGCCGGCACGTGGAAAGACTTGACCGAGTCGGTGAACTTCATGGCCGGCAATTTGACCTCTCAGGTGCGAAACATCGCCGAAGTGACAACCGCTGTGGCGGCCGGCGACTTGTCCAAGAAGATCACCGTGGACGTGAAGGGCGAGATCTCCGAACTGAAGAACACCATCAACACCATGGTGGACCAGCTGCGATCGTTTGCTGCCGAAGTGACCCGCGTGGCGCGGGAAGTGGGCACCGAAGGCAAGCTGGGCGGCCAGGCCGACGTGCAAGGCGTGGCCGGCACGTGGAAGGACTTGACCGACTCGGTGAACCTGATGGCGTCGAACCTCACGTCTCAGGTGCGAAACATCGCCGACGTGACCAAGGCCGTGGCGGCCGGCAACCTGTCCGAGAAGATCACGGTGGACGTGAAGGGCGAAATTCTCGAACTGAAGGCCACCATCAACACCATGGTGGACCAGCTCTCATCGTTCGCCGCCGAAGTGACCCGCGTGGCGCGGGAAGTGGGCACCGAAGGGCGCCTCGGCGGGCAAGCGCAGGTGCGCGGGGTGTCCGGCACCTGGAAGGACTTGACCGACAACGTGAACTTCATGGCCGGCAACCTGACCGGCCAGGTGCGTGGCATCGCCAAGGTGGTGACGGCCGTGGCCAACGGCGACTTGAAGCAGAAGCTCACCGTGGAGGCCAAGGGCGAGATCGCCGCGCTGGCCGACACCATCAACAGCATGACCGACACGTTGGCCATCTTTGCCGACCAGGTGACGACGGTGGCGCGCGAGGTGGGCGTGGAAGGCAAGCTCGGCGGCCAGGCCAAGGTGCCGGGCGCGTCGGGCACGTGGAAGGGCCTGACCGAGAACGTGAACGAACTGGCGGCCAACCTGACGACCCAGGTGCGCGCGATTGCCGAGGTGGCGACCGCCGTGACGCAAGGCGACTTGACGCGCTCGATCACGGTGGAGACGCAGGGCGAGGTGGCCTCGCTGAAGGACACCATCAACGAGATGATCCGCAACCTGAAAGACACCACGCAAAAGAACACCGAGCAAGACTGGCTGAAGACCAACCTTGCGAAGTTCAGCCGCATGCTGCAAGGCCAGCGCGACCTGGTGACCGTGGGCCAGCTGATCCTTTCGGAACTGGCGCCCGTGGTCGGCGTGCAGCAGGCAGAGTTCTACGTGATGAACACCGCCAACGAGGTGCCGCGCCTGAAGCTGTTCGCCAGCTACGCGTCGGGCGGGCAGCAGATGCACGGCAAGGAGGTTGACCTTGGCCAGGGCCTGGTTGGGCAATGCGCGATCGATGCCGAGAAGATATTGCTGACCAACGTGCCGTCCACCGCGTTCCGCATCGCCTCGGGCTTGAGTGAAAACGCCGCGATGGACGTGATGGTGCTGCCGGTGGTGTTTGAAGGCGAGGTGCGCGGTGTGCTCGAACTGGCGTCGCTGCAACGCTTCAACCCCGTGCACGAGGCCTTCCTCACGCAGTTGACCGAATCGATCGGCATCGTGATCAACACCATCGAAGCCAACTCAAGAACGGAAGACTTGTTGACGCAGTCGCAGTCACTCGCTGAAGAGCTTCAAAGCCGCCAGCAAGAACTGCAGCAGACCAACGAAGAGCTGCAAGAAAAAGCCCGCCTGCTGGCCCACCAGAACCACGAGGTCGAGCGCAAGAACCAGGAAGTGGAACAGGCCCGTCAGGCGCTGGAAGAAAAGGCCGAGCAGCTGGCGCTGACGTCGAAGTACAAGTCGGAGTTCCTGGCCAACATGTCGCACGAGTTGCGCACGCCGTTGAACAGCCTGCTGATCCTGTCGGACCAGCTCTGCAAGAACCCGGAAGGCAACCTGAGCGGCAAGCAGGTCGAGTTCTCCAAGACCATCCACTCGTCGGGCAACGACTTGCTGATGCTCATCAACGACATCCTCGATTTGTCGAAGATCGAGTCGGGCACGGTGCAGGTGGACGTGAGCGAACTGCGGCTCGATGACCTGCAGCGTTCGGTCGAACGCGGCTTCCGCCACTTTGCCGAATCGAAGCAGATCGACTTCCTGGTGAACATCGAGCAGCCGCTGCCGAAGTCGCTGGTCACCGACGTGAAGCGCCTGCAGCAGATCATCAAGAACCTGCTGTCCAACGCCTTCAAGTTCACCCACCAGGGCCGCGTGTCGTTCTCGATCGCGACGGCCACTGAGGGCTGGTCGAACGACAACGACGAACTGAACCGCGCTTCATCGGTGATCGCGTTCTCGGTGTCGGACACCGGCATCGGCATCTCGGCCGACAAGCAGCAGATCATCTTCGAGGCATTCCAGCAGGCCGACGGCTCCACCTCGCGCAAGTACGGCGGCACGGGCCTCGGCCTCGCGATCAGCCGAGAGCTGTCGCGCCTGCTGGGCGGCGAGATCCGATTGGCCAGCGCGCCGGGCCGGGGCTCCACCTTCACGCTGTACCTGCCGCAGAGCTACAACCCGTCGCGCAACGCCCGCCATGCCCGGGGCGTGACGCTGGAGATCGAAAAAGACGATGCCTTGCGTGTGGCCGTCGAACAGCGCCGCAGCGGCGTGCAGCGCGGTGCCTTGACCGGCATGGCGGTGGTGCCGCCAGCGCCTCGCCCCGACGCCATGGTCGATGCCGAACCGGGTGAAGCGGGTGGTGTGTTCGCCAACCTGGCCGACGACGACCGCGACGAAATCGCCACCGGCGACCGGGTGCTGTTGATCGTCGAAAACGACCTGGCCTTCGCCAAAGTGCTGCTTGATGCGGCCCGGTTGGCCGGCTTCAAGGGGCTGGTCAGCGGCACCGGCGCGGGCGCGTTGACCATGCTGCGCGAGTACCACCCGTCGGCCATCACGCTCGACATCTTCCTGCCCGACATGCAGGGCTGGCGTGTGCTTGACCGACTGAAAGCCGACCCCGCGGCCCGCCACGTGCCGGTGTGCGTGGTGTCCACCGACGACGCGAAGGAACGTGCGGTGCGCGAAGGCGCGCTGGGCTTCCTGGCCAAACCGCTGCAGTCGAAAGACGCCGTTGATGCGGCCTTGGCCGAGCTGTTTCGCTACACCAGCCGGCCCGGCAAGAAGTTGGTGGTGGCCATGCCGCCCACCCAACAACGCATGGAATTGCTGGGCATGCTCGACGACGACATCGAGACTGTGGTGGCGGTCACGCCGGCCGCCGTGCGCGAAGCCCTGGTCGATGCCGACTGCCTGCTGGTCGATGCTTCGCTGAGCGACTTCGGCCCCGAGGACATGCTGGACGCCATGGACCGCCGCGCCGGCATTTGCCAGTTGCCGGTGGTGGTGTTCGGCGCCGTGCCGGGTGTTCGTTCGCATTGGCAGGGGCGCCACAGCGGCTTTGCGCTGCGCGAGGTCGATTCGCCTTCCAGCGCGCTGGCCCATGTGGCGGCGCTGCTGCACCGCAGCCCGGCCGCCATGTCAGACGCCGAACGCCAGGCGGTTGATGCGGTGCTGGGCGCGCCGCGTGCGCTGCAAGGCAAGAAGGCATTGATCGTCGATGACGACATGCGCAACATCTTTGCGCTGGCGACCGTGCTCGACAACGAGGGCATGGTGATCGTGTCGGCCGACAACGGCCGAGAAGCGATCCGTTTGGTCGAAGCCGACCCGACCATCGACATCGTGCTGATGGACATCATGATGCCGGAGATGGATGGCATGGCGACCATGCGAGAGATACGCAAACTGCCGCGCGGCCGCGAGCTGCCCATGGTGGCGGTGACGGCCAAGGCGATGAAGGGCGACCGCCAGAAGTGCATTGAGGCCGGGGCCTGGGACTACCTCTCCAAGCCGGTTGATCCGATGAACCTGCTGGCCGTTCTACGGGGGTGGCTGTGCCGTTGAATTCAGGCTTTGCCGACTTGGCGATCGAGCCCTCAGAGGTGAGCCGCATCCTCATCGTTGATGACCTGCCGGAGAAGCTGCTCGTCTTCCAGACGGTGTTGCAAGAACTGGGGCAGGAAATCGTCTGCGTCACCTCGGGCAGCGACGCGCTGCGCGAGGTGCTGAAGCACGAGTTCGCGGTGATCCTGCTCGACGTCAACATGCCCGACATTGACGGCTTCGAGACCGCGAGCCTGATCCGCCAGTACAAGCGTTCAGCGCACACGCCCATCATCTTCATCACCTCGTATGCCGATGAAATGCAGACGCTGCGCGGCTACGAGTTGGGCGCGGTGGACTACATCCACTCGCCCGTCGTGGCTGACGTGTTGCGCTCGAAGGTGCGGGTGTTCGTGGACTTGCACGTGCTGCAGCGCCGCCTGCACCACCAGGCCGACGAGCGGGTGGCGTTGGCACAGGCCGAGGCGGCGCGCGTTGCGGCCGAAGCAGCCACGCACCGTTCGGAATTCCTGTCGCAGGCCAGCCGCATCTTGAGCGGTTCGCTCGATGTGCGGGTGGGCATGCACCGGCTGCTGGAGCTGATCGTCCCGAACATGGCGAGCGGCGCCACCGTGGCCTTGATTCCCGACCAGGTGGGCGAACCGAAGCCGCTGACTCTGGTGGCTGCGAACGGGCCACCGGTGGAGCATGGTTTCGAGGTGCTGCCCGAGTCGGCACGCCTTGCCTTCGCCAGCGCCATGGTGTCGTGCAACACGCTGCACCTGCCGGCAGGCAGCGCCTGCCGCGCGGTGGTGCCACTGGTCACCGGTGACCGTGCGGTGGGCGGCCTGTTGATCAACGATCTGCGTGAACCCACCGACTGGGGCGTGCTGCAAGAACTGGCCGGCCGCGCCGCCATCGCGTTCGAGAACGCGCGGCTCTACCGCACGCTGCAGGTAGAGATCGACGACCGGCGCCTGGCCGAGGCGCGGTTGAAAGAATCCAGCCAGCGCAAGGACGAGTTCCTGGCGATGCTGTCGCATGAGCTGCGCAACCCGTTGGCGCCAATTCGCAATGCGCTGGAGGTGATTCGCCGCGTGGCCCCGCCCGACCCGAAGCTGTTGTGGGCGACCGACGTGACCGGCCGCCAGATCACGCACCTCACGCGCTTGGTCGATGAGCTGCTGGACGTGGCGCGCATCAGCCAGGGCAAGATCGCCTTGCAGTCCGAGTTGATCGACCTGCGCGCGGTGGTGGCGCATGCGGTGGAAACCGCGCGCCCCTTCATCGACGCCCGCCGCCACCACATGACCCAGCAAGTGCCCGATGTGCCGGTGTGGCTGCGCGGCGATTCAGCGCGCTTGGCACAGGTGGTGAGCAACTTGCTGCACAACGCCGCCAAGTACACCCCCGACGGTGGGTTCATCGCGCTGTCACTGACCCTGGAAGGCAACCAGGCGGTGGTGGGCGTGCGTGACAACGGCATCGGCATCGAGCCCGAGTTGCTGCCCAATGTGTTTGAACTCTTCGAGCAGGGCAAACGCTCGCTCGACCGAAGCCAGGGCGGCCTGGGTGTGGGGCTCACGCTGGTGCAGCGGCTGGTGGGCTTGCACCATGGACAGGTTGAAGCGCGCAGCGACGGCATTGGTCACGGGGCTGAATTCCGCGTGTCGCTGCCGTGCGTTGGCAAAGGCGATGTGCATTTGCCCTTGCCCAGTGAAGCGCTGTTGGCGTCAACAGCCGGTGGGTTTCGGGTGCTGGTGGTGGACGACAACCGCGACGCGGCTGAAACCACGGCGATGTTTCTACAGGTGGCCGGCCACGAGGTGAAGGCAGTGGGCAGCGGGATGGAGGCCTTGGCCTGTGTGCCGCTGTTCATGCCCGAGGTGGTGGTGCTCGACATCGGCCTGCCCGGCATGGACGGCTATGAAGTGGCGCGCCGCATGCGCCGCATGCCGCAGACCGCTGCCGCCTTCTTGATCGCAGTGACCGGCTATGGCCGCGAAGAAGACCGGCTGGCTGCGATGCAGGCGGGCTTCAACGAACACCTGATGAAACCGGCCGAACCGGCCCGGCTGATCCACCTCATGTCGGACTGGCAACCCGCTCAGGGCAAGGAGACCGAAGGCCGTGTGTTGCCGCAGGGCTGAGCGTGTGCCCACCGCTGCGTGCTGATGCTCAGGAAGGCAGGTCTTTGGTGCGCGTCTTCGACACGCCGGTGAAAACGCCGATGCCCAGCAAGATGACCGAGCCAATGCCCACATAAACGGGCGGCACGCCGGCCGTGATCAGACCCCAGGCCACGCCTGCGATGAAGATCACGAAGCCGGCTATGTAGATGGCGAACGACATGGCAATTCCTTGGTGTTGAGGGGTTGTGACGACCATGCGGATTGGCCCACGGCGGGTGGTTGCCCGGCCGCGGGCCATGCCGCTGGTGTGCGTTTCAGTGGGGTGGCTTGGTGGCCGGCGTGGTTGCCGGTTTACTTGCCGTCGCGGTCAGAGTCGCCCGGCGTGGCGCGTTCCACGGTGTCGCTGACGCGCTGCCATGCATCGCGTGCCGCGTGCTTGGCGCGGCCCCAATCAAGGGGTGACGAGCCGCGAGACTTTTCCCAGCCGGTGGCGAGTTCAGGTTCCACCTCATCGAAGCCCAGGCCGCTGCCCACCGAGTAGCGCGTGGCATACGAATCAACGCCGTAGCGGTAAGCCGACTGGTAGTCGTCATAAGGCGCGCCAGCTTCCACATAGTCGCGGTCCTCATAGGCCTCGCGCCAGTAGGCGTCTTCCTGGGTGGGGTCGATGCGTTCGGCCACGCCCTTGCCGGCCAAACCGCCCACCACCGCACCCACCGCTGCCCCGATGGCTGTGCCGATCGGGCCTGCCACAGTGCCCACTGCCGCGCCTGCGGCCAACCCCCCCGCAGCGGCGCCGAGGCCGGTGCCCACCGGGTGTGAGCCCGGGGCGCCTGTGATGGGGTCGCGGTTGGCGTCACGCCCGTCGGTGGTGAGTGGGCGGTTCTTGGTTTCAATGTCCTTGTGCATGTCTTGCTCCTTTGTGGTCGCAACCTGGGTTGCGAAGGGCGCGCGTCCATTGCGTTGGCCCTGCTTCAAAAGCCCCAGGCTGGTCACGCGGCGCCCGGGTTCGTGGCACCCATTGCAGCGCGAAAGCCTGGCCCGGCGAATCAGACCGCCCCGGCTTGGCATGTAGGAGTGGGCCGACGCCCGGGTGCCCCTCAACGCGCCGTTGCCGCACCAGCGTCTCGGGTCAAACGAAGTCGTTATTCTGTTTGGCGAAACGAGCATTCTCTTATTCCAATTTCTCGCCAATGTCTTGTGCTCCGACGCGTGGAACGTTCGATTTATTGCGGGGCAATCCCGGTGGCGATCGCCAAGAGGGCCGGGTACGATTTGGCTGAATCTGCGCTAAAAATCGTGCAAATATGAGAATTCTTGTTTCGTTAAGCAGAACAAAAAATGCCACGGCTGGAACAGAGCATGGCGGCGCCTGAGTCCGCAGCGCGCCCCATGTGGATTGGCGGCGAGCGGGTGCACGGCTCACAGGCGACGTTGGTGTCGGTGAACCCGGCCAACGGGCAAATCAACCACTGCGTTTCGGCGGCTGGGCCGGCCTGCGTGGCCCACGCGGTGCAAGTGGCCACGCAGGCCGCCGCGCAGGCGTCGTGGCGCCACATGCAACCGCCCCAGCGCGCGGCTTTGTTGCACCAGATCAGCGAGGGCATCACCGCCAATGCCGACCTGCTGGCGCGTTTGCAGCGCCTTGAAAACGGCAAGGTGCAGGCCGAATGCGTGGCGCAGGTCAAGAGCGCGGCGGCCACCTTTCGCTACTACGCGGCGGTGGTCGAGACGACTGGTTCCGAGCTGACCCCGCCGCGTGGCCACTACCTGTCGATGACGGTCCATGAACCCTATGGCGTGGTGGCGGCCATCACACCCTGGAATTCGCCGCTGACGATGGAGGCGCAGAAGGTGGCGCCAGCGCTCGCGGCCGGCAATGCGGTGATCTTGAAGCCGTCGGAGCTGACGCCTTCGTGCGCGCTCGAGCTGGCGCGCATCGCCCATGAAGCCGGCTTGCCGCCGGGGCTGTTGAACGTGCTGCCCGGCACCGGGGCGGTGGCGGGTGCCGCGCTGGTTGAGCACCCGGGCGTGAAGATGGTGTCGTTCACCGGCGGCACCGCGAGCGGCAAGCGCATTGCCTCTGTGGCCGCGCAGCGCCTGATGCCCGTGGCACTGGAACTGGGTGGCAAGTCGCCGCACATCGTGTTCGCCGATGCCGACCTTGAGGCGGCGGTCGAAGCCGTGGCTGGTGGCATTTTTGAGGGCAGCGGGCAGTCGTGCGTGGCGGGCTCGCGCCTCTTCGTGCAGCGTGCGGTGTACGAGCGTGTGCTGTCGATGCTGGTGGCCAAAGCGCGGGCGTTGCGGGTTGACTTGCCCGATGCCGCTGGCGCGCAGATGGGCCCGATCGCGTCGTTCGCGCACCGCGACCAGATTGCCGCCGTGGTGGACGCGGCGCGTGTGGCGGGGGCGTCGGTGCTGTGTGGCGGGCAGGCGCCGGATGGTGCGCATCTGGCCGATGGGGCGTTTTATCTGCCCACCGTGTTGGCTGGCATCGACAACCGGGCTTTGGTTGCGCAGCAAGAGATTTTTGGGCCGGTGATTTGTGTGATGCCGTTCGACGGTGAAGACGACTTGCTGGCGCAGGCGAACGATTCGGTGTTTGGGTTGGCGGCGGGGGTGTGGACTGCGGACTACCGGCGCGCGTGGCGCGTGGCGCGCTTGCTGGACGCGGGCACGGTGTGGATCAACACGTACAAGCAGCTCTCGATTGCGACGCCGTTCGGGGGGTTCAAGGAGAGTGGGGTGGGGCGGGAGAAGGGGGTTGCGGGGATGAGGCTTTATCAGCAGGTGAAGGGGGTTTATTGGGGGTTGGAGGGTGGGTGATTTGTATGGCTTGCGCTCTGGTGTTGGCTTTGGCTTTGGTTTTTGGGCTGAGGCTGGGCTTGAGCGTTGGGGTGGTGTTCATCTCTGGTCTGTGCTCGGCGCCGGGGTTTCGGCCCGGCGGCCGACTTCCTTTCTTTGGGTCGCCAAAGAAAGGAAGCAAAGAAAACCGACCCGACGGCATCGCCCCTCGC